>JBIJBP010000067.1:0-27156 GCA_044345155.1 Prosthecobacter sp. | reverse complement strand
GTTGGCGGCGGCGGATGAACGGGTGGCGCGAACAGGGCGGCGGGGTGGGTTGGACACCCGCACGAAGATAGCCACGGCAAGCAGCGTACAACCTCTATCTCCTGACTTGTGGGTAAAGCTCAGAGCCGTGCTACCGCTTTCCTGAGCCAGCCCTGCTGGCGTGAATGATCCTGGAGTTTCGATGGCATGGCAGATCTGCGTCCCCGTGGTTCGCAGGCTGGGGGTGGAGCTGCGTCTTGCGCCACCGCAGCAGGGCTGCGGGTTGAAGGCGGCAGCAGGCTGCCGCAGTCCAAAGCGGCTGTCGCCGCCCTGATCCCTTTTCGTTCGCCATGATGATTGGGCCTGCTCGAGGATTCGTCGATGTGGCAGACTCTCTCTACATGGACTGCGGCAGCCCTGCTCTGATCCTTACCCACAAGTGGGTCGTGGGCGAAGTCTGAGCCAGAATCCGCCGCCCACTGAGCGTTGGATTGAAGGTCATGCGAAAAGGAAGGCAGCCTGCGGGTGCAGGAAGTGGACACCCGCACGAAGCTAGCCTTCACCACCAGAGTACAACCTCTATCTTCAACTTTGTGGGTAAAGGTCAGAGCCCTGCTGCCGCTTTGTTGAGCCAGCCCTGCTGGCGTGAATGATCCTGGAGTTTCGATGGCATGGCAGATCTGCGTCCCCGTGGTTCGCAGGCTGGGGGTGGAGTTGCGTCTTGCGCCACCGCAGCAGTGCTGTGGGATGAAGGCGGCAGCACGGCTGACGCAGTCCAAAGCGGCTGTCGCCGCCGGGGAGGCCCCGGCCGGCGTTGGAATGGAGTTGCTCGCCGGATCAGTCCGCGTCCTTCGGCTCGGGCAGGAAGAAGCCGACGATGAGGGCGATGACGGCCATCGCGGTGGCGATGTAGCCTGCGGCGAGGGCGACGTGAGTCGGACGAACATTCTGGATGCCGTCAGCCAGCAGCGGTGCCAGCCAGCCGGTGTTCACCGTGGCCATGCAGGTGCCGATCATGCGTCCGCCGACGTTGGTGGCAAAGCTGCCGCCGGTGCCGCGCAGGTGCAGCGGGAAGATCTTGGGCAGGTATTCGCCGAAGTAGCTGAACTGGGCCACCGTCACCAGACCGCAGAGGAAGTAGCCCCAGAGGAAGGTTTCGCCGCCCTTGGCAAACAGCATGAAATAGGTCACCGGCAGGATGATGAGCGCCGGCACCTGGAAGACCTTCAGCAACGCCACGCGGCTGATGCCGACGATCAGCAGAACGGCAAGGAGAATGCGCCCCATGAGGCCGCCCATCTCCTGGCGGAACTGCACCTTGCTGCTCATCTCATCAATCACCTTCTTGTGCGGCGCCTGCTGGATGGCGTTCTCCTTGATCTTGGCGACGATCTCCTTGCGGCCAGGATCGCCAGGTGGCAGGGCGTTGAGCTGGGTGTTGAGCGCCTTGGCCTCGTCGATCATCGGCTTCATGATCTTGGCCTGCGGGGCAAGCTCGGGAAGGCCTGGGGTCACGCGGGCCACGGTCACCTGCAGGGCGCCGAAGGCGATGCCGTAGGCGCATGCGGAAAGGATGGTGGTGACCAGCGTCACGCGGCGGAGTTCAGGCGAGAAGAGGCCGCCGAAGCTCGGGCGCTTGAGTGCGCCGGAGGCCTTCTTTTCACGCCAGACCTGGCTTTCCGGCACGAATGGCAGAAGCAGGGCGATGGGGATGGCGGGCAGGATGCCGGTCATCAGCAGGTAACGCCAGGCGCCGACCGTGCCGTCGAGGCCGGAGGGAAGGCCGAAGCTGTCGAGTCCGCCGGACTTGAGCTTCGTGTTGATCCACATGCTGGCCAGGGTCACACAGACGCCGCCGATCGAGGCAAAGGCCTGGGTGATGCCCAGCCACTTCTCCTTTTGTTTCTTGTCCTGGAAGACCTCGGCCAGCCAGGTAACGGCGGCGACAAACTCCACGCACACGCCGATGAAGGTCGCGCTGCGGAAGATGATGAAGGTGGTCAGCGAGGTCGAATACGCAGCGCAGAAGGGCGCGGCGGAATACAGGAAGATGCTCGCCGCCATGATGGTCTTGCGGCCGAACTTGTCCACGAGCCAGCCACCCAGCAGGCCAAACACGCCGCCGCACACGGCCGCGATGGTGAGCAGGTTGCCGACCCAGTTGGTGACGATCGGATTGCTCGGCGGCAGCTTCAGCAGCTCGGCGATCGCCGGGGCCGCCACGAGCGGTGTCATCAGCAGCTCATAAGTGTCGAAGAGGAAGCCGATGCTGGCGATGATGATGATCAGCCAGTGGGTGGTGGTGAGTTTGGGAGGCATGGGTGGGTGGCGGTTGTTTGCTGTTGTTGACGGTGGTTAGGAAGCTGAGTCGGCCCGTCGCAGTTGGGACTCTCGAAGGTTATGGATTCGAATGCACAGATCGTAGGCTTGCGACAGGAGCGGATCGGTGACGGCTTCCGTGACAAATCCGAGGTCTGTGGCGATGATAAGATCCGAAGCGGTCTCCATCAATGATCCGTGTGCCTGGTTGGAAAAGTTGGCCTGGTCCTTGAAACTTGCCCGGCCGCAGCCTTGAGCAAGGTTGTTTGCCACCGAGACGGCGGCGCGTGTCAACTGGCTGGTCAGGCCAAACCGCTCCTCCTTCGGGAAGCTGCGCGAACAATCATAGACGGACACGACTTGATGACGGGCCTCCTGCCAGACTTCTAACTTTTCGAACGGAAACTGCTTTCTCATGAGGCTGAAATTGATCTACGGAGTTGATGAATGTGCGATGGAGCAGGCCCAGGGCCCGGCAACCATGGTCAACAATCGTCAGCCATCGTAAACAATTGTAAACCCAAGGCTCACCCCAGCAGCGGCCGCAGCATCTCAAGGATCTTCGGCACTTCGACAAAGGGATCCTTGGCGACTTCATACTCCAGGGTGAACCAGCCCTGATAGTTGGCGTCGCGCAGGATCTTCAGCAGGCGCGGTACGTCGGCGGGCTGGCCTTCGCCCTTTTTGGTGCCCTTCGGACTCATCTCCATCTTGAGCTGCACATTGATCGCATAAGGAGCGATCTTGGCGAGGTCACCATAGGGATCCTCGGTGTGGAAGTTGCCGCTGTCCCAGTTGATGCCGGCCCAGGGGCTCTTCGCGGCCTTGACCATCTTCACAAGGTTCTCGGGTTCGGAAACAATGCCGCCATGGTTTTCCAGACCGAGGAAGATGCCCTTCTTTCCGGCGTAGTCGAGGCACTCCTGGTAGGCTTCCTGGCAGTTCGCCACAGCCTCCTCCTCGCTCAGGCCCTTGGGCTGCGGACCGGCGAACACCCGGATGTGCGGGGCGTTCATGATCGCTGCGTAGTCGATCCAGCGCTTCACGTCGGCGATCTCGGCACTCAGCTTTTCGCCCTTGGGCAGGGCGAAGTTGTTGCCGACGGCCGTGCCGGCGAGCTGCACCCCACGCAGATAGGCGTGGCGTTTCACCTCGAGCAGGAACTTCTCATCGACATCCGGCGGGAAGAAGTAGCTCGTCACCTCGGCCCCAGGCACGTCGTTGTCGGCGCACCAATCGATGAAGTCGAGAATGCTCCAGGCCTTGTGCCCCTCCTTGGGCTTGTTCTCCTTGCCGCGCATCCACTGAAAGTATTCGCGGAAGCTGTAGGCGGCGACGCCGAGTTGCATGCGGCTTTTGCCCGGCCGGTTGATCGGCTCGATGGCGGGCAGGGTGGAGACGCTGAGGGCTCCCAGGCTGGTAGAAAGGAAATGACGACGGCTGATCATGAGAGGTGAAAGAACGGCCCAGGATGGCAGGGCTATCGAAAGAACCCAGGGGATTTTCGAGCCTCGAAGCCTTCTCAACTTTGCAAAATGAGGAGGGGCGTCGTTGCGAAGCTCCCGCCGGAGACCGGAGGCTGGAAGCAAAAAGTCGGGCTGCACCTGTGTTTTCAGCTTGCCAGCGGGGCAAAGATGAATACTTAGCGCCCCCCATCCGCGCGGGTAGCTCAGCGGTAGAGCAGTTGGCTTTTAACCAATTGGCCGAGGGTTCGATCCCCTCCCCGCGTACCATCGGTATGGTTCCATATTTGCCCAGGTAGCTCAGTGGTAGAGCAGTTGGCTCTTAACCAATTGGTCGTGGGTTCGAATCCCTCCCTGGGCACCATTTTCCGGGCGCTTCACAGAACAGACTGTGAAGCGCCCTTTTTGTTGGGCTGGCGCGGCCATCTCATCACTTCAGGCTGCGCAGGTAGGCCACTAGGTCGAGCAGCTCTCCCTCCGGCATGGTCTGGTCGAGGCCCATGGGCATGAGGCTGGTCGTAAGGGTGGTGTCGCCGGTGATGGTCTGGTGCGGCACGGTCTTTTCCTGGCCGGCGATGTCCACCACCAGCAGGCCCTCAGCGGTGTGGCTCCTGATCACCCCCAGGGTCTGCTGGCCGTCGGCCGTTTCGATGATGTGCGCCTCGTAGTCGCGGGCGAGGGTGTTGCTGGGGAAGAGAATGCTCTCCAGCAGGTCGCGCTCGGTGCGGATGGCGCCGATCTTGGAGAGGTCGGGTCCGATGGCGCGGCCCTGGTCGCCAATCTTATGGCAGGCGATGCAGGTGCCTTTGCCGGCGGCGAAGGCGGCCTTGCCACGTTCGGCGCTGCCGGAGGCGGCGACCTTGTCGGCCAGCGGGCTGAGCTGGCGCTTCTTCAGCTCCAGGGCTTCGGTCGCCCGGCTGTAGGCGGGATGGATGATGCTTTCAAAGATGTCCACCGGCAGGTCGGCCAGGGCGGTGCGGTAATGGCTTTCCTGCTGGCTGGCGATGGCCGGGTTTTTAGCGATCTCGGTGGCGATGCTGCGGGCGACTGCGGCGTCCTTGGATTTCTTCAGCAGGGGCAGCAGGGTTTTCAGCTCCACGGGGCCGAGGCTGGCGAACAGGGGCGCGGTTTGGACGCATTGCTCCGGGGTCATCGGTGCGGCGACAAGCATTCCGGCCGCCTGAATCTTGGCGGCGGCGGAGGCGGCGGGATCGGCAAGCACTCCCTTCACCATCGCGAAGGTGTCGCCGGTGAGCTTCACGTTGCGGGCGGCGTCGAGCGCCTTGAGCCGGATGGCGAGGGGGCGCCGGGCGTCGGCGGCAAGGGCCTGCAGGGCGGGGTCGAAGTGGGGCGTGCGCAGCTTCTTCACGGCGTCCAGCACCAGCGGCGTCGGGGTGGTGGCGAGGATGGGGTCGAGCGGGGCCAGCCAGGCGTCATTCATCGCGCCGGTCGTCTGGGCGGCGAGCACGCGCAGGGCGATGGATTCGGTGCCCGCACCGGCCAGCATGCGCCCAACCAACTTTTGGGTTTCCGGTTTGCCCAGCAGCGCCGTGCAATAGCCTTCGAGGGCCGTCCGGCGTTCGACGGACAGGCTGCCCTCATCCAGCCATTTCATCAGGCGCGGGGTGATGGACTCATCCGCATCCTCGTGGCTGGTGACGATGCCGAGGGCGGTGCGGGCGAGCGCGGCATCCTTGGAATCGAGGTGTTTTGCGGCCTCGGCCATGCTGAGGTTGAGGCTGGATGCATCCTCCGGGACGAAGCTGACCAGCATGCGTCGCAGGGCGGTCGGGTCGGTCTCCTTCTGAAGGTCGTCGAGGCTGACGAGGCCGGTCTGCTGGGCAAGCTGCAGGACGCTGTGCTCGAGCGTGGGGTCAAGGCTGGCGCGCAGGAGCTGGCGGAGCTGCCGGGCGATCACGGCATGATCCTTGGAGGCGTTCTCCGGCATGTCCTGGGCGAGGGTTTCAAGGGCGCGGCGCTGGACCTGGGGGGATTTGGAACCGAGGTCGGCGATCAGCGCCTGGGGGTTTTTTCGCAAGGTGCCGGAACCTGCCGCCACCAGGTGCTTCAGCGGCTTGACCGGCTTGATGCGGTAGATGGCTCCGAGGATGTCCGACTTGGCCATCAGGCTGCTCGGGCAGCCGATGCGAAACCAGCCGCCGGTGTCGATCAGCAGCAGCGATCCGTCACGCGGATCCTCCATGACGTCGGTGGGATGGATGTCCGGGTTGTGCAGCTTCAGGAACTCGTTCTCCACGGCCCTGTAGGTGCTGCCGTCGGGTGTGAGCTCCATGCGCACCAGGCGCTGGGTGTTGAAGTGCGTGACCATGAAGCTGAGCGCCTTGCCCGAACCAAATCCATGCCAGAAGCAGGCGCCGCTGACGGCGACGTGGCCGAAGTTGTACATCACGGGCATCTTTTCGAGCGTGCGCGGCAGATGCTCGATGGCCTTGAGCTGGTCGGCGCGCTCATACACGCCGCCGTAGAGCCAGTGGATGAGGGTGTCGCCGCGTGGCTGGGAGTAATACAGGTTCTGCACGCCGATGACGTCGCCCTCGGGCGTGAAGTCCACCTCCACGGGGTTGTCGCTGCAGCCGAGCGAGTGCCACTGGACATCGGCGCCGTCGGGCCGGCAGCTCCAGATGCCGCAGGCCAGGGATTCATCGACGAGCGTGCCGTCCTTCTGCGCAACCTTGTGACCCTTGCGGCCGTGGCACCAGTAGAGGCGGCCGTTGACGGGGTTTAGGAAGGGGCCGTGGATGTCAGCGGCGTTGCCGGTGTAGTCAAAGCCGGTCACGATCTCCTCACGCTTGTCCGCGACGCCGTCATTGTCGGTGTCGGTCAGCTTCCAGAGGGAGGGAGGCGATCCGACATAGAGGCTGCCGTTCAGCCAGCAGGCGCCCTGGGGGAAGGTCATTTTGTCGGCAAAGACAGTGCTCTTGTCGTAGATGCCGTCGCCATCAGTGTCCTCCAGCATGAGCACGCGGTTGGGCGGGTTTTTTTCCAGCTGGGCCTTGTTCCAGTTCACTCCGACGGCGTCGCCGACAAAGAGACGTCCGCGATCATCCAGGCAGCCCATGATAGGATGGGTGACCAGAGGCGATGCGGCGGCGAGTTCCAGGGCATAGCCTTCCGGGAGATCATGCTTCGGCAGGTTTTGAACGACCTTGGCCGTCACCACCGGCGGGCGTTTGCCGGACTCCGGAATCTCCAGGCCCTTGTCTGGCGGCAGGTCGGCGGCGGCAAGGATTCCAGAAGCACACAGGCAGGGCAGGAGAAAGGCTTTCATGGGTCGCCTTTCAATACCCGGTCTGAGGCGGGATTATTGCATGAGGCAAGGCGGCCCCGTGCCTTTAGGGAGGCCGACCGGTCTGTTTAGGATCAAGCCCCAAGCTGGTTCGTCAGTGCTATCAGGTCAGGCGGCAATGAAGCACTCAAGGTGCCTTGTTCTGGGCGGGGACAGGAGCCGTGGGAGCCAAAGGTGTCGCCGAGGGGGGGGCAGCGGGAGCGGAGGGGCTTGGCGTGGACGCCGATGCGGCCGGCGGAGTCGAGCCTGCGGGGGAAGGGGGCACTGCTGCGTTAGGCGAGGGAGATGTGGTGCCTGGGGCAGCCGGAGTCGTCGTGGCTGTTCCCGGCGCTGTCGTGCCCGCCGGTGCGGCGGCCACAGGAACGGGTTCCGGTTTCTTGAACGGGTCGGCCCAGCGATGCAGTTCATGCCCGCTGCCCGGGCCTCCGATCTCCTTGAGGTAGGCGGAACATTTTTCATGCCAGCGGTCGAGGTTGGGCGGGCTGTTGGGCTTCTCGGCGGTGCCGGGGAAGATGAGGTAGGTCACCTTGAGGTCGCTCTCCGGCCTGCGGTAGGGCGTGGCCTGCGGGTTGACGGCCTTGGCCATGAACAGGGAGGCTTCGCCCATCTTCTGGGTAGGCCCGTAGTCACCGCAGATAGCCGGGTACATCTTGTCGCCATGGATGACCACGGCGTAGTCGCCGATCTGCGGCGTGAACTTGTTGGAGCTGGAATGGCCGCGGAACAGCAGGGAGATGACGATGAAGGGATCCTTTTCGGCGATGAGGCTGCTGCGCGCCTTCATGTCCTTGATCTCCAGCGTCAGGAGGTCGATCAGCGCCTTGAGTTCGCGGTTCTTGTCGGCAGAGAGGCCCTTGGTGGCATACTGCTCCTTCGCCTTCTTCAGCCGCTCCTCCCAGCGCGGCAGCAGCGGGTTGGGGGTCTTGGTCTTCTTGGCCCAGGCGTAGCTGGTGAAGGGCTGGTAGTAGTCGGAAAGGTAGATGTATTCGTCGAGCGAGGGCTGGCGGTCGCCGTCGGAGCCGTCGCAGACGACGTCCATCTCGGACTGGATGAGCAGCGTGCGCCGGTTCGTGGTGGGATGGGTCAGCTCCAGGATGGTCTCGCAGTCAAAGAAGTTGTGGCGGTCGAGGATTTTGTTCAGCCGGGTGATGTCGCGCTGGATGGCGCTGGTCTTGTTTTCGTAGAGCTTGTGGTAGAAACCGGAGACCTTGGAGGCGGGCAGCATGGCCTTGAGATCGGGCAGCAGGGAGGGCAGTGCGGGGTTGATGCGCGACAGCTCCTCGACGGTCTGGTTGGCCTTCGGCACGCGCACGCTGAGCTGGAACTCGGCCTTGTAGGCGTCCGGTGATAGGCGCTCCAGGCTGGCGTAGGTGCCCTGTTCGGTGAGCAGCTTGGACTTGATCGTGATGCCGTTGAAGAAGGTGGCCACGTCGGCGTCCTTGCGCGGAATGAAGGCCTCCGGAAGCGGCGGCTGGACCTGCACTTCCTTGATGACCTCCTTGATCACCTCCCTGGGAACTTCGACGCGCTTTTCGACCTCCTTGGTCACCACCTGCGTCCTTCCGGTGCGGGCGGCGACGATCTCCTTGAGGCCCTGCTTGATCTTGCCGGCGAAGGGCGTGAAGGGCATCACCAAAAGCAGGGCGATGATCACCAGTACGAAAAGGCGGATGAGCGAGCTGAGAACGCCGCGCTTCGGGCGTCCGTTGTCCCAGGGCGACGGACCCTGGCGTTCGTTACGCGTGGTGGTGTTCTCGGGGGGCGGGTTCTGCATGGGACGTTAATCGGCCAGAACTTTGCCTTTGTTGAAGCGGCGACGCAAGAACCAGCGCATCAGCGGACGCGGCATCAGGCGGAAAAGCGTGCCCGCCACAGTCACGCCGGCACCGGGGAAAACGCAGGGCCGTCCGGCCGTCAGCGCCGCCAGGGCCTCCGCCACCACTTGGGAGGGCGGGATGCGCAGCAGTCCCTGGCCGCTGCGGTCGGTATCGCCGCCGTCAGGGCGGCGCGCCGTTTTGCTAAAGTTGGTTGGGGTCGGCCCCGGGCAGACGCAGGTGACCGTGACGCCCTTCGGCGCCAGCTCGACGGCCAGGGCCTCGCTGAAGCTGGTCACATAGGCCTTTGAGGCCGCATAGACGGCGAGGTCCGGCATCGGCAGCGTGCCGGCGAGCGAGCTGATGTTGACGATGCCGCCCGGACGGCCGAGGCGCGGGATCAGCGCATGGCTGAGCAGGGTGAGGGCGGTGATGTTGAGGTCGATTTGCAGGCGGGACTTCTCCACGGCGGAAGTGGCGAAGCCGCCGTAGTCGCCGAGGCCGGCGTTGTTGATCAACAGGTTAGGCCGGAGGCCCTGGTCGTCGAGAAACCTCAGCAGACCCTCGCGGCCGTCCTCCGTGCTCAGGTCGGCCGAGCAGCATTCGATGCGCGCCTTTCCGGCGGGCAGGCCGCGTTTCACCTCCTCCAGGGCGTCCGGCCTGCGGGCCACGAGCACGAGTTCGGCGGCGGCCGGGGCCAGCTGGCGGGCAAACTCCGCGCCGAGGCCGGAGGAGGCGCCGGTGATGACGGCACGACAGTTTTGCAGGGGGAATCCATTCGCCATAAGATGGATTCAGACCTACCACAGCAGGATCATGACCATCAACCCGCTTTCCGAGCAGAAACCCTTCACCACGAAGGACGGCAGCACCATCCGCAGCATCCTCGACCTGACGAACGCGCCGGTGGCGAACCAGAGCCTTGCCGAGGCCACGGTGCCCGTCGGCAGGCCGACCGAGCGCCACCACCACAAGCTCAGCGAGGAATTCTACTTCATCCTGGAGGGCGAAGGCCTCATGGAGATCGATGGCGAGGAGCGCCCCGTGAAGCCCGGCGACGCCATTCTCATCCCGCCCGGCGCCTGGCACCAGATCACCGCCACCCAGACCCTCCGATTCCTCTGCTGCTGCGCCCCGCCGTACAGCCATGAGGACACTTTTTTTAACTGATTGGAGCCGTGGCCCCGATTCCTCGCAACCATGAGGGAGCGCCTGCCTGCAAGACTTCGTTATTCACAAGCTTTTTGCCTCAAATTCGGAACTTCTGCACGTCCACTGATGACGCAAACGCAACATCCGCCCCATCTGGCGCAAGCGGTGTGAAGATTTGAGGCAGATGATGTGGGTTTAATCTTCGGGACCGAAGACCATCCCGCCATGCCCTTTGATCCCATCCGCAAAGACTTGCAGGCGCTGCGCGTCAAACCGCATCTGGTGGAGCATGAGCAGGCCCGTGCCGTGCACTCGTGGGAGACGGTGCGGGCGGAGTTGCAGGGATTGCCCTGCGGCGGGCTAAATCTGGCGCATGAGGCGGTGGACCGGCATGCCTCGGGTGCGCGGGCGAATCATGTGGCGCTGCGCTGGCTGGGCAAGGACGGCACCGTGCGTGACCAGAGCTACTCGGACATGGCACGCGGCTCGGCACGTTTCGCGAATGTGCTGCGCAGCCTCGGCGTGGCGAAGGGAGATCGTGTCTTCGCGCTCATGGGGCGCGTGCCGGAGCTGTATTTCGCAGCACTGGGAACGCTGAAAAACGTGAGCGTGTTCTGCCCGCTGTTTTCCCAGTTCGGACCCGAGCCGGTCTGGCAACGGCTGAGCCGCGGTGATGCGAAGGTGCTCGTGACCACGCAGGCGCTTTATGAGAAGAAGGTCGCTGCGCTGCGAGAGCGCCTGCCTGCGCTGCAATTCATCCTGCTGGTGGATGCGGCGGAGGATCTGGATGCCAGCTTGCTCTCGCTGCCGAAGCTGATGGCCGCCGCCAGCGATGCGTTTGCGATTCCGCCGACGAGTCCGGAGGACATGGCGCTGCTGCATTTCACCAGTGGCACTACTGGCATGCCCAAAGGCGCGGTGCATGTGCATCAGGCGGCGCTGACGCACTTCGCCACGGGGCGTTACGTGCTCGACCTGCATCCCGAGGATGTCTTTTGGTGCACGGCCGATCCGGGCTGGGTCACGGGCACCTCGTATGGCATCTTCGCGCCGTTTTTGCATGGCGTGACGAATCTGGTCGATGAGGCCGATTTCGACGCGGAGCGCTGGTATCGCATTCTGGAGGAGCAAAAGGTCACTGTCTGGTACACCGCGCCCACCGCCATCCGCCGCCTCATGCGTATTCCGGGCGAACCGCGTGCGCAGCATGACTTGAGCGCGCTGCGCCTCATTCACAGCGTGGGCGAGCCTTTGAACCCCGAGGCAGTCATGTGGGGCCAGCGGGCACTCGGTTTGCCGATTCATGACAACTGGTGGCAGACCGAAACCGGCGGCATCATGATCGCGAACTACGCTGCGATGGACATCCGCCCGGGTTCGATGGGTAAACCGCTGCCGGGCATCGACGCAGCCATCGTGAAGCGCGGCGAGCATGGCATCGAAGAGGTCACGCAGCCGGATGTGGAGGGCGAACTGGCGCTGAAACCGGGCTGGCCCTCGATGTTCCGCGCCTACCTGCATGACGAGGCTCGCTACGCAAAGTGTTTTGTCGATGGCTGGTATCTCAGCGGCGATCTGGCGAAGCGTGATGCCGATGGCTACTTCTGGTTCGTCGGCCGCGCGGATGACATCATCAAGACCTCTGGACACATGGTTGGGCCGTTTGAAGTCGAAAGCGCGCTCATGGAGCATCCGGCGGTGGCGGAGGCAGGTGTGATCGGCAAACCGGACCCGCTGATCGGCGAGCTGGTGAAGGCTTTCGTCGTGCTCAAACCCGGACATGAAGCGACCGATGAACTGAGGCTCGATTTAACCGGCTTTGCCCGCAAACGCCTCGGCCCTGCCGTGGCGCCGAAGGAGATCGCCTTTGTCGAAAGCCTGCCGAAAACACGCAGCGGCAAAATCATGCGTCGCCTGCTCAAATCCCGCGAACTCGGCCTGCCGGAAGGCGATTTGTCCACCCTGGAGAAAGACTGACATGAGCACCCCGCTGCCAGATCACGACCAAGCGCGCCGCCTGCTGTGGCAGATGGTGCGCATCCGACGTTTCGAGGAGAAATGCGTCGAAATGTACAGCGCGCAGAAGATCCGCGGGTTCATGCACCTCTACATCGGCGAAGAAGCCGTCGCGACGGGCATCATCGAACAGATGCGGCCTGAGGACGCCATCGTGGCGACTTATCGCGAGCATGGGCAGGCTCTCGTGCGTGGCGTGAGTGCGGGCTCGATCATGGCGGAGATGTTTGGCAAGCAGGAGGGCTGCGCACGCGGTCGTGGCGGCTCGATGCATCTGTTTGATGCGAAGACGCGGTTCTGCGGCGGCAATGCAATCGTTGGCGGTGGTCTGCCGCTGGCCGTCGGCCTTGCGCTGGCGGACAAGATGCAGAACCGCCAAGCCGTCACCGTCTGCTTCTTTGGCGAGGGCGCGGTGGCCGAGGGCGAGTTCCATGAATCGCTGAACCTCTCCGCGCTGTGGAAGCTTCCGGTGCTGTTTGTGTGTGAGAACAATCTTTATGCGATGGGCACGGCGTTGCGTTTCACGGAATCAAAGATGGACATCGCCAGCAAGGGCGATGCATATGGCGTGGCGAACGCCTCCGTGGATGGAATGGATGTGCTCGCCGTGCGCGAAACGGCGCAGAAAGCGCTGGAAACAGCACGCGATGGCCGGCCCTTCCTGCTCGAATGTCGCACCTACCGCTTTCGTGCGCACTCGATGTTCGACGCGGAGCTGTATCGAACCAAGGATGAGGTCGCGGAATGGAAGAAGCGCGATCCGATCACGCTGTTCTTCGATTCGATGAAGGCTGCAAGCATCCTCCGTGATGCGGATTTGACCGCCGTGGAGGCCGAGGTGGCAAAGGAGGTCGATGAATCGGTCGCCTTTGCCGAGGCTGGCACCTGGGAGCCGGTGAGCGATCTCACACGTTTTGTCTATTCGGAGGTGAAACCATCATGAGCGCGACAGAAGCAGCCAGGGAGATGACGTTTCGCGACGCGGTGCGCGAAGGCATCCGCAGCGCGCTGCAAAACGATCCACGCGTGTTTTTGATGGGCGAGGACGTGGGGCATTATGGCGGCTGTTTCGCGGTCAGCCGCGGTTTGCTGGCCGAGTTCGGCGAGGAACGCATTCGCGACACGCCGCTGGCGGAATCCGCGTTTGTCGGCGCGGGCATCGGCGCGGCGCTGGGTGGCATGCGGCCGATTGTCGAGATCATGACGTGCAACTTCAGCCTGCTGGCGCTGGACCAGATCATGAACACAGCCGCGACGCTGCTGCACATGTCCGGCGGGCAGTTCAACGTGCCGCTAGTGATCCGCTTGGCGACCGGCGGCGGCAAGCAGCTCGCTGCGCAGCACTCTCATAGCCTGGAGGGCTGGTATGCGCACATTCCCGGGATCAAGGTGCTCGCGCCCGCCACTCTCGAAGATGGTTACGGCATGCTGGCCTCCGCTTTGGCCGATCCCGACCCGGTGCTCATTTTTGAAAATCAGACGCTCTACATCATGGAGGGCGAGTTGCCTGCCAACGCCGGACCCGTGGACATTTCCAGCGCCAAAGTGCGCCGCGAGGGCAAGGACGCCTGCATTCTGACCTACGGCGCGAGTTTGCCGAAGTCGCTCGAAGCCGCCGCGAAGCTCGCGGAACAGGGGATCAATGTCGAAGTCGTCGATCTGCGCGTGCTGCGCCCTCTCGACGACGCCACCATCCTGCGCAGCGTGGCGAAGACGCATCGCGTGCTCATCGTTGATGAAGGCTGGCGCAGCGGTGGCATCTCCGCCGAGATCGCCGCACGCATTCAGGAACAATCGTTTTACGAGCTGGACCGTCCGGTCGCGCGGTTGTGCGCCGCCGAGGTGCCCATTCCATACGCGAAACACCTGGAGCAGGCGGCGCTGCCGCAGGTGGACACGATCATCGCCGCTGTGCAAAACCTCGTCCGCTCCCATGGCTGATTTCGTCATGCCCAGCCTCGGCGCGGACATGGAGTCCGCCACGCTCGTGAAATGGCACGTCAAACCCGGCGATGTCGTGAAGCGCGGCGACATCATCGCCGAAGTGGATACCGACAAAGGCATCATCGATGTCGAATGCTTCCAATCCGGTGTGATCGAGCGTCTTGTCATCGAGCCCGGTGCCAAGATCCCTGTCGGAGCATTGCTGGCGGTGATTCAAGGCGGTGAAACTCCCGCGGCGTCTCCAGCACCTGTTTCCACGCCAGCAGTGGTCACTGATGTTCCGCATGTTCATGCCTCGCCTCTTGCGAAGAAGGTCGCCATGGAACTCGGCGTGGATTTGAATCAGCTCATCGGCCAAGGCACCGGACCGGGAGGCTTGATTGATCGTGAAGATGTGGAAAACGCCGCGAAGACCACGGTCACACCTCAGCCATCGCGTGTCCGCATCTCTCCTTTGGCACGCCGACGCGCGGAAGAACTCCATGTCGATCTCACGCAGATGAAGGGCAGCGGCCCCGGCGGCGCGATTGAAGCGGCTGACATCCAACGCGCCGCAACCGCCGCTCCCCTGAAGCCCGGCGATTCGATGCGTCGTGCCATCGCCGCCGCGATGGCGAAGTCGAAACGCGAGATCCCGCATTACTACCTGCAAACGCACATCGACATGAGCGCCATGCTGGCTTGGCTGCAGGCCGAGAATGCCAAGCGCGGCATCAAGGACCGCCTATTGCCCGTCGTGCCCCTTTTGAAGGCCATCGCCAAGGCGCTGATCGATGTTCCACAGCTCAACGGCTTTTGGATCGATGGCCAGCATCGCGTCTCGGAGGCCATTCATCTCGGTTTTGCGATCTCGATGAAAGGCGGAGGACTGGTGGCGCCGGCGATTCATGATGTGGACAAGAAGTCCTGCGACGAACTCATGGCCGATTTGCGTGACCTGATCCCCCGTGCCCGCAGCGGCCGTCTGCGCAGCTCCGAGATGACCGATGCCACGATCACCATCACCAGCCTCGGTGATCTCGGCGTGGAGAGCGTGTTTGGCGTCATTTATCCGCCGCAGGTGGCGATTGTCGGCCTGGGCAAGGTTTTGGAGCAACCGTGGGCCAAGGACGGCATGCTCGGCGTGCATCCGGTGATGAATGCCACGCTCGCCGCCGACCACCGCGCCACCGACGGGCATCTCGGCGCGCAATTCCTCGAAGCCCTCAACCGTCACCTGCAAACGCCCGACCAGCCATGAGCGAAGCCGAACTCAAAGACATTCTCCTCGACGGATTGCTCAAGATCTCGCCGGAGGCCGATCCCGCCACGTTGCGCGTTGATCAGAACATTCGTGAGACACTCGACATCGACTCCTTTGATTTTTTGAGCTTCCTGATCGCGCTGCATGACAGGCTCGGCGTGGAGATTCCCGAAGCTGACTACGGCAAGCTGAGCACCTTGGACGCCATGTTGCGCTACCTGGGGCCGAAGGTGTGAAACCGGAGCCAATCCATGAATGACCGCTCATTCCCGTCGCGGCTGCTGGACTCGGGTATTGTGCTCTGTCTGCTCGTGGTGCTAGGCACTCTGGTTTACGGGCATGTCGGCGGCGCGGAGTGTGGATTGAGCCTCATGGACAGCTACATCACCGAGTACATGAAAAAAGCGCCGCACTGGCCGTGGCTCGTTGTGACCAGCTTCGCCTTTGTGCTGCTGCTGTTTCTGCTAGCGATGGCCTTTTTGCGCCAAAGCGGAGGAAACGTGCTGGTGCTCGCCGGCAGCCTGCTGCTGGCCGCCACAGCGATGGGGAACTTCTTCGTGGCCTACGCGCCGATGCGCCGTGTCGAGCAGCCGCCACCCACGGCGCATGAATGGTGGACGCCGACGTGGTGGTTCACCTCGCAGACGTCGCACACGGACTACGAGCACGGCATGGCGGATGCGTATTCCGACGTGCATTACCGCGCCATCCGTCTCGTGGTGAGCTTTGGCATCGCCAGCATGTTGGCGTTCGCGGCTGGCTGCCTTCAGGACAGCGCCTGGCGTGCGTTTGGTTGGTGGACGCTCGGGGCGGCGGCAGTCATGTCCTGCTTGTTTCTGATGGGCGACCACTGGGAGTTCCGGCGCGGTTTGTGGCAGCGGCTCGGCTTTGCGCTGATGTATGCCTGGCTGTGGGGCGCGTGGGCGGTCTGCCGGGGTGTTCGCAAATCCAGCGTCTCGGACGACAATCAGCGATGAGCAATGCGGGCTCATGATGGGCTATGAAAGACACATGAAGGCAAAGCCCAGTTCCGTGTCGTCCGCGAAGCAGAAAAAAGGCAGCACCACCGGTGTGACCGCCATTTTGAGGACACCCAAGGAGCCCGTCACAGAGGTCATCCACACCACGGAGAAGCCCGGCGCCCGAGGCACGCACGGCAGCCCTGGTCGTGACGAGATTCGCAAGACCACACATCGCGTCATGGGCTCTCGTCAGTCACAGCGCCCGCTGGAACGTTCCGGCCAGCCGCGGCAGAAACGCGGTTGAACCCTTCCACAGCTCATGCACCCGCTGCATCCAGCCTCTGGTATGCTCCTCAGCCTGACGCTTATGTTCACGAGTTGCGGCCGCGGAGGAGAGATTCCCCGATTCACTGCGGATGAGGATGCCAGACGACGCCGCTAACTTGTGGAGTCGTTTTCCCGTGCGGATGAGATGCAGATCACTGATAGGAAGATCATCGCGGCGATGCTGGCCACACCGCGGCATCGTTTCGTGCCGGAAGAACTCCAGGCACATGCTTATGAGGACCGCCCGCTGCCCATCGGGCATGAGCAGACGATCTCCCAGCCATCACTGGTGGCCTTCATGACGCAGGAGTTGAAGCCGCAGCCCAAGGACCGCGTGTTGGAAATTGGCACGGGCTCGGGCTATCAGGCGGCCGTGCTGTCCCATTTAGTGGCAGAGGTTTACAGCATCGAAATCGTGCAACCCTTGGCGGAACGTGCTGCGAAGACCCTCGCAGAGCTGGGCTGCAAAAACGTCCACACCCGTGCCGGCAATGGCTGGCTCGGCTGGCCCGAAGCAGCGCAGTTTGACGCCATCATCGTCACCTGCGCGCCGGATGCTATTCCGCCCACGCTCGTCGAGCAACTAAGCGAAGGCGGACGCATGATCACCCCCGTCGGCCCTGAGAACCGGGTGCAGGAACTGTACCTCCTTGAAAAACGCAGCGGCAAAATCGAGAAGCGCTCCATCCTGCCTGTACGCTTTGTGCCGATGACTGGCAAAAAGAACACAACACCCTGACTTCACATCGCCGCTGCAAAGGCTGTTTCGAGCACGGGAACGACCTGTTTTTTCCGTGACATGCAGCCTTCGAGGAAAGCGCCCTCGGAAGCGAGCTGACAGTGAAATGCCTGCTGGACGATGTCGCGGCGCTCGCCGACCGCCCACAGGTGGCTGCCTTTGCGGGTGATGTCGGTGCCTAGAAAGATGACGAGCCGCAGGTTTTGCGCGGCGCGCACCTGCTCCATGACTAGCAGCAGCTCCGCATGGCGTGCCACGAGGGGACGCGCATCCGGCACTTCGACCTGCGCGATGCCGACGCGGTTTCCTGAGAAATTGAAGGCCTTGAAGTCGGCCTCAATCAGATCACGCGCCGAGCGCGTGGCGATGTCTCCGCGCGCGGCCATCAGTTCTGCGCCAAACTCGGCGACATCCACACCTGCGAGGGCCGCCAGCCTGGGGGCCATGCGGCGGTCTTTGTTGGAGGTGGTGGGCGAGGCCAGCACGAGCGTGTCGGACAAAATCGCCGCCAGCAGCGCTCCGGCGATGGCTGGCGGAGGCTCGATCTCGTGCAGGAAGAACTGCTCGGCGATCAAGGTGGCCGTGGCACCGACCGGCTCGCAGTGAAAGGTGATCGGACTCGGGATTTGCAGGTCGCCGATGCGGTGATGCTCCCACACCTCGAGCACGATGCCGTGGCGGATGTCGTCGAGGGCCTGAGCGACCTCGTTGTGATCCACAAGAATCAGCCGCTGGCCGGTGGCGTTTGTGAGGAGATCGGGTTCCGGCAGTGAAAAGCGCTCCAGCACATGGCGCGTCTCGTTGTTGAGGCTGCCGGCACGGGCCGGGCGTACCTCGGCGTCTCCCAGAGCGTTGCGTAGAAAGGCGTAGCCGATGGCCGAGCAGACCGAGTCGGTGTCCGGGTTCTTATGGCCGATGACGTGGATAAGTTCATTCATGATCCGTGTGAAATTGTTGGATGAGCGTGGGAAAGTCCACTGGGGCATGGCGATGGCGGCCGCACCTTGGAGGAAAGTCCGACGGAAGTTTCGGACGATGCAGCGGGCGGGGCCATTGAGAGGTCAGGGGTATTAAAGGATCGTCTGAGGCCTTGACGCACCAGCTTTCCAACCATTCGCGTGCGAAACCACGCTGGCAGCGGTGGTTGAAACCGGCGCTGATGAGCATGGCGATGATGGCACCGAGCGATGTGAGCGCCATGTCTTTGTGAGCATCCCAAGGATCACCCTGAGTGCCGAGATAGGCCTGTGCGAGATCACCACTGAGCACCTCGGCGGCCAGCCATTCGATCAACTCATAGAGCAGGGATGAGGACATGTTGAGATCAAGGGGCAGAATGTAGTCCCAGAAGCCTCGCGCATCCGCGATGCACATGAAGAGATGAAAATGGGAAGCGCGGCGAGGACGAGAACGTTATCCGGCACCCAATCCTGGCGGCTCAGCGGTCGCAGGGCCACTGCCAGCCACAGAACCAGAAACAAGGTTCCGAGCGGCTTGACTAAACGTGCGTAGCTCATGATGAATCGACGATGCTTTCCAGCAGGGGACACCTAACCCTGCCTTTCATCTCAAGAACAGTCCAAACTCGCCGGATCATGCCAGTGCAGACTTTTCACGCCCAGCATGGAGCAGGTCTAGCGTGCGATCAGACGTTCCGTGATGGAGCCTGGCAAGGCATGCTTGAGGGCGTTATGACCATACGCGTCAAGGACGATAAGATCCCCTTCCATCTCGGAAGAGTGCTGCTCGATGCCTTGACGAGTAAGTCTGTTGTTGTTGCGGATTTTACGGCTCTGCAATCCGGACGCGACATGTCCCAGGGTCATGTGTTTTGCCTTGCGACGCTAGCGGCCAACTTGTGATGGAACAGCAGGTCTTCCGCCACCAAGCCGAGGCTGGGGTCGCCGGCCAGCCCAAGCATGCGAGCATCATTCTCACGTCACTGCCCGGCGCAAACCATTACCGCCTCGCCCGCCGTGGTATCGTGACAACTGCCAAGCTCCACAAACACATAAAATGGCAGCCAAAACACCATCACCGATACGGGTGCGTTTGGCTTGCGAGAACTCCACATCGTGGTGATCAGCATGCTTGGTGATGTCTCGGGAAATGGCTTGCTATGTGGGGCGGAAGGGAGGCTTGCGTCGGCTATCGATGGCGGCTAAGTTCATTTGTCGTTTTTCTCTCAAACCATGAGTGACTCCCCTGGAAATTTTGTTCGCGACGCGTTTCAAGAGCTTCAGGCTGATGATGCGGCCACGATGATTGTTGCCAAGCCTCGCGCAGTGAGTTCGTTGGGAGCGCTGCCGGGGCATGAGGTCGAGGATTTCATCGCGCGTGGTGGCATGGGAGCGGTGTATCGGGCGAAGCAGTGCGCGCTTGAGCGGGAGGTGGCGGTGAAGGTGATGACGCGGGATGCAGGTTCGGCTGAGACGGCGGCGAGGTTCCGGCGGGAGGCTCTGGTGCTTGGCAGGCTGGCGCACCCAAATATCGTGCCGGTGTATAACATCGGCACGGATGAGGATGGCCAGCTTTACTACACGATGAAGCTGGTGAAGGGGCGCACGCTCCAGCACATCCTCAATGACCTGCGCCGCGAGGATGCGGACACCCTGCGGCAGCACACGCTGTCCTCGCTCACCATCTTCCGCAAGGTGTGTGACGCGCTTGCCTTCGCGCACTCGCAGGGGATTCTGCACCGCGACTTGAAGCCGGAGAATGTGATGGTCGGCGAGTTCGGGGAGGTGCTGGTGATGGACTGGGGACTGGCCAAAATGAAGAATGACGGAATGTCGGATGACGAACCTCACAGTTCTTCGTCACCCGACATTCGCGCTTTGACATTAAGCGCCGACTCCGACTCCGAATCGCTCAAGACCCTCGACGGCGCAGTCATGGGCACGCCGCAATACATGTCGCCGGAGCAAGCGCTCGGACAGATAGACGAACTCGATGAGCGCTCGGATGTCTTCTCCCTCGGCGGCATCTTGTATGCGATCCTGACGCTGCGTCCGCCGGTCGAGGGCAAGACACTGGACGAAGTGCTCAGCAAGGTGCGCACAGCGGAGATCACCTCGCCCTCGGAGATGCAGTCAGTCACCGGTGCCAAGGGAAAAGCCAAGGCCAAAGGTGATGTGCTGGAGTCAAAGCTGGTCAAACCACTGCCTCATGCGCCAAGCGGTCGAGTGCCCGCAGCGCTGTCGTCCGTGGTGATGAAGGCCCTGCGGCTCGACAAGTCTCAACGCTACCCAAGCGTGGCGGAGCTGAGCGCGGACATTGAGAAGTTTCAGGGCGGCTTTGCCACCAGTGCGGAGCAGGCAGGCACCTTGAAGCAACTGAAGCTCCTCATGCTGCGGCACAAGGCGGTGACGGCGTCGCTGGCGGCGATGGTGCTGCTCAGCGCGGCCTTCATGGTGAAGGTGATGGCCAGCGAGCGGCGGGCGGTGGCGAATGAGCACGTTGCCACCGAAGCACTGGCCGATTCGGAACGAAATGCCGCCAAGGCGCAGGTTGCATTGGCAGATGCGGCTTTGCGCGAGGGGGACGGTCTGGCGATGCAGGCGGTTCTTGCCAAGGTGCCTGAACACCTGAGAGATCACACCTGGCACTACCTCACAGCGGAGTCAGATCAATCGATCAGCCCAGCAAGTCTGCGTGACATCATCATGGGTGAAGCGGCTCCTGACCCGGCACGTCCAGGCGTCTTCGCCGTCTCGACCAACCAAGGCAGGGTCATCATGCTCAATGTGCGGACGGGGAAGCGGTTTCTCGAGTTCGACCCCGGCTTTGAGGCGAGCGGGAAGATCATGACACTGGCATTCTCTCCGGACGGCCTCCGCCTTGCCCTTTCCCGACGAAGGCAGGGTGGCATTCAGATCCACGATGTCCGTTCAGGCAAGTTGCTGCGCCGCTGGGATTCGGAGCCCGGCGAGAGTTTGGCCTGGGGGCAAGGTGATCGATTGCTTCGAATGGGACAACAATCGCTGGACCTGTGGGATGCAAGCACCGCACAAATGGTGTGGCAGAAGAAAAAGGACCATCACATCCTTCATGCCCTTTTCACTCCGGACCGGCATCATATTCTCATGTATTCGACCAGAGATCGTCTTCAGCTTGTGGCTGCGGCGGATGGAAGCATTTTCCGAAATCTCGGAGGCCGTGAGGAAGGGGTGAAGTGGACCATGGTGATCCATCCCGACGGGAAGACCGCATTCGTGGCCGCCAACGATGGCATTGAATGTGTCGATCTCACGGACGGCAGGCTCTTGTTCAAGACAAGTGGGGACAAATTGAAAACGGATCGTGCGAACCGAGTGGCAGGGCTCGGCATCACTCCGGACGGCGCGGCGCTGGTGACGGCGCATGTGGAGGGCGACACCAGGGCTGTGACGCATGTGTGGAGTGCGAGGAATGGCGACTACATCGGCCCTCTGCTCGGCGACGAGGCGGCCGTGTTCGGCATTGCAGCACGAAAATGGTATCTGTGTTCAAACAGTGTCAGCATCCATCCGGTCTCGGGCGAGGTGGTGATGTTTGAGGGGCAGTTGAGAGCCTGGGAGGCGGTCACCACAAAGCCAATGCTGGAGTTCTCCGCCATGAGCCGGGATGATGTGGTTTTCTGGGGACAGGATCACTTCGTCTTCGGCGCACTCAAGGCAAAGCCCTGGGGATTGCATCGAATCGGGCAAAATGGCAGCGAGATGATTTGGACCCCGTCGTTCGTGGTGGATCGTGCGAACGTCAGCCGGGACTACGGCTACGCGGCGGTCTTCCGTGCGGGCTGCTTCGAACCGATCCGCATCCTTCAAGAGCCTTCCGCCCCCGATGAAGTGGGAAACATCAAGCTTTCCCGCCGGTGGCCCCAAAGCGTGCGAGTCAGCCCTGGCGGGAGATTTGTTTTATCTCGGGGCCTCGACGCGGATTTCGGGTTCGAAGTCTTTGAGAGAAGCACGGGCAGGACCTTGCCTCCAATCGATGAAGGCGGCTTCCTCCGGCTGAGGGACGCTGATTGGCTCGGCGGGGAGCAGTTCATTCTTGGCTTGGTCACCGTCGTTCAAAAAGACAACGCGGCTCAGACGGAAGACCGGCTGATCGTGTGGGACGTTTTGACAGGAACCGTCGTCAAATCGGTCAACCATTCCAGCGCGATCCGGGCGTTCGCCATAAGTCCAGATGGACAGCAGATCGCGGAGGCTGGAGACGATATGATGATTCGTATCCGGGATGCGGATGCACTTGAGGTGCGCCATGAGTTTCGTGCTCACAATGATTCCATCACCGGCTTGTCATGGCATCCTGTAGAGTCCAGTCTCGCATCCGTTTCGGCAGACTTTACCGTGAGGCAATGGTCCCTGCCTGATGCACGGTTGATGCGGCAATGGAAAACGGGGGACCGGGGTGCTGGAGTGCGCTTCAGTCCTTCGGGAAAGCTCCTCTGCGTATTCTTTGAGAAGACTCAAAAATCCATGGTATGGCAGACTCAGGGGGGTGCCATTCCTGCCCACACGGCCTGGGCATCTGCTCATCAAGGGGCAGGAACCTTCACTGCGACTCCGAAACTCCTATCTCCAAAAGATTGGACGATGGTGCGCTTCAGCAGTGAGAGCGAGCAGAATCAAAAGCTGGCCCGGTATGCCATCGATGACGATCCTGAAACGATCTGGCACAGCCGATGGATGGGGGAGGTGGCCAAGCCACCTCATGAACTCGTCATTGATTTCGGAGCCGAGCGCAAGGTTCACGGATTTCTCTATCTTGCACGGAGCGAGCTTTCCCCAAACGTGGCCAAAGACATTGAGTTCACTCTGAGCAATGATTCATCATCCTTCACAGCTCCACCAGTGAAGGCGATGATGAAGCTTGTGCGCGAACCTCAGATCACGAACTGTTCCGAGATCAAGGGCCGCTACCTGCGGGTGAGAATCCTCTCCAGCCAAGATGGCAAGGACTTCGCCTCGGCGGCGGAGATTGGTGTCATTGGTGAGTGAGCCAGAGCACCGTTTTTTTTTGAGACGACTTGTGTCGTCTGCGGAGGGCTTGGGGGTGTTCTTCAAGGCTGCGGGTCCACGCGCGAGCAGCGCCTAGCCTTCCTCGCGAGTGCCTGGCTCCAGCATCAGGCAACGTCCGTGGAGGGTGTCGAGCCAGTCTCCGTCTCCTTCAGGATGCAGATGATCTGTTCTTCTTTAAATCGACTTCGTTTCATGGATCTAGGGTGTTCTACCTCCATCCCTTTCTCTCATTCAAGCTGTTCCTGTTTCAGGGAGGCAGGTCATGATGCTTATTTTGCCCATTTGTGAATTTGGCTATGATCCTGCCTTCTTGAATGCCACAGGTGATAAGTTTCCCGGCCTGACCCAAGGTCATCGTTCCGAGCCAGTCTGGCGGGTCTTCATTCCCGCCTACTCCACGTCGTTGACGGGTTCGTCGAGGGAGGATTTCTGCCAGCGGCCTTCCAGGGTGTAAACCAGATGCGGCGTGTAGAGCTGGGGCTCGAGGAGGAAGGAGTCGTGCCCCTTGTCGGAGTGCACGGTGATGTGCATGCTCGAAACGTCGGCGCGCTCCAGGGCGGAGATCATCTCGGCCTGCTCCTCGGGGTAGAAGCAGAAGTCGCTGTCGATGCTGAACACAAGGTAGTGATGGCCTGCGCGGTGGCTGCGGGCGAAGAGCTCGTCGTAGCTGTCCACGCCGGCGTCGCGCAGGGGGTCGAAGCGCAGCCACATGTTGATGATACGCAGGTAGGCGTTGGCGTCGAAGCGCTTCACGAACTTCTTGCCCTGGTGCAGCATGTAGCTTTCGACGTTGTGACCAACCTGGTACCAGGCGAGCTGGCCGTTGGGCTGGGACACGGTCTGGCGGGCGCGCCGTTCGATGGCGTCGAGATGGACGAAGGTCTTGTGCGAGATCATGCGGGCCAGCGCCAGGCCGTATTCCGGTGCCTCGCCGTCATAATAGTCGCCGCCCTTGAAGTGGGGGTCGTTTTCGATGGCCAGCACCTGTTCGAACAAGGTCAGGCGCGTCAACACCGTGGTGCGCAGGCCGGTGGCCACGGGCATGACGATCTTCACGCGCTCGGGATAGAGCGTGGCGAAGTTGATGGCCAGCAGGCCGCCGACGGAGGAGCCGATGACGGCGTGCAGCTTCTTGATGCCGAGATGATCCAGGAGCGCGGCCTGGCTGCGCACCACGTCGCTGCTGAGAACCGGCGGGAAGTCGGCGCCGTAAGGTTTGCCAGTCTCGGGGTTCAGGGAGGCGGGCCCGCTGCTGCCGTAGCAGCCGCCGAGGTAGTTGGCGCAGATGACGCAGTAGCGGTTGGTGTCGAGCGCCTTGCCCGGGCCGATGAAAAGGTCCCACCAGCCGTGCTTCACGTCGTCGGTCCAGCGGCCGAAGAGGCCGGGCACTTCCGGGTTGTAACCGGCGGCGTGCTGACTGCCTGACAGGGCGTGGAAGAGCAGGATGGCGTTGGTCTTGCGGGCGTTCAGCCTGCCATACATCTCGTAGGCGACCGTGATGCCAGGAAGCCGGTCGCCGTTGGCGAAGACAAACGGCTCGGCGGCGCTGCCGAGATGGAAGAACTGGGTGCGGGTTTCGCCGAGGCCTTTGGACATGGACAGGGATGAGGAGTTGAGAAAGGGCCGGATGTCAAAGGCCGAAAAGCCCGGGGTGCGGCCTTACTTCAGCTCCTCGATGCGGAGGTCCTTGTAGCGGACGATGGAGGTGGCGCCGCCATGGATCTGGACGGCGATGATGCCGCTCATGTCGATGCCCGGTTCGGTCTCGGTGTAATCAACAGTCTGGATGCCGTTGAGCCAGATCTGAATGCGTGGGCCATCGGCGCGGATGCGGTAGTCGTTCCATTCACCCAGGGGCTTGCGGGCCTTTTCGAGCACTTCGGGGGAGGGCTGGGCGAGCATCTTCTTGCGGCGGCTTTCATCATAGAGCGCGCCGTCATAGCCCTTGCCGAGGTCGGCCTGGTAGCCGGAGACTTCATGGTGGTTGGGAATGCGCTTGGTTCGGAACTGAACGCCTCCGTTCACGAAGCCTTCGGTGCCCTCCAGCTTCCATTTCAGCGTCAGCTCGAAGTTTGAATAGGACTTGGTGGTGGCGAGGAAGTCGTTCTTCTCCTGCTTCTTCTTGAGGCTGCCCGCCACCAGGGCGCCGTCCTCAATGCGCCAGACGCTGCCGATGTTGCCCTCCCAGCCGGTGAAGGTCCGGCCGTCAAAAAGAGCGACGGGGTCGGCAAGGGCGCAGGTGGCGGTGACGGCGGAAAGCAGGAGGGCGGGGAGTAGTTTCATAAAATAGGTTGGGCTGAGGATAACGCGGGGATTTTGGGTGGAAAGCTGTCTGTCGGCGTGCAGGCTATCTTTCCACAGCCATGGCGATGCCCATGCCGCCGCCGATGCAGAGGCTGGCGATGCCGCGGCGAAGGTTCCGGTCCTCCATGAGGTGCAGCAGGGTCACCAGGACTCGGGTGCCGCTGGCGCCGATGGGATGGCCGAGGGCGATCGCGCCGCCGCGCTGGTTGAGCTTTTCGAGCGGCAGGCCGAGTTCGCGGGCGCAGCCCAGGGTTTGAACGGCAAAGGCCTCGTTGATCTCGACCGCTTCGACTTCATCGAGTTTCCAGCCGGTGACCTTGCAGAGGCGTCGGATGGCGCCTACCGGGCCCAGGCCCATGACGGCAGGATCGCAGCCCACCGCCGTGCAGGCCAGGATGCGTGCCCGGGAGACCAGACCGTGAGCCTGCAGGGCGTGCTCGCCGGCCAGCAGCACCATGGCCGAACCATCATTGATACCGGAGGCGTTGCCGGCGGTGACCGAGCCGTCCTTCCGGAAAGCGGGCTTCAGCTTGGCGAGCGACTCCGCTGTGGTGTCGGCACGGGGATGTTCGTCCGCCTCGACTCCGGCCACGGGCACGATTTCCCGGGCCAGGGATGAGCGATGCTCTTCGACGCGTGCCTGGCTGAGGGCGGCGAAGGCATCCTGGTCCTGGCGTGTGATGCCCAGCCTGTCCGCGATGCGCTCAGCCGTTTCGCCCATGCCGATCTTCAGCAGTGGATCACTGAGGCCGTCCACGAACAGGGCGTCCTGCATGGCAATGTCGCCGAGCTTGCGGCCAAAGCGCGCGTCCATGACATAGTGCGGTGCGCGGCTCATCACCTCCACGCCGCCCGCCAGCACAAGCCCGGCTTCTCTGGAGCGGATGGCGCCGGCCGCAAGCGCCACGGCCTTCAGCGAGGAGCCGCAGGCCATGTTGACGGTGAAGGCGGGCACCTGTTCGGGCAAACCCAGTTTCAGTCCGACCTGACGCGCCACGTTCATCCCAGCGCCGGCCTGAAGCACCTGGCCGAGGATCACCTGGTCGATGTGCGGGCGAAGTCTGGCGGGCACGATCTGCTCCGCGACGGCACAGCCGAGATCCACGGCGGCGAGGTCTTTCAGGCCGCCACCGAAGCGGCCGATGGGGGAGCGACGGGCATCAACAATGTGAACGGGAGTCATGGCGAATGAATCAGGAAATCGGAGACCAGGGGGGGGAACTGCATTTGTGAGAGGACATCCTGTTGAAGGTCATGGCGGCCGAGGATTTCGACCAGCATCAGGCCGCCGGGGGTGAGTTGAAAGACGGCGCGTTCGGTGACAAAGAGCACCTGCTGGCCGCGTGCCAGCGCCGTCGGGCCGTGAAAGCAGACGTGCTGGATTGCCTTCACAAACTTGGGCTGCCCCCTGGCGAGAAAGGTGCAGCAGAAGACCAGGCGGCGCGCGCTCTTGGCGATGTTCACGAAGCCGCCCACGCCGGCGAAGCGGTCGGCGAAGCTGGTGACGTTGACGCTGCCCTCGGCGTCCACCTCCACGGCGCCGAGTACCGCGATGTCAACGCCGCCGCCGTCATAAAAA
>JBIJBP010000066.1:0-27399 GCA_044345155.1 Prosthecobacter sp. | reverse complement strand
ATGAGAACCATGGCAAGGGCGGGGCACGCGCCCAGCCACACCGCATCTTCAGCGGCACCAAGGGCTTCTGGGGACTGGCCGCCATGGCGGCGGTGGAAGACGGCGTCATCAAGCTCGATGAACCCGTCGCCGACACCGTGAAGGAATGGCGTGAGGACAAACGGCGCAGCCGGGTGACCCTGCATCAGCTGCTCAACTTCACCGGCGGACTTGAGCGTGGCCTAACCATCCATGAGGACGGGCTGGAAAACCGCAACCAGATGGCCTTGAAACGCCCCATGGCCGCCACGCCCGGCAAACGCTTCATCTACGGCCCCAGCCAGCTCCAGGTCTTCCATGAAGTGCTGAAGCGGAGGCTTTCCGGAGGAAGGCGCGGGGAGTCACCCACCCGCTATCTTGAACGACGCGTGCTTCGGCCCCTGGGCCTCGGCCCTCAGAGATACCTTCCTGACGCCGCCGGCAATCCTCTGCTTGCCGCAGGATTTATCATGACCGCCGGGCAATGGGCGAAGCTCGGAACCTGCCTGCTTCGTGATGGAGCGCCCGTGCTGAAGCCTGGATCCTTCCAGACCCTGCTCGCTGGCTCGGATGCCAACGCCGCCTACAGCTTCGGCTTCTGGAACAACCGCGCGGCCGACAGGCTGTCCCCGCGTGAAATTGACATCGAGGACCAGCTCGAACTGGACTGGGACAAGCAGTCCTGGAGCCGTGTCTGCATCGGTCGGGATGCTCCGCCCGACCTCATCGCCTGCATCGGCAGCGGCTACCAGAGGCTTTACATCATCCCGTCTCAGGAGCTGGTCGTCGTCCGCCTTGGCAGCAACGCCAGGTTTCGTGACGGCGATTTCCTAAGGCTGCTGCTGAACGACTGAGGGATCGTCCCGGAGCTTTCCCCGCTGGCGCTTTTTCGCGGCAGAACTAGGCTGTGGCAACCGTTCCCATTTTTGCCATGTCCAACACCCTGGAAGCCCCCCAGCCAGCGACGAACAAGCAGCCTGAAAAGACCGAGGCTGGAAACTACTTCGTCTCCAACTACCCCCCCTTCTCCTTCTGGAAGCCGGAGCAGGTGCCCTCCGTGGAGGCCGTGATGCAGCGTCCGGCACCGCAGGACGTGCCGCTGGGCATCTACTTTCACATCCCCTTCTGCCGCAAACGCTGCCACTTCTGCTACTTCAAGGTCTACACCGACAAGAACGCCCAGGAGATCAAGGCCTACATCGACGCAGGAATGCGCGAGATGGAGCGCTATGCCTCCACGCCCTACATCCAGGGCCGCAAGGCTCACTTCGTCTATTTCGGCGGCGGCACACCCAGCTACCTCAGCGTGCCCCAGCTGCGCGACCTGACCCGCCGCATGAAGGACCTGGTGAGCTGGGAGGGCGCCGCCGAGGTGGCCTTCGAGGCCGAACCCGGAACGCTCAACGAGGTCAAGCTCTCCGGCATCCGCGAGGTCGGCGTCACCCGCCTCAGCCTGGGCGTGGAAAACTTCGACGACCACATCCTCGAGTCCAACGGCCGAGCCCATCGCAGCGGAGAGATCGACAAGGCCTACCGCTTCGCCCGGACGCTCGGCTTCGAGCACATCAACATCGACCTCATCGCAGGCATGATGAACGAGACCGAGGAAAACTGGAAGGTCTGCGTGCAGAAGGCCATCGACCTCGGCCCCGATGCCGTGACCATCTATCAGATGGAGGTTCCCTACAACACCACCATCTATCAGCAGATGAAGGCCGAGGGCAAGGTCACCGCCCCCGTCGCCGACTGGCCCACCAAGCGCCGCTGGGTCAGTTATGCCTTCGATGAATTCGTCAAGGCAGGCTACACCGTCACCAGCGCCTACACCGTCGTGAAGGATCCGCAGCGCATCAAGTTTGTGTATCGCGACGCGCTCTGGGAGGGTTCCGACCTGCTGAGCTGCGGCGTGGCCTCCTTCGGCCACCTGGGCGGCGTGCATTACCAGAACCAGGCTGATGTCGGCCCCTACATGCAGGCCGTGGACGCCGGCAGGCTGCCCATCTTCCGCGCCTATGAAACCAGCCACGAGGAGCGCTTCGTGCGCGAGTTCATCCTCAAGATGAAGCTCGGCCGCAGCGAGTTCGCCTACTACCACGAAAAGTTCGGCATCCATCCACGCCAGTTCTTCGCAACCCAGCTTGAGCGGCTGGCCGCGGAGGGATGGGTCACCCTGACCAACGATGATGTCACCTTCAGCCGCGACGGCCTGCTGCAGGTAGACCGGCTGCTGCATGACTTCTTCCTGCCCCAGCACCGCGAGTACGCCCGTTACACCTGAGAAATGACGGATGGCGAATGACTGAACGATGAATTCCAGCTTTCCCGAGGTGATGAACGAGGCCCCCCGACAAGACGAAGACATCCTGGCTCCGCTGATCTTCTTTTATGGCATCGGCAGCACACGCCCGCGTGTGACTTTTGTCGAACCCGAAGGACTGGCCGAGCAGGAGCGCTTCCTGCTCGTGCATGACCGCGACATGACACCGCATCTGCGCGATTATCACGGCTGCGACATCGACCTCGACGTGGCCGCCCGCGCACGCATCGGCAACTACCTCGTTCGTGCCTCGGTGCTGCACCGGCGCAGCGACGGCAAGCCCATCGAGTTCGGGGCCATCGGCATTCATCTCGACCTCCTGCCCGAGGAGGCCCAGCAGCTGGTGCTCGAAGGCCGTGTTCCCTTCGGGGCGATCTTGGAACGCTACCAGGTGCCGCACAGCAGCCATCCACGCGGTTATTTCCGCATCGCGGTGGACCAAAGGCTGGCCGAGCTTCTGGGAGCCACCAGCGGGCAGATTTTGTTCGGCCGCTGCAACGAGCTGCGCCACGGCTCCGGCCGCGTTCTGGCAGATGTCGTTGAAGTGCTGCCGCGCGTTGTTTGAATCAGGGTCTGGAAAGCTTCAGCCAGGCCTCGGCATAACGCCTGCCCAGTTCACGATAGGCCGGGGAGTCGAAGTGAATTTTGTCACCCTTGTGGTTCAGCCCCTCGGAGCTGACAAAGGCGCAGCCGGGCACCTTTTCCGGCAAAGTTTGATGGGCACGGTCCACGGTTTCGATCTCCGGCGTCCAGGGCACATCGGGAAAATGCCCCATCTGCCCGGCGATGAAGGGCACCTGGGGCGCCTTCAACAGCTCCCGGAAGCGGCGGACCAGGTCGTGCAGCTTGGCTTCATAGGCCGGGGCGAGCTCCGGCTTGCAGTCAGATTCGCCCTGATGCCAGAGGATGCCCTTCAAGACGCCCGTCGAAAGCGGCGGCACCGCCCGCTTCACCATGTCATCCCAGGGATGACTCTTGGTTGGCGGATAAAACACGCCTGGCAGCCATGAGTCGATCGGCGAACCGCCGACGGCGCAGGGAATCAGGCCGATCGTGACTCCGGGCTCCCTGTCTGTCAGCACCTTGGCAAAGCTGCGGCCCAGGCCGACACCCGCGCTTGGCTTGTCAAAGTGCATCGGATCCACCGCCGCCGTCCAGAGCCCATCCTTGCCCAGCATCAGCACGCGCGGCAGAGGGGCCTTGTCCTGCTCCTCCACGACACCTCGTCCGGCCATGTTGGACTGGCCGACGAGCAGGAAGAGATGAAAGTTACCCCTGGTCGGAAGCTTGATTTCCTGAGCCGGGGCAAGAGAGCAGAGGGCGAGAAAAAGGAGCAGACGCTTCATGGTTGGCAGCCTGAGGTTATTCGAGCAGCCAGGAAGCGGGTGCCGCCTGGGGATCCTTGCCCTCACCACGAATCCAGAGTGGCAGCGGGCCGTTCAGCTCAATCATCCCGGGAATGTCACGATACTTCGCCCCGCCGGGCAGGAACATCGGGTCGCGATAGTCGAGCAGCCTGCCGAAGCGGAAGCCATGCGTGTCCACCGCCGCACGGTCAACCGCCTTCCCCGCCAGGGCGCGGGCGGCGAGTGCCACCGGGCCGGTCTGGGGCCCGAGGGCCGCCAGGCAGACCACCTTCGGGCTCGGATGCGAGCCCACCCTCGCGTTGCGCAGGAAGCTGACGAGGCTCAGCACGTCATGGGTGCGCTGGGCGAACAGGGCGTGGTTGTACCCAAAGGTGTAACCCGCAAACTCGCGCGGGTTCTTCACCACCCGGGCCTGCCTCACCGGCTCTCCGCCCTGAAGCAGAAGATCCGCGCCAACCACCGCCGCGCCGCCCGCGACGAGCGCGCTGACATCCCCGTTCTTCAGGCCCGCGCGGCCGGCGTCATCCAGCCAGACCACCACACGACCGTTCCACTGCTTCGGATAAAGCCAGGTCACGGCCATCTCCTCGCCATGGGTCTTGTTGACCAGCGTTCCGGTCATCTCGAGGTGATCACCGCGGTCCTGCTTGTCCGCCAGCGTCCACTCCACCTCACCCGCCTGGTCATAAGCACGTCCGATGATGGTCTCGACTCCCGACCTCAGCACTTCAGCTCCCTCCTCCTTCAGCCTCCGCGCCGAGTCTTCCGTGAAGTATTTCAGCAGCCGCCGCTCAAACTCAGGGTCCGCCGCCTTCGGCGCCGGGTGCTGTTCATCCCAGACGCTCAGCTTTTCCGGCGGCAGGGGGTCGTAGTCCCGCTCGATCACCGGCGCCTCGAAGCCCAGCTTGAAGTGCTTGTTGAGGAAGGTGTAGAAGGCGCTGCGGGTGACAGCGTTGTAGTTGTGCTGGAAGTGCTCCCCGCGAAGCAGGAAGACATCGTCCTTCTTGCCGTAGGTGGCGTAAAGCTTCTGGAGGTCGGGGAAGCCCTTGGTCGCCATCTCCTTGGTCCAGTCGTTGGCCGTGTTCATGCCCTGGGGCTTCGGGGCGAAGAGTCCGGCGAACTCGACGTTGCCCGTGCCGATGCGCAGCAGGCTGGCGTTTTCACAGGTGCAGCCGCCCTGCATGGAGGTGCTGACCATCACGCAGGGGAAGGACAGCTTGATTCGCTCGTCAATGGCCGCCAGCAGCATGGTCTGCGTGCCGCCGCCGCTCGCCCCGGTGATCGCCGTGCGCTCCGGATCGACCTCCGGCAGGCTTAACAAAAAGTCCAGTCCGCGGACGGCGTTCCATGTCTGCAGACCCATGATGGACTGCAGGTTCGCCTCGGCCTGAGGGCTGAACAGGCCCCAGTTCTCCGTGGTGTTCATCTCCGGGCGCTGCTTGTCAAAACGGTGCACCACCTCGCGCGGGATCTGCTTCGAGTCGGAGTCGCTCAGCATGTCCCACTGCCAGACGATGCAGCCCATGCGCGCGAGCTGAACGCAGAGCGACTGGAAGATGCTGCGGCCGCCCTTTTCAAAGCGTTCCGCACCGATGGCGATCTCCTGCCGAACCTTCGCTGGCTCGCCCAGGGAGAGGCGGGCATCCTGCCAGTGGCCGTGGGCGAACATCACCCCCGGCACCCTGCCCTTGATGACCTTCGGCTTCCAGAGGCTGCCGGTGACGTAAAAGCCGGGCGCGCTCTCAAAATAAACCTTCTCGACCGTGAAGCCGTCCCCCTCGACCCGGCCGTGCACTACGGCGTTCAGCGGCGTCTTGGTCGGCATCGGCCAGAGGCCCTGCGAAACCAGGATCTGCCGCCGCACCTGCTCACGGCGCTGGTCCCACTCGCTGAGCGAGGAGGGCGGGCTGAAGGGGAAGTAGCCGTCCAGGTCCTTGAGGGGCTGAAGGCGGACATCCGCCGCGTTGACGACGGAGGCGAGGGCAAGCGGCAACAAAAAGCGTGAAATGGGCATGGCAATCCTTCAATACGCGGGCCGCCCGCCTCCTTTTCCCGGCGAATCGGATTCCTGGGCGGATCAGGCCAGCACCGCCTTGACGGGATGATGCTCCTCCACGCCCGTCAGGCGCTGGTCAAGGCCCTGGAACTTGAAGCTGAAGCGCGTGTGGTCGATGCCCATGAGGTGGAGGATCGTCGCGTTCAGGTCGTTGATGTGCACCGGATCCTTCACGATGTTGTAACTGAAGTCGTCGGTCTCGCCGTAAACCGTGCCGCCGCGCACGCCGGCCCCGGCCATCCACATGCAGAAGTTCCGCGGATGATGGTCGCGCCCGTAGTTGTCCTGGGTGAGGGTTCCCTGGGAGTAAACGGTGCGGCCGAATTCACCGCCCCAGACGACCAGGGTGTCGTTGAGCAGCCCGCGCTGCTTCAGGTCCATGATCAGCGCCGCAGTTGCCTGGTCGGTGTCCTCGATCTGCCCGCGCAGCAATCGAGGCAGGTTGTTATGCTGGTCCCAGCCGCGGTGAAGGATCTGCACGACACGGGTGCCACGCTCGATGAGCCGCCGAGCGAGGATGGCGCTGTGGGTGAAGCTTCCGGCGCGATGAACGTCCGGACCGTACATCTCCAGGGTGGCCTTGCTTTCCCTGGTCAGGTCCGTCAGCTCCGGCACGCTGGTCTGCATGCGGAAGGCCATCTCATAATTGGCGATGCGGGTCTGGATTTCCGGATCGCCGATTCGGGCATGGTTGATCTCGTTGAGGCGGCCGAGCGCGTTCAGCATCGTGCGGCGGTCCCCAGGGTCCACGCCAGGAGGATTTTTCACATAGAGAACCGGATCACCCTGGCCGCGCAGGGCGACGCCGGTGAAGCGGCTGGGCAGGAAGCCGCTGCTCCACATGCGGGTGAACAGGGCCTGGGCCTGGCTTGCCGCCGGGAAGCTGGGGGTGAAGACCACGAAGCCCGGCAGATCGTTGCTTTCGCTGCCCAGGCCGTAGGCGAGCCAGGAGCCGATGCTGGCCTTGCCCGGCACTTCACTGCCCGTCATCACAAAGGTGCAGGCCGGATCATGGTTGATGGCGCTGGTGTGCACCGTTTTGATGAGCGCGATGTCATCGACGATCTTCGATGTATGCCTGAGCAGCTCGCTGGCCCACATGCCACTCCGGCCGTACTGCTGGAACTTGAACATCGACGGCGCCACCGGCAGGCGGGCCTGGCCGCTCGTCATCGTGGTGATGCGCTGGCCGTTGCGCACGCTCTCGGGCAGGTCCTTGTCAAAATAGGCCCGGAGCTGCGGCTTGTGGTCCCACAGGTCGAGCTGCGAAGGCGCGCCGTTCATGTGCAGGTAGATGAGGCGCTTTGCCCTGGGGGCGAAATGCGGCATGCCGGGGAGCGGCGGATGCACCATGCCCGGCGCAGGAGCCCCTGCGGCCATCTCCCTGCCCATCATGGATGCCAGGGCAATGCTGCCGGCACGCAGTCCAAACTGACCGAAGAACTGACGGCGTGTCTGCTGGAGGTGATGTTCAAGGGCGGGTGACATGGGAGGAGGAGGATGCTTTAACGCGCCTTCCCGGCTCCGGCTATCGGTCACCGGCGACGTCGTAGCAGTCCGGCCAGGCCGGCCGCAGCCAGCAGCACCATGCCTCCGGGCTCAGGCACGGCGGCGAACTGGCTGCCCAGAACAAGCGCGGCGAGCTGATCGCCCGTCGCGGCGCTGTCGATCACCGACTTTTCAAAATAGGAGCCTCCCCAGAGGCCGCTCAGCATCGCCATGTCACGCGCTGCGGCCAGGGAGCTGAAGTTCAGCGTGATGTCCGTGAAGCCGTCGCCATCCGTGTCGCTGTCCAGCGTGAACGCATAATTGGTTCCCGCAAAGGACTCGAGGATGCCCGAGGCGGCGCCGCCAAAGATGGCCTGCTCGGCGAAATAGGACGGTGAGTTGGGCGAGGTCAGCAGCGGCTGCCAGGCGGGGTTGCCGACCGTGTCGCCATTGCCGTCGGAAGCCCCGTTCTGGATCGCCGTCTCCGGGCTCCAGAGGTCCACCTCAAACTTGGTGTCCCAGGCGACGATGTCAGCATCCGCCAGCGCCACGTTCAACGCGGCATAAAGCCGGGCGCTGTCCGCCAGGCCGAGCGACTGGCCGCTGATGATGCCGGCGGCGACCTTGTTCCAGAGGCCGATGTTGGTGATGGTGCCGGGCGCCCCCTCCCAGAAGAGGGCGGCATCCGTCTGCTCCGTGGTCCGCGTGCCGCTGGTGGCGGAGCCGATGTCCTTTACCAGGTTGTAGTCCGCCGTGTAGCCGGGAGTGCTCAGGTAGCTGGAGTTGCTCATGCCCAGGCTGCCCGTGTAGGTGTTGACGTCTGCGGCGGCGAAGGTGCTGACACTGCCCCAGCCGGGCAGCGCGGCATCATCATAGGTCGGGCCGACCGGCGCCCAGTGACCGGCCGAACCCAGCGGCGTGTAAAGCAGCGGATTGGAGGCGTCCGAGGCACCGTCATTCGTCCGCCAGTTCAGGATGTCGTTGGCCACGAGCGATCCAAAATTGATGCCATCCACCTTGGCCTGGTCATCGGCAAGGGCACTCAGCTGACTCGAATACAGACTGGCAAAATCACCCACCATGCCTGGATAGAGGTCGGCCATGATGGTGTAGGCGGCGGCGGCGGCGGCAGCCTGCATCGAAGCCCCCGCCACAGCGCTGCCCGACGGCCCGGAATAGGTGCCGTGAGTGTACAGGTTGTAGTTTCCAGCAATGCCCTCCACCGCATTATAGATGGAGGTGCTCAGCATGGCCATGTTGCGGGACATCTCAGGCGTGAGCAACCCTCCATCACGCGCTGCCGCCAGGGCATAGTTGTTCCAGTCGCCGATGATGTCGGCCTTGGAACGCGCCTGGCCGGCCACCAGCAGGAGCAGCAAGGCGACCAGCAAGCGCAGCCTGATGGGATGAAGCAGCAGCATGATTAAAGGGATATTACTTCAAAAACTATAAATTATCAACTTTTATTATAATAACCATAACAAAACCTATCCACACAGCCTCTGCCCTGCCTCCTGGATGCCGTCGATTGGCATGGCCTCCTCTTTGCTTGTCCAGATGACGAGCCAGCTTGACCACCCCATCGGCTCCCCTACTGTCGCCCGCCCTTTGGGTCCCCCCGATGCCTGCTCAAGAAACACTCCCCCAGCTCGAAATCCGTGTCCTGGACCTTGTCCGCAACGAGGTTCTGCAGACGCCCCCGGGTTTCACTGTCACCTCTGATCTGTTCGAAGCCGGGCTGGATTCCATGGCCATCATGCAGCTTCTCCTGCTTCTGGAGGAGCATTTTGGCTGCGCAATCCCCGTCGGCAGCGTCTCACGGGCCAACTTCAAGAATGCCAGGGCCATTGGAACACTTTTGGTGGCCCAGGGTTACGAAGTGCTGCCCGAGCAAGCCGGTGACGTGCAGGCTGCCGAGACAGCCTCCATCGGAATGCCCGCCGATCCAGAGCCCGCCCCTCCTGCTGAAGCGCAGGCATCACCGCTCTTGGAGCCTAAACCCGTCGAACGCCTCGCCACCCTGCCCCTGCGTGACTGTGACTTCTTCACACATGCCTTTGACGAGATGCTGCGCAAGGCCGGCCAGGGCGGCCACATCGCTCACTCCTTCATCGAGCTCGACAAGATCCCGGACGTGGCCGCGCTGAAAAAGCTGCTGCTTGAGCTGCCGGAGCGCTTTCCCTTCCCGATCTTCACCGCACGGCTGCGCCAGCCCTCCCTGTTTTCCCTGCCGCGCTGGGAGCCCGCCGGGCACCCGCAGCCCCTGGAACTGCACCTTTGGTCCCAGACCGGCTCCCCGGGCCGGCTCGCCGACCATGGCGCCCGCGAGTTTGCCGACCTGCAGACCCAGCTCGACGACATCATCAACACCTCCCTGCCGCAGCAGGACGACGGCTGGATGAACGTCCGCTTTGACCTCGTGGAAAAGGCCGACGGCGCCTGCGTCTTCGTCTTCTCCTGGAGCCACCTCATCATGGACGGCATCGGCGCCGAGTTCTTCCTCGTCGAACTGAACCGTTTGTTAGGCGGTGGCGGCGAGCCCGTTCCCGCCTTTGACCTGGCCGACCTGGCGGATCCGCGCGGCTGGGGAGAGCGCTGGAAGACCGCGAAGGTCATGCCCGCCTTCTTTGACCAGGTGATGGCCAAGCCCTTTGAAGCCCTCGGCTCCAAAAAGCTGTCCGAAGGCCGCGCACATTTCCGGGTCCTCACCCTCAGCGAGGCCCAGACGCAGGAGGCCGCCCGCCGCAGCGCCGACATCTGCGGTCCGCTGATCAACATGCCCTTCCACCTCGCCTGCGCGATGCGCGCCCACGAGGCCGTCTTTGAGCACCGCGGTGTCAGACCCGAGTCACTCATGTGCTGCGTGCCCATCCAGGTGCGGAAAAAAGGCACGCGCGGCCCGCTGTTCCAGAACCACCTCACCATGTTCTTCTGTAACCTCCTCGCCGCCGAGCTCAGCACCCTGGAGGCTGCGGCGGGATCGCTGCACCAGCAGCACACCCGCTTCATCAAGGAGAAGATCGGCGACGCCTTCCGCGACCTGATGTGGATGATGCGCCCGATGCCGCCGTGGCTGCACATGTTCTTCATCAACTTCCACATGAAGGGCAAGTTCAGCTCCTTCTACCACAGCAACACCGGCGTCTTCGCGCCCGAGCTCACACGCTTCGCCGGAGCCGCCGTGACCAACGCCTACCACGTCCCAAGCTTCTCCGATCCTCCCGGCACCGGCGTCTTCGCCAACGAAAAGAACGGCCGCCTCGTGCTGACCCTCTGCTGGCGCGAAGGCACTCTGACCGAAGGCGAGCGCGGCATCTTCATTGACCGTCTGATGAAGGACCTCGGCGCCGCATGAAGCGCCGCAGCGCCCTGCCCAAACGGGAATTTTTCCGTTTTTCATGTTCCCACCGCCCGCATCCGGCGGCTTAAATGACGTCTCCATCAATGCCCGCCGCCTCCCTCGAACTGCCCTCCCATGCCAAGGTCAACCTCTGGCTGCGCATTCTCGGAAGGCGAGAAGACGGATTCCATGAGGTCGAAACACGGCTGGTGAAGATAGGCGTCGCCGACACGGTCGGCCTGACGCTGGCGGATGATTCGGACGGCATCCGACTGACCTGCAACGTGCCCGGCATTCCCACCGACGACTCCAACCTCGCCATCAAGGCGATCAAAGCCTTTGAGGCGCGGGCGGGCGTCAGCCGCGGATGGATGATCCATCTGGAAAAACGCATCCCGCACGGAGCAGGTCTTGGAGGAGGCAGCAGCAACGCCGCAACCGTGCTCAAGGCCGCGAACCAACTGCTCGACAACCCGCTGTCCATGGAGGCCCTGCTCGAAATCGCCGCCTCCATCGGCTCCGACGTGCCCTGCTTCCTGCTCGACACGGCGGCGGCGGACGGCACGGGCCGGGGCGAAAAGGTCCTGCCCGTCAACTTTCCCTGGCGGCTGCCGCTGGTGCTCATCAAGCCACCCTTCCCCATCCCCACGCCCTGGGCCTACAAAAACTGGTCCGCCTCCCAGGAACTCTCCGGCGTACCCTATGCCCCGCAGATCTGCCCCTGGGGAAACATGGTCAACCACCTGGAACGGCCCGTCTTCCAGAAGCATCTCCTGCTTCCCACCCTGAAAAACTGGCTGCTCGACCACGGCAGCGTGCGTGCAGCCCTCATGTCCGGCTCCGGCTCCACCCTGTTCGCCATCACCGGCACCGACATCGAGGCGGCCGCCCTCGCGGAGAAAGCCCGGCATTACTGTGGCGACACCTCCTGGGTTCAAGCCACTCATACCCTCTCCTCCCAGCCGTCATGACCACGTTCACCCGGATCCTTCCGCTCCTCCTCTCCAGCCTCAGCCTTGCCAGCGCCGAGGACGCCCTCAAGTTTTCCGACCCCAGCCCCCGGCGCTATCTGCTCAAGGCCCGTGCCAGCGTCATTGACCCGCGTGCCAGGGAGCACCCCGAGATCGAGTTCGTGTTTGAAAAGAAAGGCAAGCCCGCCGACGAGGAGAATGCGGCGGTGGACACTCGTGTCGCCCCCCGCGGCAGGCTGGTCATCTGGCTCATGGGCCACAACGGCGGCCTGTTTGAACGCCTCAACAGCTACGGCCTGCACGCCATCCAGGTGCATTACGCAAACAGTTGGTTCGGCAAGTTCGGCAAGGAGCCCACGCCGGACGCCGTGAATCACCTCGGCGACATCCGTCTTGAGGCCGCCACCGGCGAGGACTTCAGCCCGACCGTCACCATTCCGAAACCGGATGGCATGATGGAGCGCGCCTACCAGTTCGTGAAGTGGCTCGCGAAGGAAAACCCCCAGGGACGCTGGGAGCATTTCATCACCGGCGACGGCAGGGGCATCCGCTGGGACCGGGTCATCATCTCCGGCTCCTCCCACGGCAGCACCACCTCCGCCCGATTTGCCAAGCATCAGCGCGTCGATCGTGTGGTCATGCTCTGCGGCCCGCGTGACCAGTATCAAGCCTGGCAGTCCCTGCCCTCCGCCACGCCGGCCAACCGCTTCTTCGGATTCAGCCACGTCCTCGACAGCGGCTGGACTGGCGACCACTACTGCCGCTCATGGCAGATGCTCGGCCTCGCGGAGTTCGGCCCCATCGTCAACGTGGACAAGGCCAAGCCCCCTTACGGCAACAGCCGCCGGCTGATCACCGATGGAGACGTCAAGGGCGACGAAAAACGCGCGCACTCCAGCGTCACCCCCGGAGGTGCCTCGGTGAAAAACGCCGATGGCAGCTTCGCCCATGAGGACGTCTGGAAATACCTTTACACTCACCCCGTCGAGGAGGTCGGCCAGCCCGTTCCGGCGGATGCTGACTGCGAAATGGACCTGCTCAAGGCAAAATAAGTCCGCCCCGGAACGGCATCGTGGGTTGCAAACATCGTTTGGCTGGGGTTGCGTACCCATTCACCTACCCAGCCTCAGTTCCCATGAACATCCTCGTCACCGGCGGCGCCGGTTTCATCGGTTCCCACACAGTCGAACGCCTGCTCGCCTCAGGCGGCCATCAGGTGACGATCCTGGACAGCTTCAACGACTACTACAACCCCGCCATCAAGCGTGCCAACGTGGCCTCCTTCGCAGGCAGGGCTGAGGTGATTGAAGGCGAGCTGACCGACACCGCCCTGATCGGCAAGTCCTTCGAAAAAGGCCGCTTCGACGCTGTCATCCACCTTGCCGCGCGCGCTGGCGTCCGCCCCTCCATCGCCCAGCCCGAGCTGTACATCGACACCAACATCAAGGGCACCTTCAACCTCCTGGAAGCCGCGCGCCGCACCGGCTGCGGGCACTTTGTCTTCGCCAGCAGCTCCTCCGTCTATGGGGTCAACAAAAAGGTCCCCTTCAGCGAGGATGACCCCATTCTCCAGACCATCAGCCCCTACGCCATGACCAAGATGGCCGGAGAGCAGATGTGCTCCAACTACAGCCATCTCTACGGGATCAGGACGATCAGCCTGCGCTTCTTCACCGTCTATGGGCCGCGCCAGCGGCCCGACCTCGCCATCTCCAAGTTCACCCGCCTGATCGAGGACGGCCTGCCCATCGACAAATATGGCGACGGCACCACCGCACGCGACTACACCTTCATCAGCGACATCGTGGACGGCATCATCGGCGCCCTGAACCACCGTTCCGGACCCATCTGCGACATCTTCAACCTCGGCGGCTCTCAGACGGTGACCCTCAATGATCTCATCGCCACCATCGAGTCCTCCGTCGGACGCAAGGCGCAGATCAACCAGCTTCCTGACCAGCCCGGCGACGTCCCGCTCACCTCGGCTGATGTCAGCAAGGCCAGCCGCCAGCTCAACTTCAAGCCCACCACCACCATCGCCCAGGGCGTGCCGAAGTATGTCGAATGGTTCCGCGACATGCGCTCCCGCGGCCTCACCATCTGCTGAGCGAAAAAAACGGCGGCCCCGGAGCGTTAAGCGACACATCATGATCCGGTTCCTCTCCCTCGCCCTGGCCGTCGTCTGCCTTTCCTCCTGCTCCCTGTCATTCAACCGCGAATGGCGCGCGGCCCGGAAGGACGGCCCCAAATCCGGCGTCGAAGGTGCCTGGCAGGGCACCTGGAAGAGCGACGTCAACGGCCACCATGGCAGCCTGCGCTGCGTCGTCGGCCCGGCAAAAAACAAGGAGGGCGACCACTCCTTCCACTACCACGCCACCTGGGCCCGCATCTTCAGCGGCGCCTATCGTGCCGACCACCGGGTCACTGTGAAGAAGGACTCCTCCACCTTCACCGGCCAGCATGACATGCCTGAATGGGCGGGTGGCCGCTACACCTACTGCGGCACCGTGAAGGGGGACTCCTTCAGCGCCTGCTACCAGTGCGCCAAGGACAAAGGCACCTTTGAAATGAAGCGGGTCAGGTGATCAACCCGCCGCAGGCAGAGCCTGGCTGACCGAGGATTCCGGCGGCCTCGCCTCCAACGCTCTTTTTTCAGCACGGCCAAAAGTCAGGGCCACCAGGCTCAGCGTCACCACCGAACTCAACGGCATCAGGATCGCGGCGGCCAGCGGGCTCAGGTGTCCCATCAGACCAGCGATCACCGTGGCGAGGTTGTACGTGACCGAGAAGGCAAAGACCCGGCGCGTGGCACGGCGGTGAATGCGGGCCACATGGATCAGTCCACTGACAAAACGCAGGCTGTGACCCAGGAAGAAAAAGTCCGCCTTCTGCTCCAGGAAACTCCTTCCCGTCACCGGGCTGCCGGCGCAGAGCGCCGCGTCAAAGGCCAGGCTGTCGTTTGCGCCGTCACCGATGTAGAGCGTGTCGTCATGGTCGTGCTCGCGCACCCATTCCGCTTTTTGTTCGGGCGTCATCGCCCCCTCCCAGTGCTGGTAATCGAGCCCAAGCTGCGCGGCGATGCCGGCCACCTTGATCTCACGGTCACCGCTCAGCACATGCACCGCCACGCCCTGCCTCCGCAGCGCGTTGACTTCATCCACCGACTCGGCGCGAAGCTGGTCATGAAAGCGGAAGCCGGCCAGCACGGCACCGTCCCGGCTGAGCAGGGCATCCGCGCCTTCCCCCCTGCCGAGCGACCACTTCACACCGTCTTCATCCTGAAACTCCAGGCCGTGGCCGATGATCTCATGCACCTCCTGGCCGGACAGAAGTCCGCCGGGCCCCACGGCGTCAAACAGGCTCCGGCTCACCGGGTGCAGGTTGCCCGTGACCAGCGTGCGCAGGGCCTTCAAGGCCGTCGGATCCAGGCTTTCCAGGGCGTCCCCATTGTCCAGCACCGGGTTCTCCAGCGTCAGCGTGCCGGTTTTGTCAAAGACCGCCCGGCGCACGCGCAGAAGACGTTTCCAAAGGGCCAGCGTGCGTACGAAAACACCGAGCTTCTCGGCGCGTGAAGCCGCCAGTTCCTCCGCCAGAGGCACCGCCACACCAAGCGCGCAGGGGCAGGAGACGACGAAGATGGAGATCATCACCTGCAGGGCCTCAGCAAGGCTTGATCCATGCGCCAGCCACCACACGGCTCCGCCGAAGCCGACCACCACCACGACCACCAGATACCAGCGCAGCAGACGCTCCAGGCCCCGGTCACGAAACTCACCCGGCCTGCGGGCCTCCAGCAGTTTGCGCAGCGTGCTGTCCTGCCAGCTTTCCAGCGCCTCGGCCTCCAGGGGCTTCAGGCCGATGTTAAGCGCGCCCGAGGGCAGCATCTGCCCTTCTTCACGACGCTGCGATTCGCTTTCCCCATTGATCCATTCCAGGCTGACCGAGGCCTGAGGGCTGAGCAACCGGCAGGCGACGGGGATGGACTGGGCGGGCTTGATGATGAAGTGCGTACCGGGTTTCAGAACGCTCAGGGCCTGGGGCCTTTCCGCATGCACCACGGTCACGGTTTCAGGAATCGACGTGTCACGCATCAGCTTGCGCCGGTTGCGCTCCACCGCCGCCTGCTGGGCCCAGCGGCCAACCAGCATCAGGAAGATGAAGATGGCGACGAAGTCGAAGTACTTCAGCCCCTGCACCCCGGCCACCCAGCCGCCGATGGAACCGGCATAGGCGGCGATGATGCCCAGCGCGATGGGCGTGTCGATGTGCAGAGCACCGGCGCTCAGGCTGCGCCAGGCCTTCTCGATGAAATAACTGCCACCCACCAGCATCGCCAGCGTGGCGGAAACGGCAGCGATCATGTCAAACCAGCCCGCAAAGGCAAATTCCGGCGGCATGCCGAAATAGGCGGGCAGGCTGAAGGCCATGGCGTTCATCGCAAAGGCCCCGCAGACCCCCATGCGGCGCTCCAGGCCCGAGGCCTGCTTCTTTTCACCGCCTTCGTGCGGAGGGCCGACGAGATAACCAAAAGCCTGCAAATCCCGGGCAAAGGCGACCAGGTCAAAGGCAGCCGGGTCGTAGTTCACCACCATCTCGCCATGCACCACGTCCACGTTCACCCGCAGGCCGCCGGGATGCCGGGAGAAGACCTTTTCGATCAGCCACACGCAGCCCACGCAGGAGATGCCCTGAAGGGCCAGCCTAAGCTCTCCCGGAGGCTGGGTGACCTGGCCGAGCTGCGCAAGCCATTCATAATCCCGCTCGCGCAGGCTCTGCGGTGACACCGGCGGCAGCGACAGGCCGCCCTTGAGGTTATAGAAATGATCCAGGCCCTGCTGATGCAGAAGATCGAACACATAAACGCAGCCCGCGCAGCAGAAGCCGTCGTGACGGTTGGCTGGGACGGGTGAGCCGCAGTGCTTGCAGGTGGTGTTGGACATCTGGGGGGATCATCCGGGCAGGCAGGGTTGTCTGCTTGCCCGCGCTTGTGCGAAATACGCCGGTATTTGCACAGACTACTCCCCGACAGGGGACGATGTCACGCCGCCTGTTCCATCGCCTCCATCTCGGCCTCCAGGCGCTTGCGCTCGCGCAGGCGGACGTTGGAGTCGAGGATGCGCTTGCGCAGGCGGATGCTCTTCGGCGTCGCCTCCACCAGTTCATCGGGGGCGATGTACTCAATGGCACGCTCCAGGCCGAACTTGATCGGCGGGGTGAGCTGGATGCCCTTGTCACTGCCGGCCGCGCGGAAATTGGTGAGCTGCTTGCTGCGGCAGGGGTTGACCGGCAGGTCGTCCGTGCGCGGGTTTTCACCAACGATCATGCCTTCATAAACCTGGTCGCCGGCGGTGATGAAAAGCTTGCCGCGCTCCTGGATGGTATCGAGCGCGTAGCCGGTGGCTTCGCCGGACTCGGACGAAACCAGGGTGCCGGTGTTGCGGGTCTGCATGTGACCGGCATGAGGGGCGTACTCGCGGAAGAGATGGCTGTGGATGCCGTGACCGCTCGTCAGGTTCATGAGCTCGAACTCAAAACCGATGAGGCCACGGGTCGGGATGTAGGCCTGGAGGCTGGTGCGGCCGCCATGGGCGCTCATGTCCTCGATGCGACCCTTGCGCTCGCTGATCGTCTTCATGACACCGCCGAGGTAGTCGTCCGGCACGTCCACATAGAGCGTTTCAAACGGCTCCATCAGCACATCACCCTCCTTGCGGGTGATCACCATCGGCCGGGAGACCAGCACCTCAAAGCCCTCACGGCGCATCTGCTCCACAAGGATGGCGATCTGCATGGCGCCACGGGCGCTCACATCAAAGACGCCGGCAAGGTCCGTGTCAGACACGGAGATGGTGACGTTCATCTTCTGCTCGCGGTCCAGACGGTCGCGGATCTTGCGGGAGGTGACGTGGTCACCCTCGCGGCCGGCGAGCGGGCCGTCATTGACGGCGAACTGCATCACGATGGTCGGCGGGTCGATGGCCACAAACGGCAGGGCCGGGGCGTCCGCGCTGCCGGCCACGGTCTGGCCGATGTCCACGTCTTCAAAGCCGGAGATGCCGACGATGTCACCAGCGCCGCCTTCCACGGAGTCGCTGGTCGTCAGGGTGGTGTACTGGAACACCTTCGTCACCTTGATCGCCTTCGGCTTCTCATCCGGGGTCTTGCCGAGCAGGAAGACGCGGTCGCCCAGCTTCACCGTGCCGCGGGTGACCTTGCCGATGGCCACACGGCCGACGAAGTTGTCCCAGTCGATGTTGGAGACGAGCATCTCGAAGCTGCCCTCCAGCTCCGCCTTCGGAGCCGGGATGTGCTTGACGATCTGCTCCAGGAGGAAGGTCATGTCCTTCTGCTGGCCTTCAGCGCTGTCGCTGACCCAGCCGGCGCGGGCGCTGCCATAGACAAACGGGGCGTTGAACTGATCTTCCGTGGCATCCAGCTCCATGAGAAGCTCGAGGACCTTGTCATGAACCTCATCCGGCTTGATGTGCGGACGGTCCATCTTGTTGATCAGCACGATGGGCTTGATGCCCTGCTGCATGGCCTTCTTCAGCACGAAACGGGTCTGCGCCTGAGGGCCTTCATAGGCGTCCACGACCAGCATCACGCCGTCCACCATTTTCATCACACGCTCCACTTCGCCGCCGAAGTCGGCGTGACCGGGGGTGTCCACGATGTTGATGATGTGGTCGTTCCAGTGGACCGAGGTGTTCTTGGCCTTGATGGTGATGCCCTTCTCACGCTCCAGGTCCATGCTGTCCATGGCACGCTCGGCGATGGCCTGGTTTTCGCGGAAGTTGCCGCTGGCGCGCAGCAGGCTGTCCACGAGGGTGGTCTTGCCATGGTCAACGTGCGCGATGATGGCGATGTTCCGGATCTTGGAGGGAGGCGTCATGAGGGTCTGTCTGGGGGAGGGGGCGCGGAGGCTAGCAGGTTTGGCCTTTTTGGCAAACGAGGGTTTTGACACCGCCAGCCGTCTCGCGGACGGGGCGGACCGGCCGCGCCGGCAAAAACCGGGGAAGCTGGCATTGCCAAAGCCCCGGGCAGGCCGCATCCGTGCCACCATGACCATCGAAGCCCTCACCCAGCGCATCAGCGCCTTCCGCGATGCGCGTGACTGGCAGCAGTTTCACAATCCCAAGGACATGGCCGTCGCCATCGTGGCGGAGGCCGGAGAGCTCCTCCAGCACTTCGTCTGGAAGCAACCCGACCAGATCCCGCAGGTCCTCCAGGACAAACATGCGGAAATCACGGATGAGATCGCCGATGTCACCATCCTGCTCTTTGAGCTTGCGGACAACCTCGGCATCTCCCTCGCCCAGGCAGTGCAGGCCAAGCTCGACCGCAACGAAATCCGCTACCCCGCCGACAAGGCGCGCGGCAACAACCTGAAGTACCATGAACTCGGAGACTGAACCCACGCCTGCCGGGTCCGCCGCGCCCGTCGTCCACAAGCGCCGACCGCGCTACAGTGGCAAAAATCCGCGCCGCTTTCAGGACAAATACAAGGAGCTGAACGCCGACCGCTACCCGGATGAAGTCGCCAAAGTGCTCGCGTCTGGCAAAACGCCCGCAGGGCAGCATGTGCCCATCATGGTGGCCGAGGTGCTCGCCTGCCTGAAGCCGCTGCCCGGCCAGCGTGCGGTCGACTGCACCCTGGGTTATGGCGGCCACAGCCGCGCCATCTGGCAGGCGGTGCAGCCTGGCGGCCACCTTCTCAGCCTGGATGCCGACCCCGTCGAGATCGTGCGCACCGAGGCTCGCCTGCGCACCGCAGGCATGACGGAACAGAGCTTCACCACGCGCCGAACCAACTTTGCCGGGCTTGCTCGCGCCCTTGCCGACCAGGGCTGGCATGACGGTGCCGACATGATTTTTGCCGACCTCGGCCTCTCCTCCATGCAGATCGACAACCCCGCGCGCGGCTTCACGTTCAAGCAGGACGGTCCGCTGGACATGCGCATGAACCCCCAGCGTGGTCAGTCCGCCGCCCAGTTCCTCGCTGGCATCGCGAAAGACCGGCTGGCCGATCTTCTGTATGAAAACGGGGATGAACTGCACGCCGCCCAGATCGCCCAGCGCATCTGGCAGCAGCAGCGCCAGAATCAGCTGCGCACCACCCGCGCACTCGCCCAGTGTGTTCGGGAAGCCCTGCCCGACCGCATGAAGCCTGAGGAGGCCGAAACCTGCGTGCGCCGCGTCTTCCAAGCCATCCGCATCGCCGTCAACGAGGAATTCGGCGCCCTCGAAACGCTCCTCCGAGCGCTTCCCGGCGCCCTCAAGCCCGGTGGACGGGCCGCCTTCCTCACCTTCCATTCCGGCGAGGACCGGCGGGTGAAGAAGGCCTTCCAGGAAGGCGAGCGCTCCGGCCTTTACAGCCAGATCTCCGCCGACGTCCTCCGCCCCAGCCCCGAAGAGCAGCGCGCCAACCCACGCTCAAGTCCCGCGAAGCTCAGGTGGGCGTTGAAGGCGGGTTAGGCATCCCTTGAGGTTGCGTCAAAGACTGCCAGGGCGCCGAATCGCCACCATCGAATCAAGGCGCCAGCAGCATCTTTGCCGGCGCGGCATGACTCATTTCATCTGTAGATTCAGAGTCAGCTCAGCATCAGCGCCCAAAATGCCGCGCCGCAAACTTCAGGTACTGCTCCCAGTCATAGGAGGTGACGTCGTGTTTGCCAGTGCGGACGTGGTAGCCCACGACATCCCCGACGGGCTGGTCGATCCCAGGCTGGTCCTTCACGCCCAGGCCTTTTTTGCCGAACAAATCATACACCGGCTGGGCGTTCAGGCCGGAGAGGAACTCGCCCTTCGGGTCCGCCCATTCGTCCTCGACGGCGCTGGCGATGTAAATCGGACGCGGCGCCGCCAGGGCGATCAGCATGTGCTTGTCGATCGGACAGGCGGCCTCGTTGTTGGCGTATCCTGCGTAGGTGCGGGTGAACCAGTGCGGGAAGGCCTTGGTGATGACGGCCGTGGTCTCGCCAAAGTTGCGCCGCATGATCGCCGCCCCGCCTTCCCCCGAATTGTTGGAGATGACGACGCCAAACCGGACGTCCTGGGCGCCAGCCCACAGAGAGGTCTTGCCCAGCCTGGAATGCCCGATCACTGCCAGGTGCTCCGCATCGACATCGGCGTCGGTCTCCAGGTAGTCCGCGATCCGGCTCAAGCCCCAGGCCCAGGCACCAATCGCCCCCCACTGCCCGTCATTCCACGCCGTCGCCGCCCCCTGGGGGCTGAGGGCCGCCCGCAGGCCATCCTTCCAGCCGTCGGCATGGTCAGGCTCGATGTCGCCATAATAATAAGTCGCCACGGCGAAGCCCTGGTCGAGGATCATCTCCAGCGGCCAGCGGCTGCTCTCGTTGCCCCGGCTTGCCTCGGTCGCCCGGTTGTCCACGATGTGCTTCTCCTTGCTCGGCCGCATCCAGCGGGAGGAAAGCGGCACGTCCGCCTCCGTGCTGACCGCATGATTGCCGCCGAAGCTGGGACCGACAAAGCAGGGCGCCGGACCGCTGCGGCCGTTGGGCGTGTAGAGCATCACCTCCATGCCCTGCCAGGAAGGATGCTCCGGAAGGGAGATGCGAATGAACTTGCGCGTGGCCCGTCCCCCCAGGGCGTCCTTCTTCACCTGGGTCACCTTGAACTCGACCCGGCCCCAGGCCTTGGGATCGGGAGTGCGTCCGTACACATGCTGCTCAAACAGCGCCAGCACCTCGGGCCTGCGCGCCTTCACCCATTCTTCCGCCGTGCTGACGTCCCTGCCGTCGGAGCTCTTCAAAAGGGCCGGAAGGGTGTAGTGAACGACCTTCGACTCGTCGTAGTTCGCGGTCTTCTGCTGGGCTTCGGCGAAGTCTTCGCCAACAAGAAGTGTGGTAAGCATGAGGGTGGCGGGAAGATGGCGCAGCATGGCGCAGAAATACGAGCCGCAGGCCGACAAAACTTCCAGACAAATCACTGCTCAGGGTTGAGAAAGGACACCAGCCTGGGCTGGCCTGCAAGCCACTGCGCCGCAGCCCGGGGATCGCGCGATTTCCAGTCGTTGTACACCTGAACGGCCGCCTCCTGGGCAAAGTCGGCATCGTGGACCGCCAGGGCGGCCTGCAGGGCGGCCTGCGGCTGATCCGAGGCCCAGACTTCCGCCAGCTTGACCAGCCCCCTGTCCTTGAGCGCCCCTTCCTTCTGCTTTTGCAGCCAGGCGGCGAGCGTGTCTGCCGAGGCACCGGCCCAGGCCCCGAACGCCGCATCACCTAACTTAAGTTGCGTCTCGTCAGACGGCAGCTTTTGCACCCAGTCGAGACAGGCTGACGGGTCATCTTCAGCCCATGCCTGAGCGATGGCCGCCTGTCCTGCAATCCGCTCTTCGGCGTCTTGAACTCCAGCAACCCATGCCGCCGCCGCCTCTGGATCCGAAGCCGCCCAGGTGGTGGTGATGACCGGCAGCAGTTCGGAACGCAGGGACTTGTCCTTGATCTCGCGAGCCCATTCCGCCGCCGCACCAGGGTCAGCCTTGGCCCACTGACCGGCCACTTCCGGCGCAAATCCTGCGGCACCAGGGGTTTTCATCACCCATTGCGCCGCCTTTTCTGGAAACTGGTCGGCCCATTCGCTCATGACGGCTTCCAGGGCAGCCTGCTGAAACGGCCCTGCAGGCTGTTTTGCCGCCCACTCGGCCCCAGCTTCAGGATCGTTGCCCGCCCAATACCTCATCACCTCCTGGATGGCTACCCTTCCGCTGACGGATCCCGACTGGCTCAAAGCCCATCTTGCAGCAGCCTCGGGTTCTGATTGCGCCCACGTCCGGACAACCTCCCCGATGGCCGAACGTCGATTGCTTCCAACCAGGTGCCGCACCGACCAGTCGGCAGCCTCAACGGGTGACTTGTGAGCCCAGCCCCCCAGGGCCGCCGCATAGGCCATCGCCCTGAGTTCTCCAGCAGCGAGCCCGGCGCAGGCGCTCAGGGCTGCCTGAGGATCCTTCATCGCCCATTCCCTCAGCAGGGCTGTGGCAAAACACTCACGGTCGGCCAGCCCGCTGATCCGCTCCAGCATGGTCCAGCCCTGGGCTGGAGCAGCAAGGCCAAGCCGTCTGCCCTCTTCACCCAGGCCCTGCCTGCGAAGACCGGCATCCTGGGATTGAAGAATTGACACAAAATCAACCCGCTGGCCTGACGATGCCGCTCCAGCCAATTCAAGTCCTTCCCGCACAGACCCCGCCGGCAGAAGGCCATGAATGGCAGGCCGGGCTGGAGAAGAAGCCTCCCCCAGGTCAGAAGCCTTCTTCCAGATACGGACGGAAACCCATGAAAGCAGCACCAGTCCGGCAACTGCGGGAACTGCTCGTTTTAACCCAAGGGCTGTCATGAGAAAATCCAGGGTTCAGGGCATGCTGCTCACGGGGCGGCGCCAAGGTCGAAGCTGCCAAAGTCAGAGTCCTTCAGGACGCCTCGGTCATACTCCTGCCTGGTAAAACGACCGCTGGAGAAGTCGAGCGTGTACTCGTCATAACGCCCAGGCTTGAAGGTGAGGCGCAGCCGGCCCTCAGATCCGCCCGACGTGTAACTGAAGGTAAACTGGTCCGGACTTTCTTCGTCAGCCTCCTGCACCTGGCCCTGGGTCGCACTGCTGAAGGTGATGGCATCGGGCCCCTCCGTGGTATTTTTGCTCACGCGCACCAGCAGGCCGAGGCTTGCAGGCGCGGTGCCATCTCCCACCTGAAGAGGCGGCAGGACGACCGCTCCGCCGTTGTCATCGTCGTCATCTGCAGTGCCGTCTCCGTCGTCATCATCATCCTTGGCCCGGACGCGGCCGTCTCCGTCTTCATCATCATCCTCGACATCGCTCCTGCCATCACCATCGCAGTCATCCTCCTCCAGGTCGTCATCCAGCCTGCCATCGCCGTCGATGTCATCCTCATCGGGCGCGGCGTCCGCCTTTCCATCACCGTCGATGTCCAGCTCTGACACCGCATCATCGGCCCGGCTGTCACCGTCGATGTCCAGCTCAACAGGGGAATCATCCGCAAGGCCGTCTCCATCAATGTCCAGCTCATCAGGGGAATCATCGGACAATCCGTCGCCATCCATGTCCGTCTCAAGGCTGGAGTCATCGGACAGGCTGTCGCCATCCACATCTTTCTCGCCGGTCGAATCATCCGCGCGGCCATCCCCGTCCACGTCCGATTCGGAAGGATTGTCATCCGCCAGGCCGTCACCGTCGATGTCATCCTCGTCAGGTGAATCATCCGCCAGACCGTCGCCATCGATGTCTTTCTCCAGAACTGAGTCATCCGCCTTGCCGTCTCCATCCATGTCCAGCTCGATGGCGGAGTCGTCATTCCGCCCATCCCCGTCTACATCCAGCTCATCGGCCGACGAATCCTGCCTGCCGTCACCATCCACATCGTCCTCCGAGGCTGAATCATCGGCCTTGCCATCTCCATCCATGTCCAGTTCGGCGGCGGAGTCGTCCTTCCGTCCGTCACCGTCGATGTCATCCTCCGACACTGAATCATCAGGCCGCCCGTCACCATCAATGTCACTTTCGTCGGGCGAATCATCGGCCAGCCCGTCACCGTCAATGTCATTTTCAGCCAGCGCGTCATCCTTCAGGCCATCATCATCCATGTCCAGCTCCGCAGGGCTGTCATTGTTCATACGATCCCCGACATACCTTCCCGCGAACGGACCTGACAAGGCCTTGCCACCGTCCACGTTCGGGTCAACGCCGTTCAGCAGACCGTCGTTGTCGACATCCGGATCAGAACCGTTTGCAATGCCGTCCTTGTCCAGGTCACGGATGGCTGTGACGGCGGCGGCTGCAGCAGGCGAAAAAGCCATGGCGGCGGCGGAGGCGGCAAGCAGCACGAGTGTTCGAAAGTTGGGTTTCATGTTGTTGGATGATTGTTGGATGGAACACCCGGATGATCCATGCGCCTCGGGTTCCTGGCATTCACAAAGACAGCCTTTTGGTAACAACCTGTTACCTTGCCTGTCCGACAGCCTCATGAAGGCGAAGTTCATCAGCTAAAACTTCCTCAACTCCCGGGTTGCCGCGCCAGCCCCGCCGCCGCTAGACTGGCGCTTCGCCGCCATGAAAAAAATCCCCCGTTCCTCACGCCGTCAGTTCCTCGCCACCGGCGCCGCCGCCCTGGGCTTCCCGATGATCGTTCCACGCTCGGTGTTCGGCGCCCCCGGCCGCCCGGCGCCCTCCGAACGCATCACCGTCGGGTGCATCGGCTGGGGAACCATCGCCGGTGACTGGACGCCCTCCTTTCTCAACAACGACAAATGCCAGGTCATCTCCGTGGCCGATCCGATGAAGGAATACGGCCACTACGGCTACGACGGCAAGGAGACCGGAGGCCGAGAAGCCGGCCGCAAGATCATCGACGCGCACTATTCAAAGGCCGCCAACAAGCCCTCGCGCGGCTGCACTTCCTATGCGGACTTCCGTGAGATGATCGACAAGGAGGACCTCGACGCCGTGCAGGTCTCCACCCCCGACCACTGGCATGCCTACCTGGCCATCTACGCCGCACGCAAGGGCAAGCACATCTACGGCCAGAAGCCCCTCGCCCTGAACATCGGCGAAGGCCGCCGCATGACCGACGAGGTCACCAAGGCCGGCGTCACCTGGCAGACCGGCAGCCAGCAGCGCAGCGACATCTACTTCCGCATGGCCTGCGAACTCGTCCGCAACGAACGCCTCGGCAGGCTCAGGCGCGTACGCGTCGGACTTCCCGGCGGACATTCCAACTGGAACGGCATGGCCGACCAGACGGCCGTGGCCCCCGTGCCCGCCGACTTCGATTATGAAATGTGGCTCGGCCCAGCGGAGCAGATCGACTACCGCCCCGCCCTGCTGCCTCTCAACTGGCGTCACAACTTCGCCTTCTCCGGAGGCATGATCACCGACTTCGGCGCGCACCACATCGACATCGCCCAGTGGGGCATGGGCACCGAAAACACCGGCCCGGTGGAGATGAAGAACATCTCCGGCACCCTCGACAAGAACGCCCTCTACAACACCGCCACCGCCTTCAACTTCGAGTGCCTCTACGAAAACGGCGTGCTCATGCACGTCGCCAGCCCCGACCACAAGCTCATGCCCGAGGTCGAGGCGGCCGTCCAGGCCAGCAACGCCAAGAAGCCCTTCGACCATGTCGGCATCCTGTTTGAAGGCGACGCCGGCAAGTGGATCTATGTGAACCGCGGCAAGATCATGGCCAGCGACCCCGCCATCCTGCGCGAGAAGGTCGGGCCTAACGAACTGCACCTCTACGAAAGCAAGGACCACACCGACAACTTCCTGGGCTGCATCTACGACGGCAGGGCCACCGCCACGCCGATCGAGGTCAGCCACCGCAGCATCTCCATCGCCCACCTCGCCAACATCGCCCTTCGCACGGACAGCAGCTCCCTCAAATGGAGCCCGCAGACTGAAACGATCGAAGGCAACGAGGCCGCCTCGAAACTGCTGTCCAAGGAATGGCGCAAACCCTGGGTGCTGTGACTGGAATCCCACTCATCCAAAGCCTGAAGCTGCCAGCGTGGATGCTGGTGGCATTCAGCACCTTCATCCTGAGCCTGCCGGCATCCGCCCAGACCATCCAGCTTGACTCGCGTGACCTGTTGAAAAAGGCCGCAGGCCTGAATCCACAGCCAGCCGCAACGGCGCCACAGCCTGCCGCTGCCTCACCACCTCCATCACCTCCATCACCTGCAGAGGCTCCACCGCCGGCTGTTCCGCCTGCCGCCACCCCCCTGGGCAGTGTGGCCCAGGGTTATCTCTACGTGGACGCCTTTCAGACACGCTTTGAATTCCTCATCGACGCTCAGCGCCTGCTCCACTGGCTCAACCCTGCGGAACAAGTACCTGCCCTGCTCGATGACACCGCCCAGCAGACAGCCATCAAGTCCGTGCGCAAGCAGGTCGAGGGCTGGTGCCGGCTTGGCGTCGGCGGCATCAAGCTCGACGGCACGTTGACGGGCATCTCCATCATCAAGGGCAGGCCGGGCGCCACCCTGCCGACACAGCCCGGGGAGAAGCCGAAGGCTGAGGAAGCCATGTTTGGATTCATGTGGGAGTTCGCCACCCCGCCGGTGCCTGACGAGATCATCGTCGAGTGGCGCGGTTTCATCGCTGACATTCAGAAACTGCCCATCCGCGTCTTCTTCGGCCCCAGGTCGGAGGACATGGAGATGAACGCCTACCTTCCCAAGGTCTCCTGGAAAAGCCAGGGCCGCCTGCCCATGCCGCCTCCGCTGGCGGCCATCCCCGAAATCATCGTTGTGCCGCCGACAGTCCTGCCGCTGGCCACGATGATCTGGCTGCTCATCGGCATCACTTTCTTCATTTTCGTCAAGATGCGGGGCCGTGGCCTTCCAGGCGGCGCCCTGCCCTTCGCCCTCACCTGGCTTCTCGGAGCCGTGCTGACCTGGCCCATGGTGAACATCCAGATTGCCGGCGGCCCCCAGGTGCCGGTGATCCGTGAGAAAAAACAGGCCGAGGAAATCCTGACGCCTCTCCTCCGCAACGTCTACCGGGCCTTCGACCGCCGCAGCGAATCCGACATCTACGACGTGCTCGCCCGCAGCGTTGACGGGGAGCTTCTGCGCAAGCTGTACCTGGAGACCATCGAGGCCCTGACGCTCGACGGCCGCGAAGGCGCACGTGTTGCCATCAGCGAATTCAGCGCCGATGTCATGAACGTGACCCCGCGCGAGGGTGGAGGCGGATTCGTCACCGAATGCCAGTGGACAGCCCTTGGCAATGTCGGCCACTGGGGGCACACGCACACGAGGGTCAACCGCTACAAGGCGCATGTCACCGTCTCCGCCGTCGGAAAC
>JBIJBP010000179.1:0-8495 GCA_044345155.1 Prosthecobacter sp. | reverse complement strand
TCGCCTGATTTCAGGAGCTCCCTCGCCCCGACCATCCAGGGCATGCAGTGATAGACATAGGCGACGCCGACAAAGCGGCCGGCACGAGCGATGGCGTCACGCACCTGCGTCACGAGGGCCGTGTCGAGGGCGAGCGGCTTTTCAATCAGCAGGTGCAGGCCGGCGTCGAGGAGCTTCAGGGCCATCGGCAGGTGCAGGTGGGCCGGGGTGCAGATGACCGCGGCGCTGAACCCGCCGGAGGCCAGCGCCTCCTCCAGCGTGGCGAAGCCGGGCGCGGCATAACGATCTTTCATGTCGGCCAGGAGGGCCGGGTTGGTGTCGCAGGCGGCGACCGAGCAGCGGCCCGTCCTCTGGAAGCAGCGCAGATGACGTTCGCCGATGCTGCCGCAGCCGATGATCAGGACGGAATGCATGGGGGTGTGTTAAGGGAGCAAACGCGCAGGCGAAGCCGCTGACGAGGTCTTTGCGATGGTTTCATCGGGAAACCAAACCGGCCGCCGGCATCACAGTGACACGCCGCGCTTCCAGGGCAGGAAGTCATCCTGGCCCAGCGCCACGGCCTTCGGCACATGATCGCCGCTGGCGGTGGCGATGCAGAGCTCCAGCAGCTCCTCTCCCGTCTCCGGCACGCTCTTCCTGCCCGTGATGACCGGGCCTGTGTCGAAGTCGAGGATGTCGCTCATGCGGCTCATGAGCGTGCTGTTGGTGGCGATCTTGAGGGTTGGGCAGACCGGGTTGCCGGTGGGGGTGCCAAGGCCGGTGGAGAAAAGGATCAGGTTGCAGCCGCCGCCGGCGATGGCGGTGGTGGATTCGACGTCGTTGCCGGGCGTGCAGTAAAGCGTGAGGCCGCCGTGCCTGCGGATCGGCTCGGCGTAGTCGAGCACGTCCACGACCGGGGATGTGCCGCCCTTCTTCGCGGCCCCGGCGGACTTGATGGCGTCGGTGATCAGGCCGTCGCGGATGTTGCCGGGCGAGGGATTGGCGTCGAAACCGGAGCCGCAGGCCCTGGCCGCCCCTTCATAGGCGCGCATCAGCCGAACAAACTTATCGGCAAGCTCCGGGGTCTCGCAGCGGTCGCACAGGCTCTGCTCGACGCCGCACAGCTCGGGGAACTCGGAGAGCACCGGCGCGCCGCCAAGCGCGGCCAGGAGGTCCGCCGTGTGGCCGATCGCCGGGTTGGCGGAGATGCCTGAGAAGCCGTCGCTGCCTCCGCATTCGACGCCGACGACGAGGTCGCTGAGCGGGCAGGGCTCACGGCGCTGCTCGTTGGCCGCAGCCACCCCCTTGAGCGTCGCCTTGATGGCGGCCGACATCATGTCGCGTTCCGAGCTGCATTTCTGCTGCTCGAAGATGTGCAACGGCCGGCTGAGGTTCGGGTGCAGTTCGGACAGCGCCTTCTCCAGCAGGCTCACCTGGGCGTGCTGGCAGCCGAGGCTGAGCACGGTGGCTCCTGCGACATTGGGGTGGGCGATGTAGCCGGCGAGCAGGCGCACCAGGGCGTCCGCATCCTGGCGTGTGCCGCCGCAGCCGAGGCCGTGCTCCAGAAACTTGACGCCATCGACGTTGGAAAACAGCGGTTTGGGCACCTCGAAAAGTTCCTCGGGCAGAGCCACGTCCTCCAGCGGTTCGCCACGCTGCTGACGCTCGACCAGGGCCTGGGTGAAGCGTTCATAGGGCGAGGTGCGGGCATAGCCGAGGGCGCGGGTGATGGCCTCGCGCATGAAGCCGAGATTGCGGTTCTCGCAGAACACCAGCGGGATGACGATCCAGTAATTGGCCGTTCCGGAGACGCTGTCGCTGCGCCGGAAACCTTGGAAGCTACGGCCGGACCAGCGGCTGACATCGGGCGGTGTCCAGGTATAAGCGCCCTGCTTGCCGGTGAACTCCGAGGTTTCATGACGCAGGTTGTGCGTGTGCACCAGTGCTCCGGCGGTGATCGGCCGGGTCGTGCGCCCGACGATGACGCCATACATTTTCACCAGCTCACCCTGGGCGAAGTCGCGGGAGGCAAACTTGTGCTTGGCGGCGATGTCCTCGCACAGGGTCAGGCCATCGACGGTCTGGCCGGCGCGCAGGTCACGCAGGGCCACGATCAGGTCATCCGCAGGATGTACTCGCAGGGTCAGAAGGGAGTTGCTCATGAAAAACGAAGTTGAGGATAAAGAGGTCCGGCAAGGCCTTATTTCATTTCAGGGTTTGCAGCCAGGCCACAAGGTCCGCAAGGCCTTGCGGGCCGATGGCGGCGGCAAGTCCCGGAGGCATGAGGGAGTCCTTCATTTCCTCTTTCCTGACAATGCCCGCCTTTGTGACGGTGGTGGACGCACCACCAGCCATGCGCAGGGTGAGTTCGTTGTCGGTTTCACTCACGACATAGCCCATCACGGCCTGTCCGTCCTTCGTCGTCAGATTGAAGCCGACAAAGCTGTGTTCGATGGCGGCGCTGGGGTAGAGGACGGCGGTGAAGAGTCCGTCCTTGCTGAGCTTCGCGCCGATCTGCGAGAGGTCCGGGCCGAAGTCGATGAACTGGCCTTTGACGCGATGACAGGCCACGCAGCCGGCCTGCATGAACATCGCCTGGCCCTTCGTGGCATCACCCTTCAGCATCATGAGTTCGGACAGCTTGGGAAAGTTCGCCAATCCCTGTGCGGCAGGCAGGGGCAGGTCGCGGGAGGCTTGATCACGAAGGCCGGCGTCGGTGCTGCGGCTGAGGGCCAGGGCGGCCTGATCTTTGAGTTCGGGCGGCAGCTTGCCTTCGGACTGCCATTTCAGGATGGCGCGACCACCTTCGGCGCTGAGGGCGAGGGCATCGATGAGTGCGCGGCGCGCGTCCACACGCTTCTCCGCCCAGAAGTGCTGGTTCATGACGGCCACGGCGGCACGGTCACTCACGCGGCCAAGTGCGGCGATGAGCGCCTTGGCGGATGTCGCATCCGCCTCTTTGAGGAAGCGCGAGGCACCGTCCCGGTTCGCAGCGATGAGCCGGGCTGCATTCACCGACTCCGGCGCATTCGGGTTTGCAGTGATGAAGTCGAGCAGTTCCTTCTCAAATCCCGTCAGGTTCAGCCGCTCGACCAACGCGACAAACTCCGGTTTGCCGATCACCGGCTTCAAGAGTTCGTCCAAACGTGTCCGGGCCTCCGGATTCGAGGCGATGGCGTTGCGGTCGAGCAATGCCGTGGCGGCAAGGGCGGTGTCGGCATCAGCCTTGAGGAAGATGGTCAGAGCGGCTTTGGAAACTTCTTCGCGGTGCTTGTAGGAGAGAAGCTGGAGGGCGCGGAGGATTTTCATGGCAAAGGCCGGGTCATCATGTTTCGCCTCGGGTTTCGTCAGCCAGGACACCCAGGCGTCCAGGGCTTTGACGGAACGTGATCTCCAGATCATGCCGCGCACGGTTGCCTCGCTGTAAACCCGGCCATGGGTTGCTGAGTCGAAGGCCGAAAGGCGATCATCCGTGAACAAATCACCGGCGATGCCCGCAGCCTCAATCGCCCAGCGATCCCCGCCATCCAACTTGTGGACCAAGGAGGCCACCGTGGAAGAGGCTTCAGGATCAAACCGCAGCGCGATCAGCGCCTCGCGTGCTTCAGCCGCTGAGAAGCGGTGGCTGCTGGCGTCCAGCCAGTCCCTGAGCTTTTCAGGCTGGTCCTTCTGCCAGAGCTGACGTGCGGTGCGGATGGCGGTGATGCGGATGTTGGGATCGGAGTCCGCGAGTGCGGAAGCTAAAGTAGCTTCGGGCTTTAGCCCGACGGAGGCTGATTTGGCCGATTCGTTGCCGTTATTGCCTTTGGACGCGTTTTCGGGCTGAAGCCCGAGGCTATTTTGCAAAGCCCACAACGCACGCGCCCGATGCTGCGGAGCGGCTTTGGAGTCCTCGAAGAGCTTTGTGAGCGCTTCGCGGCTATCGAGATTCTGCAACGCCTGCCATGCGAGATAACGCGCAGCTTCATTCGGCGACTTCAAGGCCTCAACAGCGCCTTCGACGGTGTCCAACTTGAAACTTGGAACCTGAAACTTCTCCGCCGCCTCCGTCGTCACGCGGAACAATCTTCCGCGCGTCACATCGCCCATGCCATGACCACCGACGCCTGGATCATACCAGTCGGCGACGATGAGCGAGCCGTCCGGGGCGAAGGCGACATCGCTGGGGCGGAACCAGCGGTCGCGGCTGCCGTCGAGGATGTTGACGATCTCGGCCTTGTAGCCCGCGCCGTCGGGCTGTGTCACATAGGCGCGTACGATGTTGGGCCCGGCGTCGCAGTGGATGGGCTGGCCGTGGAAGATGCTGGGCAGCAGGTCGCCTTCATACACTTGCATGCCGGTGGGGCTGCCGGCCCCGGTCATGAGCATGTTTGGGATGACGCCAGGATCGTTCTGATGCCAGTGACGCTGCGGGACCTCTTTCTCCCAGCCGATTCGCGGCGTCTGCCAGCCCGCGCCCGTCATCTCGTCGGAATAACCATAGTTGCCGAACTCCATGACGTAGTTGATTCGCACGCCTTTGTTGCCGTCGTCGTCGTTGTCGGACTGCCACATCGTGCCATGGCTGTCCACGGCAACCTCCCAGTTGTTGCGGAAGTTCCAGGCGAGCACCTCGACGTTGCTGCCGTCGGGCTCGCAGCGGAAGACCAGGCCCTGCTGGTAGGGGCGGTTGTTTTGATTGGTGCACTTCACGCCGTGGATGTCGGTGATCAGGTTGCCGTCCTTGTCGCAGAGCTGCTTGCCGGCGTTGCCGAAGTTGAAATACAGGCGGCCGTCGGGGCCGAAGTGGAAGGCGTGGATGCCGTGGTCGTGCTGCGCGCCGCCGATCTTCGTGAACATCAGCTCCTTGCGGTCAGCCTTGTCATCGCCGTTGTCGTCGATGAGCCAGAAGACATCGTCGCCACAGGAGACGAGGGCCTTGTTGCCGAGCACGCAGATGCCATGGGCGCTGTTCACGTCCACGCCCTGGTGAAAGGTGGTGGATTTGTCCGCCTTCGCGTCGCCGTCGCTGTCCTCGAGGATGAGGATGCGGTCGCCGTCGGTCCGTTCACCGTTGTGCTTGCGGTAGTTGACGACCTCGCAGACCCAGACTCGGCCGCGTGCATCGACGTCGATGCTGGAAGGCGAAAGCATCATGGGTTCGCTGGCAAAAAGCTGCACCTTCAGCTCGGGATGCACGTCGAGCTGCCCGACGGCCTGGTCGGGTTCGTGGGAGGCGCCGTTGACGTCGCTGGCGGCAAGGGGGCCGGGGTTCTCGGTGTAGACGGAGAAGATGACGCTGTCGCCGCCCTGCCTTGAGCCGCCTTCATCAAGCACGCCCCGGGCCTTGAAGCGTTTTACATCCGCGGGCAGGTTGTAGGCGATGACGCTGTTGGCGTGCGTGCCGATGCCGTATTTGAGGGCTTTTCCGGCGCTGCGAAGCTCCTGGCCGCTGGCGTTGGCGTTCACCTTGACGCCGCCCCAGCCGCTGAGGGCGGACTTCCATTCGATTTCGGTGAGCCTGATCTCGCTGCCATCAGCCCGTATCAGCCTGGGCTCGGCCCAGTCCGCCCAGTCGGCGGCGTAGCCGTTGCCGCCGTCGGTGACGACCAGGAACAGCTCCTTTGCGCCATCCAGGGGCACATCGATGTCCACCGAATGGTTAGGCGTGTCCGGGGTGACGAGCTTTGACTGGAAAACGGGTTTGGCGGCGCAGGCCAGCGCGGGCAGCAGCAGGAGAAGGGCGAGGCTTTTCATGGGCATGGACGTAACGGGATCAGAACCACCAGCACACCTTCTTGACCAGCGGGTGTCAACTTTCGAAAGCCATCTGCCCGGCTGGAACTTCCAGGTGAATCTTCATGCCATACTCCAGCCCCTCCGTCCATGGCAGCAGCAGTTCGAGCACATCGGGTGTCTGAAAGTGCGTCGGCTTGGTGTCGGGATGGGGAAAATAGATCCAGCCGCGGACCGGCGCCCCGGTTTCACGATGCAGGGTGACATTGAAAAAGGAAAAGTCCTCGGCCGGGTCTTCGGCGTGCCATTTCAGGGCCTTGAAGGTGTGCCGGGCGGCCAGAGTGCGGAAGCTTCGTGGAGCGATGCTGACGTTGAGCGTGCCCGGATAAAATTCGCTCAAGTCCAGGCCACGCTCCAGGAAGTGGGGGAGCTGCATGCGCAGGGTGCCCCCCGGAAAGCGCGGATTGCCGTTCAAGCCGGAGGCGACCCGGTGGCCTGGAATGATGACGGCGGGGATCATGGAGGGTGGATGCTTGTGCTTTTGGTTAGCCTTGGCCGGAGGACCGCGTCATGAATACGATCCGCGCAGGTGCGTCCTGACAACCTCCCGGACGGGCTGGTAATAGTGATCGAGATCGCGTTTGCCCGGGGCTGAAAAGTGGAAGCAGTCCAGCAGGAGCGAATGGTGCCCCTGGCTGTTCAAGGTCCAGGCTGAGACATCCCGGCTGGTGGAAGGCAGCGGTGTGACCTGTTCCCCCAGGGAGGAGAAAAAGCCTTCAAGGTTCATGCTGATGACAAGCTCGGGCTCGAGGATGGCAATCTCCTCGGCGATGAACTTCCGCTGCTGCGTGGCCAGGCGCACCGCGTCCTGGATCATCCTCCAGTTGGAGGGCCAGAACTCGCTTTCGTTGCTGAACTTCGACAGGTTCATGAAGGCGAAGCTGACACCGTCAGGCGTGGCAAAGGTGTTTCCGATCACCGAGGCGTCCGGGATGTCCTTCCACTCCGGCAGGCCGTTTTGAAGGCCGTAGGCCGTGTACAGCATGCGGCGGTGAAACAGGCTTTGGTTGAGATGCTGGCTGCCGATTTTTTTCCCAGTTCGATAAGCCGCGTGCAGCAGGTCGAGGTAGTTGAACCCTTCAATCTCCCGCGCCTCCCGCCCGATGAACAGGATCCTCGGCCTGCGGCTGAAATAATGCGGGTAAAAGCCGTCAAACACCATGCCCTCGACCACCTCCTTCATCTCAGGCGCCGCCTGGATGGCGGCCTGAATCCAGTCCTGAAAGAGCAGACGCAGGGCTTCGAGCTTCGGGGTTTCGGCTTCGGGATAGGCAAGGGTGGCGGGGAGAAGGGGCATGGGGCATGAGTCAAACTAAAGTGATTGCGAGTGAGTCGAAATGCACGGGCTGACATCTCAATTGATCGTTAACAATTCAGCAATATGTGTGTTTACATGCCATTCTTCGTAGATGGAGACATAGCGTTCCTTGATTGCATCACAGAGTTCATAGGCTTTGCTCAACTCGTGGCGAGTCTTGTCGCCGTGTGAAAAGGCTTCTACATGTTTGGGGTTGATAAAACTCCAGTCAGCATAGAGGGGGTTGTCCGCCAGTTTATCCTTGAGCGTTTCTGCTTGTTCTGAACGGTTGTCTTCAAAGGGCCATGCACGCAGATTGCCGATGCAGTTTCCCCACTGGCGGCACACGTTTGCATATGGGCCATTTCTGTGATGAAAATACTTGCTGGCATGCAGGTGATCGAAGTCCCATGGACGATTGCGGCTGTCCCACAAATCTCTTCTGGATGGGTCGTAGTCACTGAACCGCTCTGCCAGAAAGTGCCGTTGGGCATAAAGGAGCATTTCTCGGTTCCATGCAGTTTTTTCGAAGAAGTGCCGCCAAATCCTTTCACGCTCATGAATTCCTTCATTACTGTATTCGACAAGATTTTTCCACCACTGCCATTCACTGATGCTTTCATCAGATAACAGATGACAGGAAATAAATTTTCTCACAGCGCTTGGATTGTGCGGTATGATGAGGCGATCCTGGATCGTTTGCAGGCCAAGAAGCAGGGCATTTGGCGTTGGTTCAGCGCTTGTTGCTCTCAAAAGATGGTCGGCAACATGTGAATGTTCACCTTCTCTGGTAAACCAATGAAGCAGTGTGATTATGCCAGGCAGCAAGCGCTTCCACTCAGGATTAGCGGCTTTGGTTCCAAGGCTGTCCGCCAGATGAATCAGAAATACATAATAATCCTGGCTGTTCCGCGCGAAGCTTGACACGAGCACTGGAGGTAGGCCCGCAGGGCTAAAGGAACTGTAGGAAAGCCATTCATCGACCACCTGACAGGCTATGGCCAGCCGATTCCCCCTTTCGGCCAATAATTCGCAGCCCAGAAAGTCACGGATTTTTTTTTGCAGGTCCTTGTCATGCTCGGAGATGCCGCTGGCGATGGCGCGTAGCCGAGGAATGCCAATGCTCCGTGGCAACTTGCCGCTTTTTGCATCGGTTGCGGCCACACGGACGGCGTGGGAAGCTAGTTTGGACGCTGGAATGCGCCGCAGTGGCACCTGCTCAATCGCGCCAGCAACTTCAGGCCAATAGGCTTTTATCAGGGAATAGGACAATTCCTCGCCTTCAAGGACTGCGCCCTGCCGGTTTAGGCGATGAAATGCTCAGTTGAAACCATTTTAGCTGAGGGTGAAGTGCCTAACGATGGATGGCATAAGCGAGAACCTTGAAGGCTGTTTCGTTGGTCATGGTGATGTTGGTGCGGCTGGCAAGCGTGCTGCCCATCAT
>JBIJBP010000266.1:0-2520 GCA_044345155.1 Prosthecobacter sp. | reverse complement strand
GCAACGGCGGGCTGTATTCCAGCGCGAAGGACTACACGCGCTTCTGCCGCATGCTGCTCAATGGCGGCACTCTGGAGGGCCGTCGCATCTTGAGCGCCCATGCGGTGAAAACACTGTCCACCGTGCATACTGGCGACCTGCCCTGCGGCTTTTTCCAGAAGGCAGAATTTGGCGGTCATGGGAAAAACTACGGCTGGAGCATCGGTGCCTGCGTTCTGAAGGAACCCCATGCCGGCCTCGCGGAAATGCTCTCACCAGGCACCTTTGGCCACGGCGGAGCCTGGGGCACCCAGGCATGGATCGACCCCCAAAAGGAGGTCATCTATGTGCTGATGGTGCAGCGAGCGAACTTCCCGAACAGCGATGCGAGTCCGGTGCGTGAGGCCTTTCAAAAGGCTGCTGCAAGGGCGTTGTCGAAGTGACGCGACCTCTGCCGTTGGCTGGCTGACCAAAGGCTGCCGGGATCAATGCTTTCTGCCCGGTTTTTCTCCCAGAAGCAGCTGGCGCAGAAGCGGACGGATCTTGTTGTCGGTGTGGCCGAACTTGTTCATGTCGAGCCCGCTGGTTTTGTAGACCACCCTGCCCGTCATCTGCGTGCCCCGGTGCAGCTCCGCCTGGAACGATTTCAAATACATCGCCAGATCCCAGGCCCAGTGAGCCGTGTAAGTCAGATAATAGACATCTCCGGCAGGCGGTGAATCCACCAGGTCCACCTGGATGCCCATGCCCTGAATCTGCCTCACCATCTCGGGCTGCAGGCCCGACATGTGGATCTTGCTGTTCTTCACCAGGGCCAGCCGGGTTACCGGAGGCTGCGGAGCGGTGCCGGTGTGCTTGACTGAATTGCACTGACAGAGAAACAAGCAGACCAGGCTGACGAGGAGGCTTTTCATGGCGGGTTATTGGAGTTGAAGAGAAGGCGGTCCTCCTAGCACCCGCTCGCTGAACGCACTATATAAACATTCGAATCAAGCTTCATTTGTGTCAGCCTTGAGCCCTGGGTGAACTGAGGGTCCTGCGCCGGCATCAGGGGTCGCCTAACTAAAAACGCTGCGAAGATATCCCAGGTCGTGGCCGATGTCCTGCTCGATGCCGTTGGGCACCTTCACGCCCTCGATGTGCATCCAGCCGGAATAACCAATGTCGTGCAGCGCATCACGAACCTGGACGAAGTCGGTGCTGCCCCTGCCGTAGAGGTCGCCGTAGTCCTTGGCATGCGTCTCGCAGATGCGCTCACGGCCGAGGCGGCGGATGGCGGCGGCGTAATCCTCTCCCTCCTTCTGCATGTTGCCGACATCGTAATAGACCTGGATGGCCGGAGACTTCACGGCATCGAGGATGTGCTCCAGGGCATCCACCTTGAGCCACGATTCGATGCCGTAGGTGATTCCGGCTTCCGCAGCGGGCGGTGCGAGCTTTTTCAGTGCGGCGATGACGGCCTGCGTGCCCGTGTCATCATTCCGGAGGTCACCGTTGCCGAAGAAGGCAAGCAGCACGACGGGGGTCTTCATGCGCCTGGCAACCTTCACGCCCTCAAGCGTCCAGCGCAGAGCGTCAGGCGAGTTTTTGAGGCCGTGCCTGTTGAGCACGCCCATGGCGAGCGAAGGAATGGCCACGCCGGTGTCGGCGGAGCGTTGCAGCAGGCGGTCCTGGAGGGCTTCGTCAAAGAGCGGCAGGCGTCCGTCATGGGCGGGTTCGCTGCCGAAATCAACCTGGACGCCATCCAGGCCGATGCGTCTGGCGAGATCCAGCGATTCGGGATTTGTGGCGAGCTTCAGAGTCCAGTCGCAGGCGCCGAAGCGGATGCGCGGCCTGTCCGCAGCCTGTGCTTGGCACACAGCGAGCGCGGTGGCGGTGGTCTGGAGAAAGCGACGGCGTTTCATGCTTGGAGTCCGTTGAGATCCGGTGCGGGCATGGCGGGACTTGCCATGAGTTCATCCCAGGCGACAGGTGCTTTTCGCTCGGCGGCGAGGCGCCCCATGATGGCGATGAGATTGCTGCGAAGGCTGGGCGCGATGGTGCTGTTCGCGGTGTCCCTGGCCGCGATGGCCTTTTGGAAGGTGGCGATGTTTGTGATGATGCCGTCCTTGTAGATGCCGGGGCTTTTGCCGCCGGCGTAATACACCTCTTTCGGCCCGCGGATCATGGTGAGGCCGCCGTATTCGGTGAGCAGGGCGCCGTTTTCATAATGCATGCGGTTTGTGATGCCGCCCGGCGCGCCGCTGCGGCTGTCAAACTGTCGGCTGCTGAAGGTGATGCCGACGCCGCCAGGGTATTCATAGACGAGCGAGTAGGCGTCGCAGTTGTCGCCCACATCGGTGCGGATGAGGCGTCCGGCGGTGCCCGAGACACGGACGGGCTCGGCGTTGTTCATGGCCCAGTTCATGACATCAAGCGTGTGGATGTTTTGCTCGACGATGATGTCGCCGGAGAGGTTTTTGTGGAAGACCCAGTTCAGCAGGCGGCCCTCGGCGGTCTTGTCGTCGCCCTTCACGCCAAGGCGTCCGGCATGATACAGCG
>JBIJBP010000265.1:0-2522 GCA_044345155.1 Prosthecobacter sp. | reverse complement strand
CAATGCTGGCACGCATGTGGATGTCATTCATTTGGAGATCCATCCCGGCGCTGCTTTCGCGAGTGCCTGACACAGCTGCTTGTCACACCTCAAAGCCAGGCCTTGAGCTCCTTGGTTGAGCGCCAACACGCCGCGGAGGAGCGTTTGCCAGGCTGCAAAATCATTCCAAGATCGGGTGAAGCGCCTTCTCGATGATCAAACCTCTGTCAACCCCGTCTTCACAGACGACCTTCGACGACGCAGCCTTCGAGCGTCTAGTGGACGCTCTGGTGGAGTCCAGTCTGGAACACACCCGCAGCCTAGCAGAAAGGGTGGCAGCGGGGGAGAAGGTGTACTTTGGCCCGTATCGCAAGCCTGAGTCAGACGGCCCGGAGGAAGGCTCATCAAGCATCAGGCCCTGAGCACCGGGGAACAACCGCGCTGCAAGTTCAACGTCGATTCTGCATCACGGCGGCCTTACCGCCCTCGGCCAGTTCCAGGTAGATGCCGCACAATTCCTGCCAGGGCCTGGCATAAAAGCCTTCGTAGCGGCGGCCGTCCTTGAGCTGGCGGTAAAAGGAGCGTGCGCCGTCATGGGGCGGAGTTTCCGAATTCAGCTCGATGATAAGCAGGTCGGCGCTGAAGCCTGCCAGCGTCTCCGGCTTTGCCCGCGCAAGAATCTCCGTTGCAGCCAGGCGGTTGCGCCCTTCCGGCAGCGGCAGATTTTTGTGCGCGTCGTCATAGCCGGGGTATTCGCCTCGCTTCGTCACCGAGTAGTCCCAGGCAACGACAATCAAGTCATAGGCGATGGGGTTGGATTGTTGGTTACGCAGGTCCAGCCAGCGGCGCAGTGTTTCGCGGCCGAAGCCCGGCGCCTGCCAGTCCGCATTCGTCAGGCCGTGGCAGAAGCCGCTCCAGGTGTCCTCCACAGCCCCGGTGAAGGGTGTGTCGAGCGCTTCATCCGGCTGCAGGCCGACCCGCAGCAGCCCCTGGGGGAAGGCCTTCGCCATCTGGGCCAGGCCGGCCCCCTGGTCGCGGCGCGGCAGAACATCATACAAGGCGATGTGACGCGGGTTGACCTCCGTCTTGAAGAAGGCCAGCAGGGCCTCCAGCTCGCTGTCGGAGAAGACCGGCGCAGCCTCCTTGTCATACATGCGCAGCACCAGTGCGGGCACGATTTCCACCGAAGCCGGGCATGCCCGCCTCCAGTCACGGAACACCCGTGTGATCTCGGCAAACGGCAGCTCGCGATGATGGATGAGGTAAAGGCGGTTCGGCCTCGCCTGCTCAAGAAGCACCCGCGCCGCCCTGCCCACCTCCTCCGTGGACGGTGCCTGCGGCGGCGCAAAGCCAGCGCCCCAGTAGCCCAGCCTCGGCACGGCGAGCGAGGCGTTGAGCCAGAACGAACGTTCCATCTCCCCGGCGGCGGCGGTCGCCGTGAATAGCAGCGCCATCACCAGACGGTGACGACCACCCCCAAACCAAGTTTGCATCCAAGAAGCCATGTGTGTCCGGTAAGCAACGCTCCGGAACCCGTTAAACCATCATCAGCGGCCCGATGTCATGGAGCAGCCTCACCTTTTGGACGCCTGATAAAGCCGCTCCGCCTCAGGTAGCCGGATGGCGAGAAACTCCAGCCTCCGGGTGCCGCCGGGATGGGAGGACAAAAAGCTCGCCACGCCGCGCCCGTACCTGCGCTCCAGGTCGCTCATCACCCCCCAGAGGGCGATGGCGGCCTTTGGGTCGTAACCTGCCCTGGCCATCAGGCGCATGCCTTCGGCGTCCGCCTCCAGTTCACGCTTCTGGTTGATGGGACGATCCAGCAGGTCCGTGATCGACATCGTGCGGAACAGGTTTTTGTAATGCATCAGCTTCTTCTGCTCCGGGCTGAGCACCACGGCGAGAGGTGAGGAGATCATTTCGCCGATCCTGGCGCCGACGTAGGATCCGCCGAGCTTTTCCGTCGGGTGCCTGAGCATCGCATGAGCCACCTCATGGCCCATCACTGCCGCCAGCAGGTCATCCCCCTCCAGCTTGTCCAGCAGCCCTGTGTAAACGCCAATCGTCCCCCCTGGCAGGGTGAAGGCATTGAACTCCGTGCCTTCGACGACCAGGAACCTCCACTCTGCATGAGGTGCCCTCAGGCCCTGGGTCAGGCGCCGCCCCACCCGCTGCACACGCCCGGCACGACCGTCATCATGGACAACCTTCATCTGGGCGGTGACCATGGTGTGAAGAAACTTGCCCATTTCCCGTTCCTCGGCCACGGGCATGGCATTGAAGGAAGTCCGGCGGGTGTCTGGGTTTGTCGTACAGGCCACCACCAGCGTCAGAATCAGGGCAGGCATGGAGGCGGAAAATGCGGCGGCACAGGAGCAGGTCATGGCCGGGCAATACTGCCAATCCTGGCAATGCACCTCTAATTCTTTCCTTCCAGGAACGTTCCTGTTGAAGCACAGTGAACGCATGCCGCCAGCCCAGTCCCAGCCCGAAGAAGCCACCCTGCTCGTCAGGCGGGCGCTGGACCAGCATGAGAGCAACCT
>JBIJBP010000065.1:0-27996 GCA_044345155.1 Prosthecobacter sp. | reverse complement strand
GACCAGGGAGATGCCGAGGAGGGCGATCACGGCCGCAGCGGCCCAGGCAAGCCCTGTCGCCGCCGCGTCACGCTGCCGCCACCAGGTTCTGATTCCGGCGAGCCAGCCGTGGTCCTGGGGGGTCTGCCGGGCGGCCCTAACCACGTTTTGGACGAAATCAGGACGCGGTTCGGCGCGCCTGGCCTTGCCAAGCAGGTTCCAGAGCGGGTCGTTGGGCGTGAGAGGTTCCATGACGGGCGGTGATAACCCTCCTGAACCCTGCAAGTTGCGGACGGTATGAAAAATCAGCCCGGCGGCCAGTCGAGCGAGCGGCCTGCAAGCAGGTGTACGTGCAGGTGGGGGACGGTTTCTCCGGCGTCCCTGCCGTGGTTGATGACAAGGCGGAAGCCCTTGGAGAAGTCCTTGATACCCAGCTTTTCGGCAATCCTGCCCGCGGCGAACAGCAGGGCTCCGAGGGTGGCCTGATCTTCCGGGGCGGCTTCACCGACGCGTGGGATGACCTTTTTGGGGACGATCAGCACATGCGTGGGGGCCTGAGGATGGATGTCGTTGAAGGCGGCGACCTGTTCGTCCTCATAGACGAGAGGCGCCGGGATTTCGCGGTCGATGATCTTCTGGAAGATGGTTTTTTCGGACATGGTCGGGGATCAGCTGAAAAGCTCCTCCTGGTCGTCGTCCCTGGAACGCCGACGGTCGAGGGACTTGATCTCGTCGATGAACTCGCCCACGTCCTCGAACTGGCGGTAGACGGAGGCGTAGCGGACATAGGCGACATGGTCGATGCCTTCGAGGCGGCGCATGACCTTGGCACCGATGACGGTGGAGGGGATTTCGCGGTAGCCCTCCTCCTCAAGCTCGTTGGCGATGTCGTCGGCGAGCTGCTCCAGCTGCTCCATCTTGACGGGGCGCTTTTCACAGGCCTTGCGCAGGCCGGACATCAGCTTTTCACGGTCGAAGTTCTGGCGGGCGCCGTTGCGCTTGACCACGCGCAGCTCCTCGCGCTCGACGATTTCATAGGTGGTGAAGCGGAAGTTGCAGCGCATGCACTCGCGCCTGCGTCGGATGGCGTGGCCTTCGCGCGCCTCACGAGAGTCGATGACCTTGTCTTGGGAACTACCGCATTTGGGACAGCGCATGGTTGGGGGAACCTAAGAATGCCATCGGGGACGATGAAGGCAAGGGCCGTCTTGGACGGGCGCTCCGGCGCGCCGCCCGGCAAGGCACAGCTTGGCAAAGTTGATTCGGCTGCTTTGATGGCGGGATGACTTCACGCCTTTTTCAGACCCAGAGTTTTCATGCCAAACCCGCTGTTCGTGCCCTCTTTGAGGGCGGCGGGGCGCTGGCCGGAGGCCAGGTCTGGCAGGCGGAGGGCACCAAGGTGATGCGAGTGCCGGTGACGGTGGACCGGGGCTGCTATTTGAAGCGCTGCGGCAGGGAGTCCCTGAGGCACCTCCTGCGTCCCCTGCTGTTTTTCCGGCGGCCTTGCTCGCTGGCCATGAGGGAGCTGCAGATGCTCCAGGCGCTGCGGCAGGCGGGTTTCCCTGCCATGGAACCCCTGGCCTGGGGAGAGCGTCGGGTCCTGGGCATTCCGGTCGGCGGCTTCCTTGTGGTCAATGAGGTCCGCGGGGAGCTGGCGGACCGTCTGCTGTCCAGGTTTTCAGAGGATGGAAGAACATCCCTTCTGAAGGAGGTCGGCGCACTGCTGGGGAAGCTGCATGCGGCAGGCTTCTACCAGCCGGTGCGCTTGAAGGACCTGATCAAGTCTGAGCAGGGGCTGGTTTTGATCGACCGGGAGACCTCAAAACCCTGGCGCGTGAGCTTTGCCCGCCGCTGGTGCCTGGAGTCGCTGCGCCGTTCCATCCGCAAGTCGATTTCGGACGGCAGCGCCCTGACCCGACGTGATCTGGAGGACCTGGCCTCCGGCTATTGCGAGGCGATCGCCGACCGCTGGCAGGTAAGACCTGATGAGCTGCTGGCCCAGACAGGAAACCCGGGTCCCGGCTGATGCGGGAAACCCGGGTTTGAGGGCTGGGCAGCAACCTGATTAGTTCACAAAGGTGATCTTTCCGGCCTGACCGGCGGCCATGGCGGCATGCTGGGCGTCAGTGCAGGCGCTGTTGATGGGGGCGTCCGGCGCGGTGTCACTGGCGGTTAGCAGGCCGTTTTCGATCATGTAACGCTCGACTTCCTCGCCGCTGATGTCGGCGAGCATGACGTCATTGACGAGGACGCAGGGGCTGAGGGGCTGGCCGCTCTTCTGCTCCATCTCCCAGCGGAAGGCGGGGTTTTTGATGATGTCCTTCTCCTCGTAGTCGAGGCCGTATTTGCGGAAGATGGCGCGAACGCCTTCGCTCCAGCCGCAGTAGGTCTTCAGGTAGGCGGTGATCTTGGGTTGGCTCATGGGTTTGGGATTTGGAACGGGATTTTGCCTGTTGGGCAGACGATGATGGAATCAAATACGGTTCGAGGCCGTGAAAGGGCTGAAAAACCTGCCGGGGCTCAGACCAGGGTGGCGATGCGGCGGCAGACTTCCTCGACGTTCGCGCGGCTGTTGAAGGCGCTGATGCGGAAGTAGCCTTCACCGGCGCTGCCGAAGCCGCTGCCGGGGGTGATGACCACGTTGGCATCGTTGAGCATCTTGTCGAACATCTGCCAGCTGGTCAGTCCGTTCGGGCATCCGACCCAGACATATGGGGCGTTGACGCCGCCAAAGACGGCCAGCCCGGCCTTCCGGCAGGCTTCGACGAGCAGTTTTGCGTTGCCCATGTAATGCTCGATGAGCTCGGCGACCTGCTTCCGGCCCTCGGGGCTGTAGATGGCCTCGGCGCCGCGCTGCACGATGTAGCTGGTGCCGTTGAACTTGGTGCTGTGGCGGCGGCTCCAGAGCGGGTGGATGGCCTGCTTGCCTCCGGCCTTCGTTTTGCCCATCAGGCCCTTGGGAATGACGACCACGGCGCAGCGCACGCCGGTGAAGCCGCCATTCTTGGAGAAGCTGCGGAACTCGATGGCGCAGTCGCGGGCGCCTTCGATTTCATAAATGGAGCGGGGTACGGCGGGGTCCTGGATGAAGGCCTCGTAGGCGGCGTCGTAAAGCAGCGTGGTGCCGTTGGCGAGGGCGTATTTGACCCAGGCCTCAAGCTGGGCGCGTGTGGCGGTGGCGCCGGTGGGGTTGTTCGGGTAGCAGAGATAGACGAGGTCCATCGGCTCGGATGGGATCTCGGGCACGAAGCCGTTTTCAGGGGTGCACTTGAGGTAGTGCAGTCCGGCATAGGCGCCGTTTTCATCCGCCTCGCCGGTGTTGCCGGCCATGACGTTGGTGTCGACATAGACCGGGTAGACCGGGTCGGTGATGGCGATCTTGTTGCCGCTGCCGAAGATGTCGAGGATGTTGCCGGTGTCGCACTTGCTACCGTCGGAGATGAAGATTTCGTCGGCCTCGACCTGGATGCCGCGGGCCTTGAAGTCGTTGTCCGCAATGGCGTTGCGCAGGAAATCATAACCCTGCTCGGGGCCGTAGCCTCGGAAGCTGGCGCGGTCGCCCATTTCATCGACCGCCTTGTGCATGGCGTCGCGCACGGCCTGCGGCAGGGCTTCGGTCACATCGCCGATGCCGCAGCGGATGAGGCGTTTGGCGGCCTCGGGGTTGGCCTCGGTGAAGGCCTTCACGCGGCGGGCGATTTCGGGGAAGAGGTAACCGGCTTTGAGCTTGTTGTAGTTTTCGTTGATGTAGGCCATGGCGGAAAAGGGGCCGCCATGGTGGCGAGTCCGGCCGGGGATGCAAGCGCCCCGAATCCTGGGTCTGGAGCCCCGGCGGCGGTGGGCGGCCAGGAGCATTGCCCGGCAGTTTTACCAATAATAAGTGCGGACAAGGCAAAAAAAGCACTCAGCAGGTCAAAACAAACCCGTTTCAAGAGCTTGCCTGTTTGCGAGGCAGTTTCAGTCTTGGGGCCTTCTTTTCATCGAGCCATGCCAGCCTTTTCCGACCCCTTTCGCCAGGCACGCGCCGAGTCCGGCGTGCTTCAATGCCCCTTTCATGGGGAAAACATCACCATGATCCTGCGCCATGAGGATGTCAGGAAGGCGGCGAAGGACTGGCAGACCTTCAGCTCCAACGCCCCATTCCGTGTGCCAATCCCTTCGGAGGAGGAGGTGCGGAGCATGCGTCAGCTGCCCATTGAGACGGACCCGCCCGAGCACACGGACTACAGGGCGATCGCCGAGCCATTTTTCCAGCGCGCCAAGGAGCCCGAGATGATCGCACGGGTCGAGGCCCTGATCGGCGGCATGCTGGACCACGCGCTCAGCCAGGACAGCTTGGAGGTCGTCAATGAATTCGCCCTTCCCATCCAGTCGCGCGCCCTGACTTATCTGCTAAACACCTCCGAGAAGGAGGCGGAGACCTGGATTGGCTGGGGCATCCACGTTTTCAAGGTGACCGGGGGCGAGTTCAAAAAAGGAACGGTGCTGGAGGATTACCTCGCCCGGAAGTTTGACGAGGCGGCAGCAAATCCGGGGCAGGACTTTTTCAGCGCCCTGGTTAAGGCTGAATACCGGGGCCGGCCCCTGACGAGAGAGGAGTGCATGGGCTTTGCCAACCTCGCCTTTGCCGGAGGGCGGGACACCATCATCCTGACGATCGTCTGTGCGCTGGGCTACCTGGCTGAACATCCGGAGGCCCTGGAATTCCTGCGTGCAGATCCGCGTCGGATCACCCTGGCGAGCGAGGAGTTCTTCCGCGTCTTCATGCCCCTGACCCACATCGGCCGCGTCTGCCCCGGGGATACCGAGGTGAACGGCACGACGGTGAAGGCGGGCGAGCGTGTGTCGCTCTGCTGGTCGTCCGCGAACTTTGATGAAAGCGCGTTTCCGGAAGCAGAGTTGGTTAAGCTTGACCGCAAGCCCAACCCGCACCTCAGCTTCGGTTTCGGCACCCACCTTTGTCTTGGGGCGCCGCATGCCCGCCTCATCCTGCGCACCCTTCTCAAGCTCTGCTGCGAGCGTGTGAAGAAAATCGAGACGATCCAGGCCGTCGAGCGTGTCGAACGTGAGGCCAGGTTTGACCGGGTGCTCGGCTATGACTCCCTGGTTCAGCGATTCCAGGGTTTCTGACTTATTGTTAAATCAAAAGAAAAAGGGCGGTCATGAGCCCGTATCCTCATGTGACTATGGTACGCATTCACGTCATTATCAGCCTGGCTTCTGCCGGCAGCCTTCTGGGGGCCGCCACTCAGCCGGTGGTCTTCAACAAGGACATCCGCCCCATCCTTGCGGATGCCTGCTTCCACTGTCACGGTCCTGATCCGGGAACACGCAAGGCAGGGCTTCGCCTTGATACCGAGGCCGGCTTTTTCACCGCCAAGAAGGGCGAGCAGCCAACCGTGATCAAGGGCCGGCCCGAACAAAGCTCGCTCTATCAGCGCCTGCTTTCCAAGGACGAGGACGAGATCATGCCGCCGCCTGACTCCCACAAGGAGCTGAAGCCCGGAGAGATTGCAAAGATCAAGGCCTGGATCGAGCAGGGAGCGCCATGGCAGCCGCACTGGAGCCTGATCCCGCCGCAAAAGCCCGCCATGCCGGCCGTGAAGGATGAATCGTGGGTCAAAACGCCGATGGATCGTTTCGTGCTGGCAAGGCTGGAAGAGGCAGGCCTCAGTCCCGCTCCCGAAGCCGATGCGCACACGCTGGTGCGGCGCATTTCCCTGGATATCACGGGGCTGCCGCCTTCAGCCGAGCTGATGGCGCGTTATTGCCCGACGACTCAGGCCGGCACGACGCGTCTGAGCGATGCTCAAATCAGCTCGCTCATCGACGAGCTGATGAAATCCCCCGCCTATGGCGAGCACCGCGCACGCTACTGGCTGGATGCCGCACGCTATGGCGACACGCACGGTCTGCACTTCGACAACTACCGCGAGATGTGGCCCTATCGTGACTGGGTGGTGAAGGCCTTCAATGCGAACCAGCCCTTTGACAGGTTCACCGTTGAGCAGATCGCCGGGGACCTGCTGCCTAACCGCACCGATGACCAGCTCATCGCCACCGGCTTCCAGCGCTGCAACATCACCACGAATGAAGGCGGCACCATTGACGAGGAAAACCTTGCCAACTACGCCGTGGACCGCGTGCAGACCATGGGATGGGTTTATTTCGGCCTGACCACGAACTGCGCCCAGTGCCACGACCACAAGTTCGATCCCGTCACGCAGCGTGACTTCTACTCGATGGCAGCCTTCTTTCGCAACACGACGCAGCCCGCGAAGGACGGCAACATCAAGGACGGTCGCGGCCCGATCCTGGTGATCCCGGGGGATCAGGACAAGCCGCGCTGGGAAAAACTGCCCGCCGAAATCGCCGAGGCGACAAAACTGCGTGACGAGCGACGCAAGACCGCCGGCGGTGACTTCAACGCCTGGCTTGCCTCCGCAAAGCCGGAGCATCTTGACCAGGATGTGCCTACGAAGGGTCTGCAGGTGCATCTGCCTCTCAATGAAGGTGCGGGCAATGAAGTCGCCAATGTCTGCGGCACGCCCGCGAAGGCCCGGGCGCTTGGCCAGATCTCCTGGACGCCCGGTGGCAAGCTTGGGCCGGCTCCGGTGATCAAGCCCGGCAGCACCTTTGAGGTCAGTGACGCGGGCGACTTCGAGCTGAACCAAAAGTTCAGTTACGGCGCCTGGGTCAGGGCGGGCCGCAACGGCGTCTTCGGCGCCATCATGTCGCGCATGGACGAGAAAAACGGCTACCGCGGCTGGGACCTCTGGCAAAGTGACCGCGGCATCGCGGTTCACATCATCGACAAATGGTCGGACAACGCCCTCAAGGTCACCACGCGGGACGCGGTGCTCAAGCCCGGCCAGTGGCAGCATGTCTTCGTGACCTACAACGGCAGCGGCAAGGCCGCCGGCGTGCAGATTTATATCAACGGCGTGCCGCAGAAGCGTCTCGTGGTGAACACGAACACCATCAAGCCCAAGGCCAGCATCCGTACCACGGTGCCGCTGAAGATCGGGCAGCGCAGCGAGGGCCAGCACTTCACTGACGGCTCCGTGCAGGACGCCCGCGTTTATGACCGCCAGCTCAGCGAGGCTGAGATCAAGACACTGTCGGATGTCGGCCCGCTACGCGCCATCCTCGCCGCTGCGAACGACAAACGCACGCCGCAGCAGCGCAACGCGCTCTTTGCCCACTATCTCGCCACCCGTGACAGCGAGTGGATGAAGCACGACAGCACGGCGAAGAAGCTCGAGGCTGAAAGGGAGGTCATCAAGGCCCGCAGCCCCATCACGCATGTTCAGGAAGAGGTCATGAATGTCGCGCCGATGGCGAACATCCTCGCCCGTGGAGCCTATGACAAACCGGGCGAACGAGTCGAGGCCGCCGTGCCCGCCGCCTTCGGCAGGCTTCCTGAAAAAGCGCCCAAGAACCGCCTCGGGCTCGCACAGTGGCTCGTGAGTGCGGAGAACCCCCTCACGACGCGTGTCACCGTGAACCGTTTCTGGCAGGAAGTCTTCGGACAGGGCATTGTGAAAACACCGGAGGACTTCGGCATCATGGGCGCGGCCCCGAGTCATCCTGAACTGCTCGAATGGCTTGCTGTGGAGTTCCGTGAGAGCGGCTGGGACGTGAAGAAGCTCTTCAAGCTCATGCTCAGCAGCGCCACCTACCGGCAGAGCGCAGCCACCTCGCCCGTGAAGCTCGAAAAAGACCGCGACAACTCGCTCCTCAGCCGCGGCCCGCGCTTCCGAATGGATGCTGAGATGCTGCGCGATTACGCGCTTGCCGCCAGCGGCCTTCTGTCGCCGAAAATGGGCGGCCCCAGCGTCAAGCCCTATCAGCCTGAAGGCATCTGGGATGTCGTCGGTCTGCCCGGTGGTGACACACGCAACTACGTCCAGGACAAGGGTGAAAACCTCTATCGTCGCACCTTCTACACCTTCTGGAAGCGCATGGCCCCGCCGCCGAACATGGAGGTCTTCAACGCCCCCAGCCGCGAGGTCTGCACCGTCCGCCGTGAGCGCACCAACACTCCGCTTCAGGCCCTCGTCACGATGAACGATCCGCAGTTCGTCGAAGCTGCCCGCAAGCTCGCCGAAAAAGCCATTGCCTGCGGCTGCAACGACGACGTCAAGGCACTGTCCTACATCGCCGAGCGCATCCTCTGCCGTCCGCTGAAGGACAAGGAAAAGCCGATCATCGCTGCCAGTCTCAAAGACCTTCGCGATCATTATTCGAAGACACCCGCCGACGCCGAGGCGCTCCTCAAGGTCGGTGAATCACCCGTGGACGCCAAGCTGGCGAAGCCTGAGCTCGCCGCGTGGACGATGCTGACGAACCAGCTCTTCAATCTGGACGAAGTCCTGAACAAGTGAAGGCGATGTCAAACCCGTCATCCCATCGCCCCATTCTGACGCATTTCGCGTTCACCCAGCTTGAAACTTGAAACCCGAAACTTGAAACCCATGAACCCCTTCACCCGCCGCCAATTCTTCACGTCCGGCTCTCACCTCCTCGGCGGGGCCGCGTTGTCGTCGCTCTTCGGCCAGTCGCTGCAGGCGGCGATGTCGCACAAGGCCGGAGGGCCGCATTTTGCACCCAAGGCCAAGCGTGTCATCTACCTTCACATGGTCGGCGGCCCGTCGCAGATCGATCTTTTCGACCACAAGCCGGAGATGATGAAGTGGTATGACAAGGATCTGCCGGACAGCGTGCGCCAGGGACAGCGCCTGACCACGATGACCAGCGGGCAGGCGCGATTCCCCATCGCCCCGTCGAAGTTCCAGTTCAGCGCGGCGGGCCAGTGTGGAATGATGATGAACACCGAGCTGCTGCCGAATCTCGCGAAAAAGGCCGATGACATCTGCTGGATGCGCTCGCTGCACACGGAGGCGATCAATCACGAGCCCGCGATCACCGCGATGCAGACCGGCAACCAGATCACCGGCCGTCCCTGCCTGGGTTCCTGGGCCTCGTATGGCCTGGGCTCGATGAATGAGAACCTGCCCACCTTTGTCGTTCTCGTGGCGACGCCGACCAACCGGGAGCAGGAGCAGGCGATTTCCGCGCGCCTGTGGAGCAGCGGCTACCTCCCTGGCGAGCACGCGGGCGTTTCCTTCCGGAGCAAGGGCGACCCCATCCTCTACATCAACAACCCGCCCGGCGTGCCTGACAGCGTGAGGAGGCGCACCATCGAGGGGCTCAACGCCCTCAACGCGCTCGAGTATGAGCAACTGGGTGATCCGGAGACGCAGACGCGCATCTCTCAGTATGAAATGGCCTTCCGCATGCAGGCCAGCGTGCCGGAGCTCACGGACCTCTCGAAGGAGCCGGAGCACATCTTCAAGCTCTACGGCGAGGATGCAAAGAAGCCCGGCTCCTTTGCCAACAGCGTGCTCATGGCCCGTCGGCTTGCCGAGCGCGGCGTGCGCTTCATCCAGCTCTATCACAACAACTGGGACCACCACAGCAACGTCGGCGGGCGCATGCCCAGCCAGTGCAAGGATGTGGACCAGCCCTGCTTTGCCCTGCTGGAGGATTTGAAGCAGCGTGGCATGCTCGACGAAACGCTCGTCATCTGGGGGGGCGAGTTCGGCCGCACGATCTACTCACAGGGCGGTCTCTCGAAGGAGAACTACGGCCGTGACCATCATCCGCGCTGCTTCAGCATGTGGATGGCCGGCGGTGGTGCGAAAGGCGGCGCGATCTACGGCGAGACGGATGACTTCAGCTACAACATCGTGAAGGACCCGCTGCACATCAGCGACTTCCATGCGACGGTTCTCCACCTCCTCGGCTTCCACGCGGACCGGTTCAGCTACAAGTTCCAGGGCCTGGACGCCAAGTTGATCGGCATCATGCCTGCGAAGCCGGTGAAGGCGCTGATCGCCTGAGGGACGGGTGACGCGGAGCCCTAACGAACATCACGCCAAAGCCAGCGCAGGGCTTCCGGCAGCCTTGGGGACATGCCCTTGCTGCCGTGAAAGCATTCCGTCCAGTCCATGCGGTGGTCGTAGCCCATGAACTTCAGGCTGGCCTCCATCATGCGGTTGGCGAGCGGCCAGTTGCCGAATTTGTTGTCGAGGTCGTTGGTGCCGTCGAGCAGGTAGATGCGCAGGGGCTTGCGTTCGGTGATGCGCAGAAGGCTGGGGTAGGCGTTGCCTCCGCGGATGTCCACAAAGGTGCCCACCCAGCCAAGCACCTTGTGAAACTGGTCCGGCCTCTCCCACGCGGCGGTGAAGGCGCAGATGCAGCCGGATGAACCGCCGGCAATCGCCCTGGCTTCAGGCTCCGGACGGAAGCGCACCTGGAAGCGTTGCTGCACTTCGGGAAGGATTTCCTCCAGGAGGAAACGCACGTAGGCATCTCCCAGGCTGTCGTATTCGAAGCTGCGGTTGCCGGCCTTGTCATGGGGCTTTTGACCGGGGCGGCGTCCGGGATCAATAAACACGCCGATGGTGACCGGCATCTGCTTCTGGTGGATCAGGTTGTCGAAGACCACCGTGGCCTTCATGGGGCCGTTGGGATCCGCATGGCGGGTGCCATCCTGCCAGACCATGAGGCAGGCCTCGGCGCCTGGCTGGTACTGCTGCGGAATGTAGACGCTGACATCACGAACGGTTTCCGAAAAGATGCGGCTGGTCCGCCATTCGAACTTTTCCAGCCGCCCCTGGGGCACGCCGGCCTTCCGCTGGCTGTCCGGGGTGTAGTCGTAGTGTTCGACATGCACGGTGCCGCCGATGCGGGGCATGCCGTCCGTGACGATCTGGTACTGAAAGTCGGAGAAGTTGGGCAGGGTTTTCACCAGCACCTGGAGACCGTCTTCGCCAAGGGCGGTCATCGGGCCCAGGAGGGTGCCATCTGCCCTGATGACCTGGGCGGGCAGCTTGTCCATGACGGCCCAGGCGGCGGTGCACTCCTCAACCCTGGCGTGCGGCCTGCCTTTCAGCAGGTTCTGCCGGCCGAAGAGGCGGATCACCTGCTCTCGTAGTTCGTGGATGGGCCGACCTGCTGAGAGCGCTTTTTCCAGGCTCAACGGGGAGGCTTCGATGGGGCTTCTATCCTGGCCGCCGGCCAGTCCGGCCAGGGCAAGGGAGCAGGAAAAAAAAAGAGGACGCATGATCACTGCGCCCTCCAACGATGCATTCAGCCCGTGCCTTCCAGAGAATCACAAGGCGGCGGTGACAGGTGTGCGGCTGTTGCCTGCACGCACCTGGTACATGCGCTCTTGGATGCCACGCATCATCTGACGGACATGCGGCCATTTCATCCGGTCGCGCATGATGTCGGCACTGCGCTCCCAGGAACCCCATTGAAGAACCTCGATGTCCACATGGCGGACGCCCCATGCGTTCATCAGGCTGCGGGTCGGCTTGTAGATGTCGATGGTTCCGGTGCCGACGAGCGCGCTGCCGTAGTCGTCCACTTCATAGATGATGTGGGGTTGGTCCGTGATCCGGAAACGAGTGCCGACCGGGTAGCGTGACCAGTCGGCGGCAGCACTGCGAACCTGCCCGAACCTGAGAGGTGTCCCGAGGGCGTTTCTGGCACCATAAGCCAGATGATCCGCTTCATCATGACAGTAGGCGGTGGTGCGTACTGTCATCTTTTTCCCCGTATTGCCAGTCGCTGCGATGAGGGGAGGACGAGGAGCTTCGAGCACGAAATAGTAGCGTTTGATTTCGCTCGGCCTGAATGGGACCCCAGCTGAGAGGGCTTTCCGGACTTCGTAACGGACACCTGCTTTCAGGGGGGCTCCTGAGGATTTCTCATCCTTTAGGCTGAACAATCCTCCGGAAGGAAGGGCGCAAGATGAGAGGCTGACCGTGAGAGCAATGGCCCCCAGCAATCCCGTTGAGAAGTGGCAGTTGGCATTCATGGTATGTTTTATAATTAATATAAATTTATTAAACTAATTATAAATTATCAAGGTAAAAACAATAACCAGTGAATTTTTACAACGAACTGACATTTTAGATCGCTGAGCTAATGTCGTAAAAAAGCGGGCCTCCCTAGTGTGGGAGGCCCGCCGATGAGATTGTTGGAGGAGCTGTTTTTTCGTTATGGAGTTGGGGTGGTCAAGTTCGCCGTGCCGGTGCCACCATCCGGCCCTATGTTCAGGAAGAAACCATGAGTATGGGCGGCATCAGGGGCATGGGCCTGGAGCAGCACGCCCATGAAACTGCTCTTCTTGATCTGCCCAGTCGGTGTAAAGGTGCCTTTGAAGGTGCCCTTGGCCGTGTCGATGGAGAGGGTGTAGGTGTCGTCGAGAGGCGTCACCTTGTCGGTGGCGGAAATCGTGATGTTCTTGAACATGGATATGGAGGGCCTGCCACCTTCGAAGGCCAGTTCAGCAGCTCCCGACACACCCAGGCCAAGGGCTGAGTTGAAGGTTGTTGCACCGTTGTAGTGCAAGCCATCGCCATCGACCTTGATGCCGTTGGGCCAGCCTGCGGTGTAAACGGGGGTTGGCTTGGCCGATGCAGGACGGAACCACAGGAGATCCTCCCCGGTGATTTCGCCGTGGGCCGTGCTGAATCCCAGCGGGCCGCTGATGGAACCGCGACCTGAATACAGGGATGCGAAGAAAGGCATGACGTTGCCCTGGGAGAGCGGGGCGCTTGCCGTCAATGGGGTGCCGTCGGCCAGGGTGGCGGTGATCGTGGCGATGCCCGCCGGTGAGAGCGTTACCGTGCCAACACCGTCACCCTGGGGAAATTGTGTCGCTGTATAACCGTTGTTAGGCGCTGCCTGACGCGGGAAGGCCAGGGTGTAGTAGCCGCTTGTCGGCTTGTTCAGAAGAAGGGTCGGCTTCAGGTCCTTGCCATTGTAGTAGGTACGGTTGGCCTCCACGAAGGAGAAATGGAGGCTGTCCTGTTCGCTGAGGACGCCCTGAAGCTTGTTGGCGCCTGCCACGAGCGGGTTCATTTCGACACCGAGGCTGAGGACGAACGAGGCTTTGCCCTTCCTGGGAAGAATGAGGGTTTCAGAAAGCTCCTTTCCAAACAGCGCCTTGCCGGAGCTGGCAAAGGTGATGTTGGTGATCGAGAATTTCTGGCCGTCGATCAGGAGGCTGCCGGAGCCGGTTCCCTTGTCGGTGACGGTGATGTTGATGAAGCCTTCGGAAGCGATGCTGGGAGTGGTGGAGCCGCCTGCGGTGAGGAGGCCGTTGAAGACGCCTTTGACGCCGGGGAAGGGCGTCGCGCGGAAGTGAGCGACGAGAGACAGGCCTTCAGAGAAGGTGAAGCTGAGGATGGGAGAGCGGTCACCGACAAGGATGCCCTGGTTGCTTTCCCAGTAGTCGAGGATGAATCCAGGTTTGGCGACGGCAGTAAGTGTGTAGGTGCCGCCGATCTGGTAGGCATTGCCAGTTTTCAGGCCGCTGATGCTTCCCTTGGTGGTGTCACCCGGGGCGACGGTGGCGGCAAGCGGGCGCATTTTCACAGAGGTGAAGAGACGGGTGGCGGTGGCGGAGACATTGCCGTTCACGTCGATGGCCCTGGCATGAAGGGTGTTGAGGCCGCCGACAGGGGTGACGACGGTGTCCCAAAAGCCGGAGGAGACGGGGAGGTTCTGATAGGCGCCGCCATTGAGCGAAAGTTCGACATGGTCGATGTCGCTGTCATCCTTGGCAAAGCCCGTGACGCTGATGAGGCTGGCGGATTCTCCAAAGGAGGCGTTGATGCCAGGGGAGATGAAGGCGATTTCGGGCAGATTGGCTTCAACCACCGGAAGAACGTCGATGGAGACGGTGGTGGTGGCGGGGGTGCCAACAACGGCTCCGCCCGTGGTTGCACCGAGGGACAGGGTGAAGCTCCTCGCGGTGAGTGCGCCAGGCTGCGGAATCAGGGTGATGGCGACCACCTTGCTGGTTTCATTCGCCGCGAAGTTTACCGTTCCCGTGGGGGCCGTGAAATCCGTGCCGGCGGCTGCGGTGCCGTCCGTGGAGTTCAAAGCCACCGTCACCGAACCAGGGCCGCCCGATTTGCGGGTGACCACGACGTTGACGGAGGCGGCTCCCTGAAGGGCATGGAATTCCGAAGCGGCAAAGGCCAGGCCGACGGAGTCGGTGGAGGACACTGCGACGGTGCCAGTAAGGCCGTAGGAGACTGCCGCCGAGGCGCTGGTCTGACTGGCGTAGTCTGCGCCGCCGACGAAGATGGAATAGTCGCCGGGCTGCAGGAAAAAGGTTCCAGTGACCGTGCCGTCCGCCACGCCATCACCCAGGATGCCGGGGGCATCTCCGAAGAGGGCGGGGGTGCCGTCCACGGCATGGCCGACGTAGAGAAAGTCGGTCAGGTCGGCAAAGGAGGTACCGGCATCATTGCCGACCTTCCAGTTGTCGAGCGAGCGGTAGCAGCCTTCCTTGGCAACTCCGGGACGGGTTGCGATGTAGCTGGCGCTGATGGCCGAGTCGTCGTAATCCGCACCTCCGCTCAGGTGAGCCAGGCCGCGATAAACGCTGAAGCCTGGCTTGAGGGTGCCGTCCTTGGTGTCGCCGTTGGTGGAGCCTGAGAAGGTGATGGTGACGTAGGAGGCGGTGGCGACATTGAATCGGTAATAACGGGTCTTGTGGCTGTCGCCATAGTCGGCGTCCGTGCCATCCGCCCAGCCATGGCTGCCGGTGACGGCCTGGTTGGTGATGATGACGGGTGTGGTGGAGACGGCTGGGTCAAGGACGCCGAAGTTGCGTCCGGTGTAGCCAATGTGCCCGAAGGCGTGGATGCCGCCCAGCAGGGAGAGGGCAAGGCATGAGAGTATGCGTTTCATGAAATGGTTTCGTTAAGTGGGTGAAGAGCTAAAGGCAGGTGCAGCTCTGGCCTGGGCCAGGGACATGCAGAAGGATGGCGCGTTGTGGCGCCGGGGATTTGAGCGGTGAGGATCAGGCCCGGGCTCGTGGAGGGCCTTCCAGAGGCGGGCTGCTTCTTGCCGATGCCTTTAGAATCAAATCCGGGTAGGTCAGGCGGCGGGCCGCCGGGGGCACGATCCGGACGATGTTCGCGACCACGGCCTCGAACTTTTTGAGCGACATCCTGCCTTCAGCCGCCTGCTTGCCGCCGGTTTTGCCACTGCCTTCCTCGACGGCTTCGCAGAGTGGGCAGGGGTGCTTGCCGTCGAAGGTCTTGGCCACGGCCTGGACGATGCCGTCCGACTTGGAATAACTGACAAGCATGCTCGTCCAGGCAATGCCCTGGATCACGGCCCACTGGAGGCCGAGGGAAAGGCACATGACTCCCAGGATGATCCAGCGGATCATCTTTGCCGGGAGGTTGCTGCCGGGGGACTGCATGAGGTTTTTAGAAGCGCCACAGCACACTGCTGTGCAGGGTGAAATCGGGTGCGGAGGGCGTCAGCCCGCCGCCGACGCCGAGGCGGATGGAAAATCCTCCAGGCATGCCGACCATGGTGGTCAGAAGGACCTGATGCGAGCCCTGTCTTTCCTCGAAGTCGCCCAGAGCCTCCAGGCCTACGGAGAGGTCATGGTTGATCTCATGACGAAGGCCCCAAGCATAACCAAAACCTGGTTTTCCGCCGTCGCCGGAGACAAAGCTGACCAGGTTGAGAACCATGCGGGTGCCCTCCACCAAGTCGGCCTCCAGGATGAGACGGGAGTGCCAGCCGTTTTCGCCGTGCCGATGAATGCCGCCGCCGTGACTGCCGTGGTCTTCACTGGAATGACTGTGGGAGTGAGGGGTGGGCGGAGGAGCGTCGGGGCCGCTGCCGGTGTCGTGGGTGTGGGCGGCAGTGTCGTTGTGAGAATGCCGGGAATCCTGGGCGAACTCGTAACCCGTCCACAGGCCCGCCCTGAAATTGAGCGGCCCAGTCGGGGGCAGGAGGGAGAGGATGAACTGCGGGGTGGTACCGGTGTTGGTCCAGCCGCTGCCATCATCCGCAAACCCGCTTGTCAGTCCGAAGGCCAGGGACTGCGCCAGGCCGAGGTAGAACCCGGGTTCGCTGGAGAACTCGCTGCTGTCGCCGTCGCGGGTCCATTCAAACCCCGCAATGCCCACGCCGCCGAGCGAAGAGGGGATGGCGCTGTCCTGAACCAGGATGAAGTCACGGCCATGATGGCCGAGGGCAGGGCGGATGGCCCAGGTGAGAAGCATGAAAACAAAGAGCGTCAGGCGCGGCATGTCGGGCCGATGGGAGAAGCTTGGAGAAGGCTGAATGGAGGATTCAGCGGACGGAGGTCAGGGCCATGGAGACATTGCCAGAAACCTGTGCCTGCTCCGATCCGGCCCGGGGGAACTCGTTCATGAGGAAGAAGCCAAGACCGAGGATTTCGTCTCCATCATCCACGAGCACGGCCTGATAGGCAGCTTTGCGGGAGACGCCGGACTTCTTCACCTGAAAGGAGCCCTGGAACAGGCCAGAACTGGATGTCAGGGCGAAGGTGACAGAGCAGGGGTTGGCGGGGAAGCGCGCCGAGCCGGAGGCAGAAAGCGTGCCTTCGACGTCCGGGGATGATGGTGCGCCGTCCAAGGCCTCATGATCAAAGGCAAGCTGAACGGTGGAAGCCCGGGGTGCGTTGTATTTTCCGCCGATGACATCCAGGTCCAGCGGGCCGAAGCCGGCCGGGTACAGGGTGGAGTTTGTTGGAAGGCGATGCCAGGAAGCCTGGGAACCCTCCAGCCGGTGTTCATCACCGCCGTCCATGATGAGGCGTGCAAGGAAGGATCCTGTGATGCTGGTGATTGTCAGCACGGTGGAGGTTTTGCTGTTCCAGACCATGCCTGTCTTGGAACGAATCACCTGCTGCAGGCTGATGCCACCGTCGTTTTCAACGGGAAGGGAGAAGGTGAGTGAGGAGCCGTCGGCAAGTTTCACCGTGCCTGTGGCGAGCCCGTTGGCGGCAACCTGGAAGCTGCCAAGGCCGTGTCCTTCGGGAGCAATGGCTTCCGAATCCCGCAGGCGAAGGGCAAAGGTGTGCCTTCCCTGGTAGGTGGAAGGCGTGGCGCTGGGCAGCCTGATTTCCAGCGGCAGGTTTTCCTGACCGTCATCAAGCTCACCCGTCATGCGGCCTGAGGGCACGTCGTATTGCAGTGTCAGGCTCAGGGCCTGCCTGCCGGGTCTTGCCAGCGTCACGGTTCCGGAAGGCGTGCCGTTTAGGCCGGTCAAGGTGCCGGAGAAGGTGCGCCGGGTTTCACCAAGCTTCATCGTGCCGGAGAACGCTCCCAGCCTTGACACTGTGACCGAGAGGCTGCCTCCCAGGAATTCATTCAGTGAAACAGAACGCGGGATGTTGCCTGTGAAGGTTCCGACCAGCCCGGTTGGAAGCGCGTTGATCACCAGCGTGGTTCGGTAGGGGGCGGAGCGTCCTGCGGCGTTGGCAGCCGTGATGACGAGCGGGAAATTACCGTTTTTCATCGGGCGGCCGGAGATCTGGCCGGTGGCGGGTTTGACGGAAAGGCCGGGAGGCAGGCCGCTGACATGGATAAGCGCAGGTGCATTTTCGATGGCAATCACATGGTTGTAAGGCTGGCCGATCAAGCCTGCGGGTAGCAGGCCTGAATCGGTGATGGAGGGTGTGTCGAGCACCGCGACATTCACGGCAAGGCTGTCGACACGGCCGGCGGCGTTGCGGATGCGGACATGATACAGGCCTGAATCGCGAGCCGAAGCCCCCGCCACTTCCAACACAGGGGCCACGGCGTCATTGATCTGCACGCCATCCTTGAACCATTGGTATTCCAGATTGGGGCCGCTGGCGCCCACCTTCAGTCTGAAGGTCTTTCCATTCACCACGGTGGTGCCTGCGGGCTGGGAGGTGATCTTCGGGGTGGCGAGCACGGGCGCCCTGGAGGTGAAGCTGTAGCGGAAGCCCTGCCTGTTCGAGTTCGTGGCCGGTGCATTGCTGCCCAGGGCGATGGTGTAGTTGCCGGGCGGCAGGGTCCAGGAACGGTTGATGCGTGAGCGGGTGCTGTTGTCGACATGATCCATGTAGGTCAGATCCTCCGCCCAGTCGACATCGCCGCGATTGTTGTAAGTGTGAAAGTCGCCGCCGTCGTTGTCCCAGCCCTTCCAGAGAGTCAGGCTGGGGAACATGCTGCTGGTGTCGGCCTTGCGATCCGGATTGTCCACGCTCGGCCAGGGCACGTTGGCGTCGCGCTCCACGGAAAATTCAAACGTCAGCGTCTGGGTGACGTTGAGGGCGATCCAGTGCGAGGTGTGGGTCCAGCCGACCGGCTGGGTGCCCTGGCCGGGATTGCCAAACAGCGCGTTGTCCTCCCAGCTCCAGGCGCCGACATGGTCGCTGTATTTGCCGCTGGTGCTGTCCGGCCCAAGCACAAAGGTCATGTTGTAGCCAATGCCCCCGGTGGATGGGGCGCCTTCAGGATAAGTGTTGGCGACGGGATCGCCTCCCGAAGTGCCCGGGCTTCCTGTCATCACGAAATACGACATCTTAAAGCCCTGGCGGTTGAGGTTGGTGGCGGGCGCATTGCTGCCCAGCACCAGGGAGTATTGACCTGCCGGCAGCCTCCAGGTGCGGGAGATGGTGGTGTCGGTGCTGTTGTCGATGTGATCGACATAGCTCAGGTCTTCGGCCCAGGAGACACGGCCGCGGTTGTTGTAGGTGTGGGAGTCGCTGCCGTCGTTGTCCCAGCCCTTCCATAGGGTCAGGCTGGGGAACATGCTGCCGGTGTCGGCCTTGCGGTCTGGATTGTCCACGCTTGGCCAGGGGACGTTGGCGTCACGCTCCAGGGTGATGGTCAGCAGTGAGGCCTCTTCCAAACTGACTGCGGTCCAGCAGGAGGTGTGGGTCCAGCCGACGGGCTGGGCGCCCTGACCGGGATTGCCAAACAGGGCGTTGTCCTCCCAGCTCCAGGCACCGACATGGTCGGAGAGGCTGCCAGAGTCGCCGTTGCCAAGCAGGAGGGTGTAGGCATAACCGACACCCCCTGTGGAGGGGGCGTCCTCCGGGTAGGTGTTGGGCACAGGGTCGGACTTGGAAACGGTCGCGGAACTGTAGGTCAGCTTGAAGCCCTGGCGGTTGAGATTGGTGGCCGGTGCATTGCTGCCCAGGGCCAGCGTGTAATCCCCGGCGGGCAGGAAGTAGCTGCGGGTGATGCTGGTGGCGGAGCTGTTGTCGTAGTGGTCACGGTAGGTGAGTTTTTCAGCCCAGCTGACATTGCCGCGGTTGTTGTAGCTGTGGGAGTCACCACCGTCGTTGTCCCAGCCGTTCCAGATCGTGAAACTGGGGAACATGCTGCTGGTGTCCGCGAGCCGGTCAGGAAGCTCGGGCGATGGCCAGGGGACGGACGCATCACGTTCCAGGGTCAGGGTGAAGATCGTGGCGCGGGAGACGCGCAGCGCCATCCAGCAGGAGGTGTGGGTCCAGCCGACCGGCTGGGTGCCCTGGCCGGGATTGCCAAACAGCGCATTGTCCTCCCAGCTCCAGGCGCCGACGTGGTTGGAAAAGCTGCCTGAGGCCGTGCCGTCGGTGATGACGGTTCGGGTATAAACAATGCCACCGGCCTGGGGGTCGAAGGCGGCGGTCATCGAGGATGTCAGGGTGCATTTGAAGCCCTGACGGTTGAGATTGGTGGCCGGTGCGTTGCTGCCCAGGGCAAGTGTGTAAAGACCGGCCGGCAGCACATAGCTGCGGGTGATGCTGGTGGCGGTGCTGTTGTCGTAATGGTCACGGTAGGTGAGCTTTTCGGCCCAGCTGACGTTGCCGCGGTTATTGTAGGTGTGGAGGACGTCGCCATCCCTGTCCCAGCCGTTCCATAGGGTGAAGCTGGGAAACATGCTGCTGATGTCCGCCTTTCTGTCCGGATTGGAGACATCAGGCCAGGGCACGTTGGCATCCCGCTCCAGCTTGACGACGAGGACGGTCGGCTGGGTGAGCGACAGGCCCAGCCAGCGTGAGGTGTGGGTCCAGCCGACAGGCTGGGTGCCCTGGCCGGGGTTGCCAAACAAAGCATTGTCCTCCCAGCTCCAGGCTCCTGCATGATCGGAGATTTCCGCGAGGTCGTTGCCGTTCATGAAGACCAGCCGGGAGTAGGGGACTCCGACATCGGTGGGTTCGGGGCTGCTGATGTTGGCGGCCTGAACGGTTCCGGCGATGCAGAAGGCCGTGTACAGGGCGTGCCGGAGAATGGGGGGCAGGGTGAAGGACATAAAGATGGGGGAGGCTGTGATGGAGTAAGGTCAGGGATTTGTGTCGGAAAGCTCGACACGGCCGGACAGGATGCGGGTGGTCGTGGGAGTCGTTTTCGGCGAGTCGGTGGGCATTTCGGCGAGGTTGAAGAACCCGTAGCCTGCGGGGCCACCGCCATCGTCGACGATCATGCCAAGGAATGTGGCGCTGCGTGGCAGGTCCTTGGCCGGTGAGACGCTCGTGTCGGAGTCCACGAGCTTGAAGCCGCCCTTGAAGGCTCCGGTGACTCCGGGGGTGAAGGTGGTGCCGCTGCCGGGTGTGAGGGTGAGCTTCACCTGTCCAGGGTTGGTGTCAGGCGGATCCAGCTTCGCGGGGCTGCCCTTGAGGACTTCAAAGGGATTCCAGTCCAGGCGTGTCGTGGGCGAGGGAGCCCTGCCTTCGCGGAAGGTCAGGCGTGCGTTGCCCGCCCCGGGGGTGAGGCCCATGGCGATGTCGTCCTTGCCGGGGATCACATAAACGCCGCCCAGGGTCACGAGACTGAGCGGGGCTGGGTTGAGCGGGTCAGGGCTGAGCGGATCAAAGCCGTCCTTGTAGTTGCGTGTGGCGCCGGTCTGCCGTGGCTTGTACCAGCTCAGGGCGGAGGTGTTGAGGCAGCCCGCTCCGCCGCCGATGATCTCCAGGGTGCCAAGCAGGGATCCTGTCCTGGAATAGAGCAGGGTAAAAACGGGCAGACGGCCGCCCTGGCCGAGGGTGCCCGAGAGCGTGACCGGCGTGGAATTGTCCGCCAGGCGGACCACGCCGCTGACGCCACCCTTGCTGGTGACCTTGATGGCCCCAAAGCTGTGCCCCTGGGGTTTGTTGTCGTCTCCAATGTCCCCGGCCCCCAGCTTCATGGCGAAGGTGTAGCCGTTCGCATAAACGGCCGGTGAGGAGGTGGGAAGCCGTGCATCCAGGGTCAGGGTGACACCGTCCGACTTGATCTCGCCGGTGAGGCGCCTGGAGGCACGCAGCAGGGTGAACGTGATGTCAATGTCAGGAAGGCCCTTGCGGGTGATGGTGACCTTACCTGTAGGGTCCGCATTCGGCAGGACGGAGAGTTGGTCTTTGAAGCCGTGCCTGGCGGTGCCGAGGGTGAGTGTGCCGGAGAAGGCGCCGAGCTTGGTCGTGGTTACTGCCAGCAGGCCTCCAAGATTACGGTTGAGCGAGGCAGAGGCGTGACGTGGCACGATGCCCTGGAAAACGCCGAGGGAATCCGCAGGGAAGGGGTCAACCCGGACCTCCTTGACCTTGTCATAGCCGGTTCCTGCGGCGTTGGCGGCCTTGATGCGGACGAAGTAAGACTTTGCTGTGGTGGGCCTGCCGGTGATGGCGCCGGTGGCAGGGTTGATCTTCAGGCCGGCGGGCAGGTTGGTTGCGAAATATTGGGCTGGGCCGTTGCTGGCGCTGACCTGGGCGCTGTAATCCTGCCCGACAACGGCGTCAGGGAGAAGGAGGTCGTCCATGACGGGCCAGGGGAGGATGGACACCGTGGCGTCCTGGCTGTTGGACCCGGCGGCGTCATTGTAGACACGGACGGAGTAGCTGCCGGCCTGGGCGACGTCGAGAGTGGTGAGAATCAGGGTGCTCCTGGTTTCACCGCTGAGGTCGGAGGTGCCCTTGCGCCACTGATATTTCAAGCCGGTGCCGGTGGCGGTGACGGAAAGGGTGACCCGGGTGCCCTGCTTGACGGTGACGGAGGCGGGGTGCTTTTTGATTTCGGGGACGGGCAGGACGTTGAGCGTGGCGGTGCTGCTGGTGACACTGCCCGCGCCGTTGCTGATGATGACCTTGTAGCTGCCGCCGTCGGTGGTGGAGACCGAGGCGAGGTCGAGCACGGGCGCGTTGGCGCCTACATTCGTGGTGCCACGCTTCCATTGATAGGACAGGCCCATGCCATCCGCGATGACCTTGAGCTGAACTGCTGCTCCGGGGACGACTGTCGCACCGACGGGCTGCCTTCGGATGATGGCCTTGCCGTCGACCTGGCCGGGGTTGGGATCATCCTTGTCGAGGAAGCCGTCTTCGTCCTCGTCGCCACCCAAACGGTTGCCGGCGCCGGGCAGCACGCCCATGAAGCTGAGCCAGTCGCCCGAAGAGAGTGAGCTGAGGAGCGCGGAGCGTGAAAGGGGTGGTTCGGTGGCGCGGTCCGAACGGTAGGCGCCGGATTTCCAGAGGTAGGAGCGGGGCTGGCCGCCGATGAAGCCGCGGGCGACGAGGTCGCAGTCGTAAAAACCGACGGAGTCCGGGACGGTGCGGGATTCGAGCAGGGCGAGTTCGGAGGTGACGGAGGGCTGGGAGCGGTTGGTCGTGGTGACGGTGGGGCCATAGCCGACCGTGGGCGCGGTGCCGGTGTCGAAGCAGTTGAGGAAGGCCGTCAAATCCGCGAACTCCTGGGGTGTCTCCAGCAGGTCGAGCACATAGGGATGGACGATGGGCATGACGTAGCCTGTGCCGTCATGAAGAAGTCCGAAGCCGCTCAGGGACTCGGCACCGTTGCGGCCATCATAAAACTGACGCTGATAGAGGGTGCGCAGCGGCGGATTCTTGACCGGCTGGCTCAGGCCCGCCTCCTGCGGCAGGTCGATGTTGTGGTTGCTGCCGTCGGGGTGGATGTGGCAGGTGATGCAGTGGCTTTTGACGTGGCTGTTAAAGAGATCGCGCCCCTCCTCGGGAACACCGGTGCCGAGCGTGGCGGGAAGGCTGCGGTCAAGGTTGCGGTTCGGATTGGCGTGGTGAACGACGGACATCAGGTAGTCCGCCATGTTGTCGATGTCATCCTGGGCCAGTTCGGATCCGCCCATGAGGTTGTGGAAGGTGCCGTTGAAGCTCTGCAGCGTGGGCTTGTCACCCCGCCAGTGGAAGGGTGCGCCCTTCTGCATGCCGCGCAGGGTCTGCGTCGCCATCGGGCCCTTCATCGGATGCATGTTATAGGGGCGCGGCGTGGTGTCATGCACGGACAGGTTGGCGCCATAGACGGTGATCATGCTGCCGCCGGGGTCGCCGAGGTCCCAGGCCAGGCCGTCGCGGTCGGCGTCGATGTGACAGATGCCGCATGAGTTGGTGCCGTTACCCGAAAGGCGTGCGTCAAACAGCTGGCCGCGCCCCTTCCGAATGATGTCAGGGATCGGGTTGTAGCTGCTGAGAGGCACCTCCGCCTCGATGTTGAAGCCGGTGGTGTTGATGACGGAGACCGAGCTGGAGATCTTGTTGAGGGTGTAGAGCCTGCCGCGCACCTCGTCGAGCACCAGGCCGCGGGGGCCGCGCATGGCGGAGGCACTGGTGTCCGCGCCGGTACGGACATCGATGCGCTGGAGCACGCCGCCGGTGGCCGGGTCAATCTTGGCGATGCGGTCGGAGGCGAAGGCGGCGGTCCAGGCGCTTGAGCCGTCGGCGGAGAACACGAGGCTTGTGGGCTGGGCGAGGGCGGTGGCACGCGCGGGCTCGTTGGGGAGGGTGTTGTAGTCGATGCCCGGGTTGAGGTCGTGCACGGTCACATCGGAGGGGGTGACGACGGAAAGGCGGCTGTCGACGAAGTGGCCGCGCAGGGCGGGTTCGAAGCGGACAAGGTTCAGTGAGTCGGTGTTGGCGACCCAGAGTTCGTTGGAGCCGGGGCGGCAGGCGAGGTCGAAGAGGTTGGTGCCGACGTCGCTGATGTAGCGCAGGACGGAGCGGGTGGCGGAGTCGACCTCGGCCACGTCGTGGTCGAGGATGATGTTAGGCACATCAGGGTGGTCCGCCGCGACGATCTGGGCGGTGTCGGGGGCTTCGGGCAGGGCGGGGTTGGTGGGGACGGGCTGGGGAGGCGCCTTCTGCCGGGGCAGCACGGTGGTGCGGTTGCCGGAGAGGAGGAAGGCGGCGTAGACGCGGCTGCCATCGGGGCTCAGGGAAAGCGCATGGGGGTAGATGCCGTTGAGGGGGATGGTGGCGACAGCCGCTCGGGAGGCTGCATCATAGACACGGATCTGGTTGGCGCGTGCGCAGGCAACCCAGGCCTGACCTCCGACAAACAGTACGTCGGTGGGCTCGTCTCCGGTGCGCAGGGTCTCGACGACGCTGTTGCTGGAAAGGCTGATGATGGAGACGGTGTCGCCGGCCTCGTTGACGACCCAGACCTCGTCATTGGTGCGGGCACGGACGGTGACGGGTTCTAGGCCGACGGGGATCTGGGCCACCCGGGACGGGGAGGCGCCGGAGAGGTCGAAGACGGTGACCCTGGCACTGGGGGAGTCTGCGGCGATGAGGCGGGAGCCGTCAGGAGTCATGGCCAGGGGGTGAACCTGACGCGCCTCGAAATGCTGCCAGGCGGCTCCGGCATGGCCTGCCAGAAGCATGGGGATGATGAGCTGGAGGATTTTCATGACGGATCAGCCTTTGACCGGGTCTAACGAACGAATGTTGTATATCTTCGCCTGCCCACCCAGGGCCTTCATGGCCTCGTCGCGGGTGATCGGGCGGGTGGAGATGACCCGGAGCCTGGGCAGGCCGCCCTTCTGCGGGGCGAGGATGCGCGCCGACTGCACGCCCTTCACGGTCATCATCGCGGCCTTCACATGGCTGGAGCAGGCGCTGCAGAAGATGCCGGCGACCTCGCCTTCGTACGTCAGGGCGGGCTCGGCGGCCGGTGCCAGCCCAACCAGTATTGTAGAAACAAGAAGGAGCAGGGTTTTCATGACAGGGTGCGGGATTCAGGAATGCGGATGACCAAGGAGCTGGTGGACATGTTCGTGCAGCCGCTCGCCCATCAGAGCGGCGATCTCAGGCTGGGGATGAAAGACGGCATAGTAGCCTCGGACACGGCCCTGGCCGTCGATCAGGACGATGCGCAGGTCGTGTTCGAATTCGTCATCGGGGGTGATGCGCTCCTCCTTCGGGATGGGTTTGGCGGCGGTCATGCCGACCTCGTCGGTCATGAAGCTCCAGAGCTTCCCCCGGTCTCCCGTGATGAACCACCAGGGGGATTTTTCCGTCGCGCCGACGGCGTCGGCGTAGGCTTTGAGCAGGGTCGTACTGTCACGCTCGGGCTGGATGGCCACGGAGAGCATGTGGAAGCCCGGGTGGCCGTTGAATTCCTGGTTCAGCTTCTGCAGCTGGGCGGTGACGGCGGCGCAGCCGTGCGGACACTGGGTGTAGAGGTAGGCCGCCACGATGACCTGACCCCTGAGATCCGAGAATCGCACGGCCCTGCCGCTGCGCTCAACGGCCTCCAGGTCGCCCTTGATCGTGGCGAGGACAGGCAGTTCCGGCTTGGGCAGCGCCTTCTGAAGCATGCGGCTGTAGGCAAGGCTGAGGCCGATGATGAGCACGATCAATCCGCCGGTGAGGAGCCAGAAGCGGATGGGGCGGAACTCCGCCTGCGGATGATCGTGCGTCGGGTTCATCGGTGATCAGTTCACTGGGATTTTTTCCAGCTCAGCCTCGGTCCACATGGCCGTGCGCGCCTTTTCCGCCTCGCGGATGGCCTTGACTTGGTCCGGGGTGACGACACCAGCCTTGTTGCCAAAGCTGTTGCGTACATAAGTCAGCACCGAGGAGATCTGCTGGTCATTCAAGGCGGCGCCTTGAGGAGGCATCAGCGGTGCCGGTGTCGTGAAGGCCTGGCCGTTGACCTTGATGGGGCCGGTGACCCCATGCAGGACCATGCGGATCAGGCGGTCGGGTTTCGGAGCCGAGGCCCAGTCGGAGGCGGCCAGGGGTGGGAACATGTTGGGGAGACCAAGGCCCGTGGGCTGATGGCAGGCAAAGCAGACCTGCATGTAAACCTGCTGACCCTGGCTCATGACCTCGGGAGGGGGAGCCTCCTGGGCCTTGGCGAGGCTGGATGCCGATAGAAAGGCAGTCATCGAAAAGAATAGGGAATAACGAATCATATACGGGACGGGTGGGGGGAGGGTGACGGTCAGAATGGCTGCCGTCGTGCGGTGCAATGGGACTCCTGGCGCAGGAGTGGCAGGGCAGGTCGCCCGGCTGAGGGACGATGGATTTCAAGCCGCAGACAACCGCAGCTTGCTTTATGCCTGAGCATCAGGTCACGAACAGGACGAGGTGGGGGCTAGAGGGCCGATTTTCACCACTCCATGCATAGGAGAGGAAGGTTGATGGTCCCATGGGGGCTGACTTGATGATGCCAGCCTGTGAAAAGAAAAAGCCTCCTGTAGCTCAGGCGCAGCTGGGTTCGGGCGGGGGGGTGACTGGGCGTTGAGAACGCGTAGTCGCCAGGCTGGAGGATATGCTCCAGCAATTGGGCTCCGAGGGAGGGAAGACAAAATGGGGAACTTCGACCACGGCGAGGGTGAGCTTCATCTCCTTCACCGTTTTCAGGGGAGTCTGATCCTTCCCGGTTTCCTGCTCCGCATCCACGCCCTTTTCCACGGCGCGGCAGAGCGGGCAGGGATGTTCGCCGTCAAAGGTGTCACTCAAGCCTTCGGTGAGCGAACCCTTTTCAATCGAGTAGGTCACGGCCATGCCAACCCAGGCGGCCGACTGCAGTGCGGCCCAGTGCAGGCCGACCGACAGGCACACAGCCGTCACAGTCAGCGCACGCGCCAGGCGGAGCAGACTTGGAGTGACGATGCGGTTGAAGCTCATCGGTGAGCCATAGAACTGCCCCATTTCACGCCCCTGCACAAGGCTGAATTAAGGTGCCTGTTCAAAACAGAATTTTCTCGCCGTCCTCCGCCTTTCCCTGGACATTTCACCCCATGGATGCCGCCCCTGATCCACTTTCCCGTCGTGATGCCCTCAAGGCGACCATCGCCTCCCTTGGGCTTGGTGCCATGGCCTTTGAACCGTCCACCGCCGTTGCCGCCGCCGCCAGGCCCCCGGATGAGAGGCGTGGTTCCCCGAGGCGGCATGACATGCTCAAATCGATCAATCTCTGGGCCTTTCCCTATCCTGAACGGATGACCCTGCGCGAATGCCTGCAGCTTGCCAAGGACGCCGGCTTTGACGGCATCGAGCTCAACTACGACCTCGAAAACGACCTTTCGCCCAAGCATGGCGCGGCCGACTTTGTGAAGATCCGCAGGATGGCGGACGAGATCGGCATCCAGATCAGCGGCCTCTGCTCCTTTCTGTTCTGGCCCTACCCGCTCACCAGCAATGATCCCGCCAAAAGGGAGCGTGGCATCGAGCTGGCCGGCAAGATAGCCCGCTGCGCCCATGACCTGGGCGTGGAAAACGTGCTGGTGGTGCCGGGCGCCGTGCACATCCCCTGGCGCGACGACCATGAGCCGGTGCCTAACGATGTGTGTGACAGCCGTGCGAAGGAGGCGGTCGGCAGGCTCGCGAAGGAGGCGGAGAAGCTGAAGGTCTGCCTCAACATCGAGAACATCTTCTTCAACGGCTACCTGATGACGCCGATGGAGATGAACGCCTTCGTGGACGGCTTCGGCAGCGAGCATGTGCGCGTGCACTTCGACACCGGCAACATCAGCATGTTCCAGTTTCCGGAGCACTGGGCCAAGGTGCTCGGCGGCCGGACCAAAAACGTGCACCTGAAGGAGTTCACGAAGAAGGGCACGGACTTCAGCCTGGAGACCTTCCGGCCCCTTCTCGACGGCACCACAAACTGGCCCGCCGTCACCGACGCCCTCGCGGAGACCGGCTACAAGGGATTCCTCACCTTTGAATACTTCCATTCCTACGCCCATTATCCGGAGGCGCTGATCTGGCAGACCTCGGACTCGATGGACCGCATCCTGGGGCGCAGGTCATGACCTGGGAGACGCTCACGCTGCTGTTCCTGGCCGGCCTCAGCGCGGGCTTCATTGACGCCATCGCCGGCGGTGGCGGGCTGATCTCCGTGCCTGCGCTGCTGGCCGCCGGGCTGCCGCCTCAGATCGCCCTCGGGACCAACAAGATGCAGT
>JBIJBP010000178.1:0-8719 GCA_044345155.1 Prosthecobacter sp. | reverse complement strand
GTCACCGCAGCCTTGCGCGTGAGCTCACGACGATTTCGAAATCGTTTCGCCAGGACACCTTCCTGCGCCTGACGCTTGAAGGACTGGAGGGCCGCAGCCTGATGCAGCGGCTTCACCAGTGCGCCGTGGCGGCCGATGCGTCCCTGACAGGCACGTTTCCGCAGAAGGTGCGCGTCCTGCAGAAGCTGGCCCCGAGGATCGGACACGGCTTCGTGCCGGTCTTCCTGTGCGACTTCGTGGCGACCTTCGGCGCCCATGACCTGGAGTTCTCCATGGAGGCCCTGAAGTTTTTCACCCCGTTTGGTTCGGCCGAGTTCGCCGTGCGGGGCTTCATCGCAGCCGAGCCGGATCGAGCGCTGTCCATCATGAAGGGCTGGACGCGCGACCCTGACGAGCATGTGCGCAGGCTGGCCAGCGAAGGCTCGCGCCCACGCCTGCCCTGGGGCATGAAGCTCAAGGAGCTGGTGCGCGACCCCTCCCCTTGCGCGGACATTCTGGAGGCGCTGAAGGATGACGCCTCCCTCTACGTGCGCCGTTCCGTGGCCAACCATCTCAATGACATCACCAAGGATCATGAGGACTGGGTGCTCGGGCGCCTTGAAGGCTGGGACCTGCGGAAGGAGCCTCTGCGCTGGATCGCCCGACATGCCTGCCGGACCCTGATCAAGCGCGGGCATCCGCGGGCGCTGAAGCTCTTCGGTTTTGGCGGCAGGGCGGAGGTCGAGGCCGGGCTGCAGCTCGGGCCGGCACGCCTCCGTCTGGGTGAGAGGCTGCAGATCGAGGCCGTCCTGCGCTCAACCTCCAGGAAGCCGCAGACGCTCGCCGTCGACTATGTCATTCATTATGTGAAGTCCCGCGGGGCAGCCTTTGAAAAAGTCTTCAAATGGACGGAGATCGAGCTGCCCCCGAAGGGCGTGACCGAACTCCGCAAAAGCCAGGTCATCCGCGACTTCACCACCCGCAGGCATCATGCGGGTCATCATGTGGTTGAGCTGCAGGTCAACGGACAGCGTGTCGCCAGGGCCGGGTTTGACCTGCTTGGCAAACCAGGTTCATCCTGAACTCAGCACCCATCGGCACCGGCCAGCGGCACCGCCGTGGCCGTTCCGTCCTGCGCCTGATGGGTGCGCCGGTATTTCAAGGGTGTCTGCCCGGTGAACTTTCTGAAGCGCTTCACAAAGGCACTGGGATCATGATAACCGCAGTCCGCGGCGACACCGGTCACACTGACGGCACCATGCCGCAGGGCCTCGGCGGCATGAAACATGCGCACCTGCTCGACAAAGGCATACGGCGTCATCTTCAGACGTGATTTGAAGATGCGCATGAAATGGCTTTCAGAAAATCCGCAGCGCCTTGCGAGATCCCCGACGCTGATGTGCCCCGCATAGCATTCCGAGACATGATCAATCGCGGGCAGCAGGCGGTTCAGCTCGGCATCCTTGCCCATCACATCGGCATACTTTTCATTCACCGTAACGAGGCCGCAGACCTTTCCTGCCCGGTCATGGAGAGGAAACTTGTTTGAATAGCACCAGGCTGTCGGATGATCGAAAAAGCCTGTCGCGTGGATTTCGTTGGTCAGGGGACGCCCATGCCTGAAAACCTGAAGGTCATTCTGGCGAAACGTTTCGGCGATGATCCTCGGAAAGAGGTCAAAGTCGGTTTTTCCCACGATGTCGAATCCTGGATCCCGATGAATGGCCTGCTTCAAAGCGCGGCTCATGTAGACATAGCGGGAGTCGAGGTTCTTGATCATGAACATCGCCCCGGGAACATGATCGAGGGCTTCCAGGATCTGAAGGCTGTCAGGCAGACTGGCGAAGAACTTTTCCTGCAGCAGATGTGTTGATTTCATGGCGGGATTTTACCATTTTTTGAGGATTCCGCCACACAGAGCCTTCCCTCCGTCTTCGTAATGTAGGCTCATGCTTCAGATCCGCACTGCCCTGTTTTTCCACTGGCACCCCGCCAGCGGATCATGGCTGCTTCCGGTCATGCTGACTGCTTTGACAGTGATCAACAGCGTGGCGGCGGAGGCGCAGGACTTCTTCACGACCAAGGTCGAGCCCATCCTCATGGCGCGCTGCTTTGAATGCCACTCGCATGAGCACAAGATCAAGGGGGGCCTCACCCTCGACTCAAGGGCCGGGTGGCAAAAGGGAGGTGATAGCGGACCCGCGGTGGTGCCGGGCAAACCTGAAGCGAGCCTTCTCATCCAGGCGGTGAGTCATGTGGAAAAGGATCTCAAGATGCCGCCGAAGGCGATGCTTCAGGCATCCGAAATCGCGCTGCTGGAAGAATGGGTGCGACGGGGGGCGCCCGACCCACGTGCAGCCGGCCCATCCTCCCAGCTTGCCGCAGACGACGCCTGGGAAGTGGAGTTTCAAAGGCGCCTCGACTGGTGGAGCCTGAAGCCGATGCGCCAGGATGGAGCCGGCAGCGTGGATGGGTTCATCCGGGCTGCGCAGAAGAAAGCAGGCCTCGACATGTCTCCACAGGCCCCGGAGGAGGTGCTGCATCGTCGTCTGAGCTTCGTGCTCACCGGCCTACCACCGTCCGATCCGTCGGACATGTCCGACCTTTCCGAGCATGTGGAAGCACTGCTCAACAGCCCTCACTTCGGCGAGCACTTCGCCCGCCACTGGATGGATGTCGTGCGCTACACGGACACCTACGGCTACGAATGGGACAACCCCGCCAAGGGCTCCCACGAATACCGCGACTACCTTATCCGCGCCTTCAACGATGACATCGGCTTCGACCAGCTTCTCCGCGAACACCTTGCGGGTGATCTGCTGCCGAAGCCGCGCATTCATGCCGCCGCGCAAACCAACGAAAGCCTCATCGGCCCGATGTTCTACCACATGGGCGAACACCGGCATGGCAGCAGCCTCATGTTCAACGGCATTCATCAGGAGATGGTGAACAACAAGATCGACGCCTTCTCGAAGGCCTTTCTCGCCACCACCGTCGCCTGCGCACGCTGCCACGATCACAAGCTCGAAGCCGTGTCGCAGCGCGACTACTATGCTCTGGCCGCCATGTTCACCACACCGCGCTGGACCTCGCGCGTCATTGATGCGCCGGGTAAAAACGCCACCGCCATCGCGCAGCTCAAACAACTGCGCCAGAGCATCCGCGATGAACTCGCCGCGCTCTGGACAAGGAAGGGCGCCTTTCAAGGGCCAGCACTCAAAGCCTGGGCGGCAAACAACCGCCCCTCCTTGGAAAACGCGAAGCCGCACGACATCGCATATCCGCTCGCACGCCTGCTGAATGACACGCTGTGGCTCGTGCCGCAAAATCTCCGCGCCACGGCCAGGCAGACGAACTTCATCATCGACAAGGATCACTCCATTCTCGCCACGGGTGCCACGCCGGACAAGGACAGCTACACGGTGAACTTCACCACCGAGCCCGGCGCGGTGGGGGAGATGCAGCTCGAAGCGCTCACGCATCCCTCCTTGCCGGAGCGCGGTCCCGGGCGCACGAACCGCGGAAACTTCGTGCTCAATGACCTCCGAATCGAGGTCAAGCCCCGTCTTGCCGATGGAAGCACAGGTGCAGTGAAGCAGCTCAAGCTCGCCGCCGCACGCGCCAGCCATGCGCAGCCCGGCTACGCGGTGGAGTCGCTTTTGCAGCGTGCTTCAGGTCGTCGCGGATGGGCGGTCGGCCTCGCACCAGAGAGCCTGGATCACACGGCACGATTCACCTTCACCGAAACCGTCGATCTGCCGCATGGCGGTGACTGGACGATCACGCTGGAGCATTCGTATGGAACCGGCCATCTGCTGGGCCGCTTTCGCATCTCCATGGGCAGCGAAGTGACCGCGACCACCGATGCCGCTCAAGCCGTTCGCTGGCAGGAGCTGGCCGATGAGTGGCAAAAAGCCCGCGATACGGCAAAGACGCGCAACGCATCATTCACAAGAATGGGCGCTTTTCAGACGGCCTGGGCGGTTGAAAACCGCGCCTCCCTGGGCTGGGTCTTTGAAGGCGAAGGCTTCGAAAATGGGCAGACCGACGACGGAACGCCTCTCATAGCCCTCGAAGGCGAAAACGTCCTCGCAGGCTTGCTGCCGCGCGGATGGCATTCGCATGCCTTGAGTTCGAAACTGCCCGGAAGCCTGCGCATGCCACCGCAACACCTTGTCCCAGGCAAGTTCGTTAGCCTCAACCTCGCTGGAGGCGAGTTCGCCGGCCATCTCGTTGTCGATGACCATGCCTTTCAAAACGAAACCATCGCGTTTTACACGAACCCAAAGCCGCAGTGGCGAACCTTCACCGATGCCGGGCTGAAAAATGGTGCGCAGCAGGTGACCATCGAGTTTTGCACATCCTCGCTGAATCCGAACTTCCCGCCGCGCACCGGCCTGGCCAAGGGGCTCGGCAACAACGACTTCGGTCACGACAAGCGAAGCTGGCTCAGCATCACCGGCATCGTCACGCATGATGCCGCTGGCACACCGCAGGATGAACTCGAAGCCTTCGCCAGTTTGTATCCCAACAAGGCCGCCACGCCCTGGGAAGGCATTGCCGCATGGTTCAATGCCACCGTGAGCCGCTGGTGCGAAAAAAAAACGCGTCCAGGCGACCACGAGGTGCTCGACTGGCTGCTCGCCAACGCTTTGCTGCCCAACAAGGCTGAATCCGGAACCAAGCTCGCCCAACTTATCGCCGACTATCGCCGTGTCGAATCTGGCATCGCCTACCCACGCACGGTGAACAGCATGGATGAACGCGATGTGATGCCCGTGAAGTATCCGCTCAATATTCGCGGCAATGTGGACACCACCGGCGAACTCATCGAGCCCGCCTCGCTGAAAATGCTGCATGGCGAACGCATCACCAACCGCCTCGCCCTTGCCGAATCGCTGCTGCATCCCGAGCATCCGCTGACGGCGCGGGTCTATGTGAACCGCGTGTGGCAGTGGATCTTCGGCACCGGCCTCGTCGCCACACCCGATGATTTCGGCCGCCTCGGCGACAAGCCCTCACACCCCGAGCTTCTGGACTGGCTCACCCGCGAGTTCATCCGCGAAGGCTGGTCCACAAAGCAGCTCGTGCGCAAGCTCGTGCTGAGCCAAACCTTCCGCCAGGGATCAGGGAAAAGCCCAAGGAAGGGGGCATTTCATGCGCCCACAGCGCTTGAAAGCCGCCGCTCCCTGGATGTTGATCCCTACAACCGCCTCCTCAGCTTCTACCCCACCCGCCGCCTCGAAGCTGAGTCCATCCGCGATTCACTTCTCGCTGTGTCCGGCCGGCTCGACCCCCGGCTGTACGGCCGCCCCATCCTGCCATTCCGTCCCGTCGAGGACGGTGCCAAGCGCCTCTTCACCGGCCCCCTCGACGGCCACGGCCGCCGCTCCATCTACCTGCAAATGTCCATCATGGACCCGCCCAAGTTTTTAACCGGCTTCAACCTCCCCGACCTCAAACTTCCCACCGGCAAACGCGACGTCACCAACGTCCCCACCCAAGCCCTCATTCTCCTCAACGATCCGTTTGTGAATGCGATGGCGAAGGCTTGGACGGAGAGGCTGGTGAAGGAAAAGCCTTTGAACACCCAAGAACTCCTCCGGCTCATGTTCAAATGCGCCTTTGGCCGACAACCGAATGTCGTGGAAGCAAAGCGCTGGATGGCGGCACTTCAAGATTTCGGCGGTGACACGCCGGAATCCTGGGAGCGTCTCGCCCACGCTTTTTTCAATGCGAAGGAGTTCATCTATTACCGCTGACATGAAGACACACCGCGAAAGATTGGAATGGCGCAGGAGTCTGGTTTCCAGACGGGACATTCTTTCCAGCGCCTCCGCAGGTTTCAGCATGCTGGCCTTGCAAGCGATGGCTGGCGCAACATTTCACAGCCGTCCACGCGCCAGAAACATCATCTTCTGCTTCATGGACGGCGGCCCGAGCCACGTGGACACCTTTGACCCGAAACCGATGCTCAAAAGGCACGAGGGCAAACCCATCGGCGAAAGCGCGGTGACGAAGCGCTCACAGTCGAACGCGGGCCGTGTTTGGTTCGGCAGTCCGTGGGAGTTCCGGCAGCGCGGACAAAGCGGCCTGTGGGTGAGCGACCTGCTGCCGCACATCGCTCAGGTCGCGGACAAGCTCTGCGTCGTCCGATCCATGGTTGGCGAGCTTCCCCTGCATGGTCAGCAAAATCTGCTGCTGCACACCGGCCGCATTCTTGGACAGGCTCCGAGCCTTGGCGCCTGGGTGTCGTATGGACTCGGCTCTGAAAACCGCAACCTGCCCGGCTACGTCGTGCTCAACAACGACTGGGTTCCCAACGGCGGCCTCGAAAACTTCGGCAGCTCGTTTTTGCCCGCCAGTCATCAGGCCACGATGGTGCGGGCGAAAGGCCTGCCCGTGGACAACATCGCGCCCCATGACGCCGCGGCCATCCAGCGCCGCAAACTTGCCCTGCTGGCCGAACAAGACGCCGAGTTCGCCGCCAGCACCTCTGATGCACGGGCCATCGAGGCCGCCATCATCAACTACGAGACCGCCTTCCGCATGCAAAGCGCCGTGCCGGACATCGCGGACATTCATTCGGAGCCGGAGCACATCCGCAGGCTTTATGGCGTGGACTCCACCGACGAGCACCAGCGCTTCTACGCCACCCAGGCCCTGCGTGCCCGGCGTCTGGTCGAAGCCGGCGTGCGCTTTGTCGAGATCACCTGCCCGAGCTTTGATGGCAACAACTCACCCTGGGACCAGCATGGGCTCCTGAAGCAGAACCATGAAAAAAACGCCCGCATCACCGATCAGAGCGTCGCCGCGCTGATCATCGACCTGGAGCAGCGCGGACTGCTGGACGAAACCATCGTACTCTGGGCGGGCGAGATGGGACGGACGCCGCATACGCCCAAGGTCAGCGCCACTGCGGGGCGCGATCATCATGTCAACGGCTACTGCCTCTTCATGGCGGGTGGCGGCTTCAGGGGCGGCATGGCCTTTGGCGAGACAGACGAATTTGGCAACGCCGTCGCCAGCCAGCCGGTGAACATCCACGACATCCATGCCACACTGCTGCATCAGCTGGGAGTGGACCATGAGCGCCTCACCTTCCGCCATGGCGGCCGTGACCAGCGTCTCACGGACGTTCACGGCCGCGTGTTAAACGAGCTGCTGGCCTGACCAGCATGCATCCACGCCTCACTTCTTGCCGAAGAAGTCCGCCAGCTTGCGCAGGTCGTTGCCGGAGGCGGGCTTCATGGCGCTGTCGATGACCTGCTGCTGGAGGGCGGCCAGCTCGGTCACGCCCTTGCGTCCCAGCACGAGCATTTCGTCCATCTGCGCCTGCGTGAAGGTGGCCTCCTCGCCGCTGCCCTGGATCTCGACAAAGTCGCCGCTCTCGGTCAGAACCAGGTTGCAGTCCACGTCGGCCTTGGCGTCCTCCTCGTAGCAGAGGTCGAGCAGGGCTTCATTTTTCCAGATGCCGGCGCTGATGGCGGCGACCTTTTTCTTCAGGGGCTGCTGGGTGATCTTGCCCTTGTCCAGCAGGCGGTTGAAGGCGATGGCGGCGGCGACGCAGGCACCGGTGATGGAGGCCGTGCGCGTTCCGCCGTCGGCCTGAAGCACATCGCAGTCGATGCAGAGGGTGCGCTGGCCGAGCTTGGTGAGGTCGACCACGGCGCGCAGGCTGCGGCCGATGAGTCGCTGGATCTCGATGCTGCGGCCGTCGGGGCGGCCGCGGGAGCTGTCGCGGTCCTTGCGGTCGAGAGTTGAGTAGGGGAGCATGGAATATTCGGCGGTGAGCCAGCCGCCGGGCACGTTCTGCACCTTCATCCAGCGCGGCACCTCGTCCTGGATGGTGGCGGCGCAGATGACGCGGGTGTTGCCAAAGGCGATGAGCACCGAGGCGTTGGCGTGAGGGGCGATGTCGAGGATGAAGTCGACGGGACGGAGTTGGTCGGCGCTGCGGCCGTCAATGCGGGGCATGATGCTGGCATAGCGGCGAAGGCGGCAGGGGTCAAGCCTGCGGCAGCTCAGCGTCCGACGGGCAGTGAAAGCTCCGGTGACGGAGGCTCCTCAACCGTGGTCTGCCAGAGGATGTTCTGTGACGCATCCAGGGCTGAAACCGTGAAGTTTTTAAGCCGCGAGGCAAACTTGTCCCGCCGGTTCCAGATCACGATGCGGGTGACCCGGCGCTCCTGCCCGAGGTCCACCTGCCACCAGGGCTGCTCATCCTTGGACAGCGTCTGGCTGAAGCCCTCCACCGTGTCACCGTCCAGGGCCCTGCGTGCGGGACCGCGGTTGTAGGTGGTGGACTGGCTGGGCGAACCCCTGGAGGCGATGCTGGCGCCGCTGGAAAAAACCTCCACCTCCGCCAGGCTCAGGACACCAGGCTCGTTCAAGGCGATGCGCACAAAGCGGGCATCCACACCAGCACCCTCAGCGCCCGCCCGTTGACGGAACAGGGCACCCGTTGAAAATTGAAACTTTTTGTTAGGCACCCACCCCCTCATGTCAGGTGACAGGAGCCAGGCTGTGCCTGCCATGGCGGCCAGGCACAGCAGCAAGGCCGGGGCGCGAAGGGGCCAGCCCTTGCCCGAGGGCGATGCGGCCGGCTTTGAGACGGGCCGGACCTGCGGCGGCCGAGGTGATGGGACCGCGTTGACCTGCTGCCTTGGAGCCGCAGCCGCCGGGGCGGAACAGGCCGGCGGCGCGGCGGCATGCACCCCCCCTCCTCGATGCACGATTC
>JBIJBP010000264.1:0-2585 GCA_044345155.1 Prosthecobacter sp. | reverse complement strand
CTGCATGAGCCGGTCGGGCGAATTGCAGACGACCGGATCAACGACGGGTTCACGAACCGACTGGATGGTGAACTGGCCAAAGGAATAGCGGACTTTGCGTTGCATGGCCCTTGGGCCTCATCACCGTTGAATCTGGTGTCGCACCATTTTGTGCGCCATTTGACGGAGCCGTAGCTGGATGTTGTAAAGGCACGATCTGCTCAGACTTCGTCTTCCCACGTTTCTTCCCCTCCCGCGTGTTGCAGTCATCCAAATGCGCTGGATAACAAAGCTAGACATCTTGAAAGTTGGGAGGACAACGATATTGCTTCAAGTGTCATGATTTGGCACCCGGATGCGCGTCAGTCTGCGAACCGTCAAACGCGATGTGGATTTCCTCAAGCAGCAGGGCTTCCAGATCGAATATAGCCGTTCCCGTGGATTCTCTTGCCCCCATCCCGCAAAAGGCCTGCAACAAGTGCTACAGGGACATGAAGAAGTCCTTCCGAGCGTCGTGCTAATGCGATCGATGCTGCAGGCGCTTTCTAAGATCGATGGTGGCGCAGGCGCGACGGATCTTCTCAGTCACTTCTGCCGTTCCTTGGATACCCATGGGATTAAAATTGAGGAGATAGGCAATTACATTTCCAGCACTGCCCTCCCCATGCCTCAGAGGCTGGTTCCCACGTTTCGTAGCCTCGTGCGGGGATTGCTTGAAAGGCGAAAAGTGGTCATCCAATACAAGAGCAACAAAGATCCAAAACCGCAGGAACGGCTGATTCATCCTTATCACCTGCTTGAAAACGAAGGTCGCTGGTATTGCCTGGCGTTCTGCGCGAAAGCTCGAGCCCGAAGGATGTATGCGCTGTGGCGGATCGAAAAAGCCGTGGTCAGCGAAGAATCATTTGAGCGCCCGGCAGAAATGGATGACTCAAAATACTGGGAAAAACAATCCGAAGTGTTTGGCGTGTGGGTGAAGGGAGGTCCAAAAGTGGAAATCGTGCTCAGAATGACAGGCTACGCCGCTCGCCTGATCGAGGAGTCCAGCTATCGCCCAAAAGCCATGAAAATCCGCCGACCTTCTGCCGATCCACAGTCGATCAGGGTCAGTTTCTACGCATCGGCTTTCGAAGACGTGGTCCCGTGGATCATGCGTTGGGGGGCTTACTGTGAAGTGGTTTCACCAATCGAATTGCGTGAGATCGTCGCAACGCAAGCAAAACGAATGCTCAGTCTTTATGAACCATTCAATGTGTAAAAACTGAGAACGAGACATGCCGCTCCTAGCTAATATCCATAACTCCAGACCATTCTGTAGAGCGGATTTATTATGAAACGCACCCACCACCAACGCAGAAACCCTATTCCTTCATTGATGCCCTTGGGCGAAGACGAAAAAGCACTTGTCAGCATGGCGGCAGCCCGAATTTTGCTGCCCGATCCTGCCACGGTGAAATCCTTCAAGCATGCTATGTTTCCTACCATTCGCGCTCCACGCGAACTCTATCAGGAGGTGAGGGTGGAAGATCGGATTGTTGGAATGCACGACGACAACACCACTCCTCGTTGGGCACTTTTGTGGACTCACGGGATTCCTGGCAAGAGTAAGCTGCCGACTCTTGGCTGGACCATTGCTCACGTTTGGGATCGGAGCCAAGATTTGGATTCCTACAGCCGCCTCGCCAACCTTGCCCTCATGCCAGAATACCTTGGGAGCCTGTCTGACAAGCAAGGCCCGCTGACAAGATACCTGCGATACCATGCATGGCAGGTCTATCAATGGAGGCCAGCAGATGCAGACGTGCCCAGTGCACCAGATCATTATGCTGCAATCTGCTGGAACTATCTGACTCCTGTCGCTGATCCAGTTGGATTCTTTCGGGATGAATTTGCGTCCGCCAACTGCCGCCGCAGCAGGGTTTTAAAGCCATTGATGCCGCCAGGATTGGTGGCCTGATCTGCAATCAAGAAGGCAGGGCTATATTCTGTGAATACGGTATGGGCATTACAGAAAATCAATCGATCAAGTGATCAAACAGACCCGGCTGGAACGGCTCCAGCGCGGCCTGCTCCGCCTTGAAGAAGTCCGCCTTCGTCTTCCCGCGCTTCTTGCCCTCACGCGTGTGGCAGTCATACGCATACTCAGGGATCGCCACATACTCCCCGCTCTCACGCAGTTCCTGCGCCAGCGTTTCCGCCTCCAGCCCTGCCTGCTGGTCATAGACCATGTTCTGCAAGTGATCGGGGTCACGGCTCTTTTTGGACAGGCACAGCAGAATGACCGCCTTGCTGATAAAGATGCGGCCCTTCGCCTGCTTCGGCGGCACACCATCGTTGATGACCAGGTAGGCATCATGCAGCGCTTTCACTTCCTGGGTGAGGATGCCCCAGCAGTCCTCTGCGCTGACGGTTAAGAGACGCTTCCACACATACTTGCCAAAACCGCTGCTCCAGAGTTCCAAGGCCCAGTAACCGGCCTGGGCGGCATCACCCCTGCGGATGGCCTTCTGCATGGCCGAGGAGACTTCGGAAAAGTTGTAACCGCGAAGCGTGCGCAACTGCATGGGGTTGGCGGGGAAAAGGTCAGGAAGGTCCATGGAGGAAGC
>JBIJBP010000064.1:0-28547 GCA_044345155.1 Prosthecobacter sp. | reverse complement strand
CGCGATGGTCCATGGAAATACATCGCCCATGCCGAGCCGGAACTCTACAACCTCGACGAAGACCTCGCCGAGTCGATGAACGTCGCCCCGCTGCATCCTGAACGTGTCAAAGCCATGCAGGCCGCCTATGAAAAACTCATCCGTGCAGGGCGCAGCACACCAGGCGCCCCACAAAAGAACGACATCCGCGTTGTTCGTTATCCCAAAGCGCCTTCCCCGCCCCGGGCGAAAAAGAAATAGCTCCCGCCGCCCAGATCCATCCAGGCTGGCGGCATTGCCTCCACCTAGTGACCGGTGATGACATTCAACGTCCAAAAGGCATCATCGACTGCCTCATTGCCTGAATTCCACCCAACTTCATCTCTCATGACCGCCAACTCAGTCTCCCGCCGTCGCTTTCTTCATGCAGCCGTGGCGTGTGGCGCGGCCGGCCAGGGTGCTGCACCGGGGCTCGCTGCATCAGAGCCCGCAGGGCAGTTTGAAGAGCCGGCGAAGAAGCTGGAGCTGCGTGAGGATGCGGACGTGATCGTCTGCGGCGCAGGACCTGCGGGCGTTTCCGCAGCCATCACGGCGGCGCGGGCCGGGGCGAAGGTGCGGCTTTTTGAGGTGCATGGCTGCCTGGGCGGCGTGTGGACGGCGGGGCTGCTGACCTACATCTTTGACTTCGACAAGCCGGGCCTGACGCGGGAGCTGACACGCCGACTGGATGAACGTGACGCACGGCGCAATTCGAACCCAGCCCGGTTTGTCTATGAGCCGGAGGAGATGAAGATCCTTCTCGAGGAAATGTGCCTGGAGGCCGGCGTGACCTGCCAGCTGCACACACGCGTGGCGGCGGCCTTCCGCGAAGGCGGGAGGCTGCGCACGATCGTCACGGAGTCGAAGGCGGGGCGTCAGGCCTGGAGGGCGCCGGTTTTCATCGATGCCACGGGCGATGGCGACCTCGGGGAGCAGGCGGGCTGCGGCTGGGACATCGGCCAGGAGAAGGAATGCCCCTGTCAGCCGATGACGCTCAACGCCCTGGCCGTGGTACGCGACGTCAAGGCGCTGGCTCCGTTCATGTCCTTCAACGGCACGGACGAATTCCAGGGGCCCGCAGGCCATCTGACCTGCATGGAGGCCTTCAAGGCCGAGATCCGCCGCGCCGGCATCGAGCCTTCCTACGGCCACCCGACGCTGTTTCCGGTGCGTGAGGACCTGGTGATGCTCATGCTGAACCATGAGTATGGCATCAAGCCCTGGGACGCCGCGAAGATCAGCGAGGCGACGATGCGCGGGCGGGCTGAGATCTTCAGCATCATGCGCGCCCTGCGCAGGCTCGGCGGCCCCTGGCAGGGCATGCAGATCGCGGCCACGGCGGAGCAGATCGGCGTGCGCGACGGACGTCGCATTCATGGCCGTTACAAGATGACCCGCGAGGACCTGGTCCAGGGAGCACGTCAGGACGACGCCGTGGCGCGGGTGACCTTTGGCGTGGACATCCATGCGGACTCGAAGGAGACGAACCAGTCAAAGCCCATCAACAACGGCGACTTCAAGATGAAGCCTTATGACATCCCGCTGCGCGCCCTCATCGCGAAGGATGTGGACGGCCTGATGATGGCCGGGCGCTGCATCAGCGGCGACTTCATCTCCCACGCCAGCTACCGCGTCACCGGCAACTCCGTCGCCATGGGAGAGGCGGCGGGGGTTGTGGCGGCGCTTGCCGCGAAATCAGGACGTCTACCGCATGAAGTGGCCTGGAGCGAAGGTCTGGCAAAGCTGAAGGCCATCGGCCAGCGAGCCTGAGAACCGATTCCAGCAGCAGCAAAGGGGCGCGGATTTCCAAATCCGCAGCAGTGTGGTTCGTCCCCACGCCCAGGCTTTTCCTTCCTCTTGCTTCATCCCCAAAAGATTCTGCCGAGTGGCCGAAGCAGTCGGGAGGAAGGTTCCAGATGCATTCAGACTTCGGAGCGGCCGCAGAATCGGAGTTCCGCGCGCCAGGATCATCGTGTCCGCAGGCTGCTGCGCAGGCGTTCAGCGGTGAGGATGGCACGGAATCGCTGCTCATCCGACTCGCGTGTGTCGCTGACCAGGCAGTAGCGGTAGTCCCGCCAGTGCTGCATCTCGTCCTCCGCGTTTTTCAGACGCAGCTCCACTACTTCCTCGCTGTCCGTGCCACGACCCGACAGGCGGGCGCGCAGCTCCTCCAGGCTGGGCGGCATGACAAAGATGTCCGTCAGGCACTTTTCCACCAGTTCATCCTCACAGCCACGCACCTGGGCGGCACCCTGCACGTCGATGTCCATCAGCACGTCCACACCGCGCCGGAGGTTGTCGAACACATAGCTCTTCAGCGTACCATACCAGCGGTTGTGCACGCGGGCGTACTCAAACATCTCACCGCGGTCCACGCGGGCCAGAAAGTCCTCTTCCGTGAGAAAAAAGTAATCCCTGCCATCCACCTCACCGGGGCGGGGTGGACGTGTTGTGCAGGAGACCGAGAACACCGCCCTGCCCTCTGCACAGGCCTTGCGGCACAGCGTGGTTTTGCCGGTTCCCGACGGGCCGGAGACGACGATGAGAAGACCGAGGCGTGATTCAGAAACAGGCATGGATGCTGACCGTCTTTCGCATTGCTGCCCGCCATCGCAAATCGTTTCATCACTGCGACGCATCGTTGTGGATGTACTGATATTTAAGATTTTGTGCCTACCTTGTAATCACAAAAACCTCGACTTACCCCCTGTGAATCCTTATAGTTGTGGGATTCCAGGCAATTCTAACCAACAGGTTGTCTGGATTTTCCGTGATGAACCCGATGATCGTCAGGCGTGCCGGCAGCTCCCCGGCAACACGAACCGAACCCTGCCACCCCATCCGCAGGTGGGTCAGTTTCCACCGATGGGGAGGTCCAGAAGCCATGACAGACGCCGGCCTCTGTGCATCGAGCCGACGGGCATACGTTGAAACGCCTCCGGGTCGTTGGATGAGGCTGCTGTGGCTCGCCTTGCTGCTGCTGGCAAAGCCCGCCGCCATGGCGCAGACTGGCAGCACCTGGACCCTGCGGAACCCGCTGCCCACCAACGAAAACCTGCACGCCGCCGCCTGGTCGGGAAGCCGCTTTGTGGTGGCTGGCAACGCCGGGCTGATCCTGGTGTCTTCTGATGGAATCTCCTGGTCCATGCGAGCTTCGGGCGTCACCGGCGCCCTTCACGGCGCAGCCTTCACAGGCGGGCAGTTTGTGGTTGTGGGTGAAGACGGCACCGTGCTGACCTCTCCGGACGGCAACACCTGGACCAAGCGCGCCACCAGCACCACGAAGACGCTGCGTTCCGTGGTCTGGACCGGTTCATCGCTCGTGGTTGTGGGCGATGACGGCACCGCCATCACCTCACCCACCGGCACGGTTTGGACCACGCGCTTCACCGGCACCTCGCTCGACCTTCTTGCCGCCGTCTGGACGGGCGTCAAGGTCTTCGCCGTCGGTGAGCTCGGCATCACCCTGGAATCCACGACCGGCAGTGCCTGGTCGCAAAGCTCACAAACCCCGGCGCTGAGCTTCACCGGCGTCACCTGGGACGGCGGCCAGCTCATCGCCTCGACCAGCGGAGGCACGCTGCACACCTCCCCCGCCGGCGCGGCCTGGACCCAGCGGCACTCCGGTGCAGCCTCGCTGTCCTCGGTGCTTTGGACGGGTGCCACCGCCGTCGCCTGTGGTTCGGACGGCACCCTGCTGACCTCTCCAGACGGCATCACCTGGTCGCCCCAGGGCTCGGGCGTCGATCAACTTTTGTTAGGCCTCGTGCAGGGCGGCGCCACCACGCTGGCCGTCGGCTCGACCGGAGCCCTGCTGACATCGACGAACACGGTGACATGGACCGACCGCTCGACCGTCAGTCACGCGATGCTTCGGGACATCGCCTGGACGGGCCTGAAGGTCGTCTCCGTCGGCCTTGAGGGTGAAGTGCTGAGTTCGGCGGACGGCGTGGTCTGGACGGTCGAAAGCTCCGGCACTTCGGACGACCTTCATGGCATCGTCTGGGCCGGTGACAAGCTGGTCGCCGTGGGGGAGGCCGGAGCCGTGCTCACTTCTCCTGACGGAGGCACCTGGACGCCCCAGGCTTCAGGCACGGCGCAGGACCTGCTGGCCGTGACCTGGACCCGCGACCTGCTCATCGCCACCGGCGAAGGCGGCGCCGTTCTCACCTCGCCCGACGGCATCACCTGGACACCGCGAGTTTCAGGAACCGGCGCGGACTTGCGCGATGTCGTCTGGACAGGCTCCAAGGCCCTCGCGGTCGGCATGCTCGGAACCGTCTGCATTTCGAATGACGGCGGCCTCACCTGGTCCGCATCCACCACCGCTCCCTTTGCCGACCTGAACGGCATCGCCTGGTCAGGCTCCCAGTTTTGCGCCGTCGGGGACGGCGATGTCATTCTCACTTCCGCCAATGGCACCGCCTGGGTGCAGCGGCCCGTCGCCTTCGGACAGAACCTGCTCGGCGTGACCTGGGCCTCCGGCCAGTTCATTGCCGTCGGCACCTCCCAGATCATCCTCACCTCCTCCAACGGCAGCGCCTGGAAGAAGAGGGGCGTCTCCTCGGTCCAGCTTCCCTCCCTGCACGCCATCCGTGGTTTTGGCAGCCTTTTGGTGACCGTGGGCGATGGTGGCGACATCCTCACCAGCGGCAGCTCGCCGATCCTGACGCCCGTGGCGAACTTTGCGCTGACCAGCCAGACCGTGGCGGAAAACGCAGGTGTCTTCACCCTCGGCCTGCAGCTCAGCTTCGCGCCCGCCGTCAACACCAGCATTCCCTTCACGCTCTCCGGCACCACCAGCACCGGAGCCGACTACACCATCAGCACCACCCCTGTGGCCTTCGCCGCCGGCCAGTCCGCGAAAAACATCAGCATCACCGTGAAGGACGATGTGCTGGTGGAGGCTTCGGAAACGGTCATCGTGTCCCTCGGAACCCCTGCCGGAGCCCTGGTGGGCACGGCGCATCGTTTCACTCTCACCGTCACCGACAACGACATCGCCCCGGTCGTCACGCTGCAGCCCGTCAGCCAGCTAGTCGCGGTCAATGCACCGATCACGACCTTCAACACAGCCGCCACCGGCAGCCCGCCCGTGACCTTTCAATGGAAGAAGAACGGCGGCACCCTCCCCGGCGCCACCGGCAGCACCTATTCCGTGCTGAACGCCCAGCTTTCCCAGGCCGGGAAGTACACCGTCGTGGCGGCCAACCCCACGGGCAAGGACACCAGCGGCATCGCCGAGCTTGGTGTTGTCGACACCAGCCCCGGAGCCGCCCAGGTGCCCGTCGGCGGCACCGTCTCCTTCATCATCAACACCGCCGGCAACGGCCTGACCTACCAGTGGCGGAAAAACGGCAGCCCGCTCAGCAACGGCCCGCGCATCAACGGTGCCACTGCCGCCAAGCTCACCCTCAGCTCCCTGGTCATCGGCGACACCGACACCTACGACTGCGTTGTCACCGGCCCCGGAGGCGTTCTTGCCGGCGGCCCCCGCACGCTGACCGTGCTGCTGCCGCCCGTGGTCAGCCCGGTGCCGCCGCCGCCCACGATGGTCGGAAGCGACTACAGCCACACGCTGGGCGCCAGCAACATGCCGGTGAAGTTCAACGTCATCGGCCTGCCCAAAGGTTTGTCATTGAACAGCAGCACCGGATTGATCAGCGGACGCCCCCAGGCCTCCGGCACCTTCAACCTCCAGATCACCGCCTCCAATGCCGCAGGCACCAGCCTTGTGTGGCTGGGCACGCTCGTCGTCCAGGCCATTCCTTCAGGAGCGGTGGGCTCCTTCCAGGCGATGGTCGGACGCGACGCCTCCGTCAATGACAGCCTGGGCGGCCGCCTGGAATTCACCACGACCTCCCTGGGAGCCTGTTCAGGCAAGCTGACCCTCGGAAAGAATACCTACAGCTTCAGCTCCAGGCTTGACACCGCCTATGCAACCAGCCCGCAGTTTTCCGTCAGCATCCCAAGGCCCGCACTTCCGGACGCCGAGATTGACTTCATCATGAATCCAAGCCTGCAAACCCTCACCGGAACCATCGGCACCGGAGGCCCTGCGGCGCCCTTGAACGGCTGGCGGCAGGTCTGGAACAACAGCACCCGGCCCGCCAGTGACCTCGTGGGCTATTACAGCATCGGCCTTGACGTTCAGGGCGGCGATGTCGGCAACCCCGCCATCCCCCAGGGCACCGGCTTCCTCAGCTGCAGCGTTGCCATCGACGGGAGGCTCACCTTCACCGGCAAGACCGCCGACGGCACCAGCGTGACCTCCGCGACCTTCCTCGGTCCCAACGGAGAATCCCTGCTCCATCAGACGCTCTATTCCAACACCGGCTCCGTGCTTGGCACGCTGCTGCTGACGCCTGATCCGCTCGCCGCCTTCAATGACAACTCCTTCTCCGGAACCGTCAGCTGGCTGCGCAAGCCCCAGCCTGTCACCTCGCGCAGCTATCAGGCCGGCTTTGGCCCGGGCAATGTCGCGGTGAATCTCGCGGCTTATGGCAAATACCTCGCACCGGACTCCAAGGGCGTCATCCTCGGGCTGCCTGCCAGCACCAGCACGGCGCAGCTTCTCTTCGCCAGCGGCGGTGTCGAGGCTTCCGCCATCAACCCGGATGTTGGCGCCTTCAGTTACACCGACACCTTCAGCGTGGACATGCCTTCACCCGGCAGCCCGCAGAATCCTGGCAAGGCCACCCTGACGATTGAAAAATCCACCGGCCTGGTCGGCGGCAGGTTTGTGCTCGTTGATCTCGCCGGCACCGTCGTGCGCAACGTGCGCTTTGAGGGCATGATCATCCGGCCCGCCTCCGGCACGAGGAAGGCCTTCGGCTTCTTCAACCTGCCGCAGCTTCCCAACCCGAACACCTCCGCCATCCTCAGCGGCCAGGTGGTGATCGACCAGCCCTGAGGCGTTTCGCACTTCATTGCCAGGAAACATCCGCGCCGGCTGCACTGTATCCTGCGGATGCCCGAATCGCTCACCCGCCGCCAGATCCTCCGCAAGGCCCCGCTCGCCGCACTCGCCGGCGGCTTCCATGTCCTCGCCCGCTCCCAGGAGCCTAACCAGCTTTGGCGCACCGGCAATCCCTCCATCGACAGGCCGCGCGAGGTCGCCATCAGCCTGCTGAAGCCGACGCAGGCGCAGCTTGAGCATGCCTGGGAGCTGCACTTCGGCTCCGTCGTCTTCGAAAGCTACGGCTTCGCGCCACGCTGTGCCGTGGATGCCGAGGCGCTCAACGCCGCCGTCCGGTCAGGCGCCTCCGCTGCGGAGATCAGCGACCTGCGCGAGTCCATGTCGATGAACCGCAACGCCACCAGCGAACGCGAACGCAGGGAGTTCCTCGACGCCTTCAAGGCCGCCGGCGTCACCTGCATCTTCCAGAACACAGGCGAGGAGGGCAGCGACCCGATGCGCCTGATCAAGCGCCTCGCCCACTTCACCCGCGCCACCGACCTGATGAAGCCCGCCCTTTCCAAGGTGGTCACCGCCGACGAAATCGAGGCGCTGAAGAAGGCGGGCAACGTCGGCCTCTGCTTCACCACCAACGGCGTGCCGCTCATGCAGGACTGGGAGAGCGTGCGCGACGAACTGCGCTTCATCCGCATCTTCCACGAGCTCGGCACGCGCATGATGCATGTCACCTACAACCGCCGCAATCCCCTGGGCGACGGCGCGGGCGAGCCCCATGACGGCGGCCTCAGCGACTTCGGCCACGCCGCCGTCGCCGAGATGAACAAGGTCGGCGTCATCGTCGATGTCGCGCACAGCGGATGGAAGACCGCGTTTGACGCCGCCAGGGCAAGCGCCCGGCCCATGGTGGCCAGCCACACCACCTGCGCCTCGCTTTACAAGCACTTTCGCGGCAAGCCGGACGACACCATCAGGGCCATCTGCGACACCGACGGGCTCGTGGGCATCTGCTGCATCCCGCGCTTCCTCGGCGGCAGGGGGGACATCACCGCGCTGCTCGACCACCTGGATCATCTGATCCGCAAGTTCGGCGCAAAGCATGCCGCCATCGGCTGCGACGTCGCCTACACCTCACGCTTCGACAAGGAGGAGCGGGCGAAGCTGCTGAAGGCCCCTGGAGGACCGGCGGACCGCTGGGAGCATCTCTGGCCGAAGGACGACTACCAGACCACGGTCGAGGCCGAGCAGAGCGTCGCCTGGTCGAACTGGCCGCTCTTCACCCTGGGCATGATCCAGCGCGGCCACAGCGACGAAACCATCCGCCAGGTGCTCGGCGGCAACATGCTGCGCGTACTGCGGGCCAACACCGTCTGAGGAGAAGCCAGGAAAGCCCTCCGGAACGACGTAAGGATGGACTTCATCCAGGCGACGGTGGTAGCCTTCTGACATCCTTTTTGTTCATCCCATCCCGAATTTCTTCATGCACCCGCTTCGTGTTCTCGTCCTTCTCAGCCTGCTTGCCTCCGGCCTCGCCGCACGTGACAGGACCCTCGACATCTACTGGATCGACTCCGAAGGCGGCGGGTCGACGCTGATCGTGACCCCGGCGGGCGAATCCGTGCTGGTGGACACCGGTAATCCTGGAGGCCGCGACCCGCAGAGAATCCGGCAGGTGGCGACGGAAATCGCCGGCCTGAGCCGGATCGATCATGTCGTCATCACCCACTTCCATGCCGACCACTTCGGCGGGCTGGCCGAGCTGGCGGACCTGATGCCGGTGGGCGCGCTTTATGACAAGGGTGTTCCTGAAGGCAGCCCCGACGGCAGGCCGCAGGACATGCGCTGGACCCTCATGAGCCGCCCCTACAAGGATGCCAGGGTGGGGAAGCGGGTGACCCTGGCGGCGGGCGACACCCTCCCGCTGAAGCAGACCGAAGGCAGCCCGCAGCTCTCCCTCACCTGCCTGGCGGCCAACCAAAAGTTCATCAACGCCCCGGCGGACGCAGCACCCAATCCGCTCAACGGCAGCGTGCCGCCAAAAGCGGCGGACAGCACCGACAACGCCAACAGCATCGTGCTGCTGCTGGAGTTCGGCGGCTTCCGCTTCTTTGACGGTGGCGACCTGACCTGGAACGTGGAGGAGAGGCTGGTGTCGCCCGTGAACCTGGCCGGCACCGTGGATCTCTACCAGGTGAATCACCACGGGCTCGACGTGAGCAACAATCCCGTGCTGATCCGCAGCCTGCAGCCGACGGTATCCGTGATGAACAACGGCCCGCGCAAGGGCACAAGCAAATCGGCCATGGATACCCTGCGCTCCACTCCGTCGATCGAGGCCATCTACCAGGTGCATGAAAACGTCCGCGACGACCATGAGAACACCGCGGACAAGTCCATGATCGCAAATCATGGCGACCCAGCGGCCGCGGTGGTCAAAGGTGGCGAGCACGGCGACCCCGCCGCAGGCTGCAAGGCGCATCACATCCAGTGCAGCGTTGCCGCAGACGCGCTGCATTACACCGTGCAGGTGCCGTCCACCGGCCACTCCCGGACCTTCAAGACCCGGACGAGGAATTAAGCGACGGGAACCGGCTGAAGGTTCGAAAGGAGCATAAGGGCTGTCATCACCCCCAGCCCTGCGCTCGCGTCAGCAACGGAGCGCGGATTTCCAAATCCGCAGCAAGCTGGTTCGCCCCTGCGTTTCGAAACCTGCCTGCCCAATGCCTGAACCCGATGAAGGGGGCGCCCCGGGATTCGAAGCAGGACAAGGGCTGCCCCACGATTCCCCTGCGTTCGCGGAGCTGCGGCATCGGATTTCCGCGCTCCGCTCCAAACAGCCGCTCAGTAGCCTTCAGTCGCCTCGCTGAAGGTCCAGGGAGCCTGGTAGGCACCGGTGCGCTCCTTTTCCAGCTGGCGGGCCAGATCGTTGAGAAGCGCGGAGGCGCCGAAGCGGTAGCGTTGATTGTTCAGCCAGTCGTCCCCCAGCGTCTCCTTCACCGCGATCAGGAACTGCAGGGCCTGCTTCGCCGTACGAATGCCGCCCGCAGGCTTCATCGACACCGCCGTGCCCGTGGCCAGAAAATGATCCCGGATCGCCTCGATCATGACCTGGTTGTTGCCGAGCGTGGCGTTTGACGAGGTCTTGCCCGTGCTCGTCTTGATGAAGTCGCCAGGCCGGATCACCCGCATGGCGAGGAAGCTGGCGGCGCGGATGTTGTCATAGGATTCAAGCTCGCCGACCTCGAGGATGACCTTGAGCACGGACGACCCGCAAGCCCCGACCACGGCGGCGATCTCGTCCTGGACGCGGGCAAGCTCACCCGCGAGAAAGGCGCCGCGGTTGATCACCATGTCGATCTCATCCGCACCGTCCGCCACTGCGGCGCGGACTTCCGCCAACCGGACCTTTAGCGGCGACTGGCCCGAGGGAAAGGCCGTGGCCACGGAGGCCACCTTCACGCAGGAGCCGGCCAGATGCCTGCGGGCATGCCGGACCATGGATGGATAAACACAGACCGCCGCGGCCGGAGGCACGTCGGCTTCATCATGCGGGTGCAGGGCCTTCTGGCAAAGGGAGGCCACCTTGCCGGGCGTGTCCTTGCCCTCCAGGGTCGTCAGGTCCACCATGGAGGCGGCCAGCTTCAAGCCAAAGACCTTGGCATTCTTCTTGAGGCTGCGCGTGGCATATCTGGCCACTCGTTCCTCGACACCGACCTGATCAACGGTGCCGACTTCATCGAGCAGCCTGCGCAGGCCGCCCGGCTTTTTTGTCACAACGGGCATTCCGGCATCAAACACCCTGGGCGAATCCCGAGTCAAGGGCGGGAAACAAGAACCCCCGGAGGCCGTGAAGCCAGACCGGGGGCTCAATCATTCCAGTGACAGCATCATTGCGGCCCGAACGTCACACGACCAGACTCAGGGTCGAGGTCGTTCAAGCGGTTGCTGATGAAGAACCCATAGCCACCTTTGCTTTGTCCCTTCTGCAGGATGATGCCCTTGAAGCTCGGCTTGGTTTTGGAGGCAGACGACCAGTTGGGCGTGAAGGTGCCGCTGAAGCTCGCCGATGAAGGCGAGAGGATCAGCGTGAAAGAGGTGTTCGTTAGGGGTGTCTTGACGACCTCATCCAGGCGATTGACGGAGAAACTGGTGACCGACACCTCCGGGTTCAGCTTTCCAGCCGAGAAGCAAAGCTCACCGCCTCCAGTGGTGGCGAAGGGAACGCCAAACTCAAGGGAAGCAAAAATGCTCCTGTTCTTGCTGTACAAGGCGCCGATGGCATCGACATGGATGCCGTTGTTCCAGCCGCCCGTGTAGAGCTGGGTGAGCGAATCGGTGCTTTTCTGAATCACCGAAGGCCTGGTCCAGATCAAATCGGTGGCCGTGACATCGCTGCTGGCCGGAGCCGTGTCAAAAACCAGCACCCCTCCCAACACGGCCTCCTTTTGGACCGGGCTCCCGGGAACCAGCATCTGTGACATGAATGGCGCATGATTGTCCTGCACCAGGCCGGTGCTGGCCGTGAACTTGCTTCCATCCGCGAGAATGCCTGCAAAGGTGACCAGGCCATCCTTGGTCAGATTGATCGTGCCAAATCCATCCCCCTGGGGATAGGTGCGGGTGTCACGCACGGGATTCTGAGCCTTGGCTGGCATGGCAATGCTGAAGAAACCTGAATCGAGCATTCCCAGGGAACCCGCAGATGTCGCATTCCGGAAGGCCGCCGGAATCACGCGTAACTTCGAGTAAATGATGCGTCTGGCAGTGCCTGTGGCGTAAACGGTGGAACCGATGACACTGGACAGGGAGGCCTCGATGTTCCCACCAACAAAGGTCATGGACAGTTTGCGGCCTATACCCAAATCCAGCGAAGCAAGCCTGGAGGTGCCGAAGGTTGAGGTTCCATTACCGTAGAACTGAGCGCTCAGCGGCTTGGATGCCCCCTCAATCAAGATTTTGCCCGTAAAGGCTCCGGTATCCGTCATGGTTCCCGTCAGGAAGGCCAGGTTAGACAACCTGTTCAGACTGGGGGAGCCCGGCTTGAGGAACCCGTAAAAGGTGTTTCCATGGCCGCTGGGTGCCTTGAACGAGTTCGTATTGAACACCGCGCCGATGCCCAGCACATCCTGTGCAGGCATGGCAAACGTCACCACGCCGCCCTTCGCATCAGCCCCCTCGGGCAAGCCGGTCCAGTGGCTGAAGGCCGCTGTCGCTCCTGCCTTGACAGTGGCGGTCAGCTTCACCACGGTGCCAGGAAGGACGCTCATAGAAGCTGTTTTGGCAACGGCTGCCATGGCTGAAGCCGGGGTGGCGGCCGCCACAACAGTGCCGAGGCTTGGACGAGGCACCTCCAGTTTGTACCGCCTTGCAAAAGTAAAGGTCACAGTGACCGGCAGGCTTGGTGTTCCACGGTTATCAACGGCGGTGACCTCAAGGGTGTTCAGACCATTCACCGGCATGACCTCAAGGTTGAAGCCCCCACCGGTCGTCACCGTCGCATTCACAGGAGCTCCCCCGTTCAACCGCACCTCCACCCGGTTGATGCCTGCCTTGTCCAAATCGAGCACAGAGCCGCTGATCTTGTAAGGCGCCTGATCGCTGATCACGGCACCCTGTTTCGGAATCAGGCTGGCAACTCGAGGCAATGTATTGCCCTTGATGGAGATCGTCGCCGGGGAAGGTGTGCCGATGGTTGTTCTTTCAGCAGGATTGCTGAGCGAAGCGCTGAACTGGTAGTTCGGCTGAGCGCCGGTGCGTGCGATGAGCGGAATCGTCACCTCCTGGCTGGTGGCGTTCTCGGCGAAGCTCACCAGGACATCCTGGTGCACGTAGTCCACACCGGCGGTACCAGCAGTGAAGGCAGCGCCGGTCGTGCCGGGCGCCGTGGTCAGCCTGACGCTCGTGGCGGCCTTGCCATCCACACGCTTGACGGTCAGCACCACCTGGGTGGATCCCTGGTTCACCAAATAGGCAGGAGAGGCGAAAAAGACACGCCCGCCGTTGTTGGCGTAACCAGTGCCCTGGATGGCAAAGGTGTAGACGCCTTCATCAGGTTCATTGCTGCGAAGAGTGACAAGGGCAGAGCGCAAACCGGAGCCGGTCGGGGTGAACCGGATGGTGAAGCTAGTCTGGCCGGTGAGTGGCGCCACCACGGCCGAAGGCTGCACAGTGACGGCAAAGTTGCTGGCATGAACTCCGGAGATCTCCACCAGCGGGGCCCCCGTCAGGTTCAGCGGGGCAATGTCGGTGTTGGTGATCGTGAAGCTGCGGCTGAGGGAGGTGGCCAACAGCACACTGCCAAACTCGGTGCCGTCAAGCGGCGATGGCGTGCTGTCTCCGCTGATGATCTCACTGCCATTGCCCAGGACTGTGATCTCGGGAAACTCGGGCACGTCCGTCACCGTGACGGCGATCTGCTGTGCTGAGGAGGCAACGGGGCTGCCGTTGTCGGTGGCGATGACCGTGACGAGATAGATGTTGTCCGCATTTTGATCCAGAGGGGTTTCATAGTCCGGGCTGGCGGTGAAGGCCAGGACTCCCGTTCCCGCATTGAGGGTGAAGAGCGCGGCATCCGCACCCCCGAGGCTGTAGCTGACGAACTGCGCAGGCAGGTCCACGTCCACAGCGCTGACCTGGGTCACAGCCGTCGTGTTTTCCGCAACGTTCACGCCGGCAGCCGCAAGGCCTCCATGGCTGGTGATGACCGGTGCCTCGTTCACATCCAAGATCGTGACGGCAAGGGCCATGGCCAGCGTGCCTCCATTGCCATCATCCGCCTGAACACGGACGCTGTAGCTGCTCTTCACCTCAAAGTTGGCAGACTGCGTGATCCTCAGGCTGGATCCGCTGATGCTAAAGCTGCCGTTGTCGCCATCACCGCTTCCCGCGACGAGGCTGAAGCTGTGCGTCTGGCCGACATCCTCATCCTGCGCCGCCAGCGTTCCCACGATGGCTCCAGCAGCATTGTTTTCAGCGATGCTGGAAGGCGTCAGCGTGATCCCGACAGGCGCCTCGTTGACATCCGTCACCGTGACAGTGAAGGCCTTGGCGATGGTGCCGCCACTGCCATCATCGGCCTGAACGCGGATGCTGTAGCTGCTCTTCGCCTCGAAGTTGGCAGACGGCGTGATCTTCAGGCTTGCACCCGTGATGCTGAAGCTGCCGTTATCCGTGTCCCCCGTTCCGGAGACCAGGCTGAAACTGTGCGACTGGCCCGCATCGGCATCCACGGCGGCAAGCGTGCCCACGGTGGCGTCGGCGGCGTTGTTTTCAGCAATGCTGGTAGGATTCAGCGTGATGTCCGTCGGGACGGAGTTCGTGCCCGTTCCCTGGATGACGAAGGTGAAAGGATTGTCCGTGTCGTCATTGCTGGCGATGCTCACCGTCGCGGTGCGCGTCCCGATGGCGGAAGGGTCAAAGGTCACCTGGAACGTCGTGGTGCCGCCGTTGGCCGCCACAGGTGTTGCCGGCTGGGCAGTCACCGAGAAGTCGGAGGCGTTGGCACCGCTCAGGGACACCAGGTCCGGGGCGGTGTTTGTCAGGTTCAGCGCACCCGTGCCTGAGTTCGCAATGGTAAACTGACGGGTCACGGTGCCACCGACGGCAGGCGTGGCTTCGAAATCCGTGTTATCGGCCGTGCTCGGCGTGCTGTCACCATTGGTGATGCCCGCGCCATTGCCGCTCAAGGCGATCTCCGCAGACACCGGCACAGTCCCGGTTTCCGGACCGAGCGCGAGGCCTGGACCGAAAAACCCGCGACCTGTGCCATTGTCATTAGCCGGGAACGCAGGGCTGCTGTCCGAGTTGGTATAAGTGGTAAACCTCATGCGTTGAAACTCGATTCGCGAGTCCATCGCAAGACCCTGCACATTATGCGCAAGCATGTCAGTGCCGTTGTTTGCAATGGCCACAAAATAGGTGGCACCGGCCACCAGTTGAACGGGGTTCGTCAGGGTATGGTAGCGGAATGATCCGTTCAGCAAGTCCGCATTGGTGACAGTCGTGGTGGCGAGCAGGTTCTGGTTGGCATCCCACAATGAAACCTTGATGTCGCCGCTGAAGCCGTCCAGGCCATGGTCGTAAACACCAAGTTGCCGGACTTCGCAGGCAGAGAGGGCTTTAAACTCCAGCCCCATCGAATACCCGCCCCAAGTATAGTAATTGGTTGGACTCGAAAAATCCCAGGCAACAGGCAGCTGACCGCTGTCAAAAGGGCGGGCGGCCGTAGTGCTTGACCCCATCGAGTTGACAGCCACAGCGCGGAAATAGACAATCGTGTTGGACGGCAGGCCGGTCACAGTGCTGGTGACCTGCTTTGAATGAAATCCAAACACGGTCTGGACGGGAGTCGTCAGGACGTTTCCAGCGCCGAAGGTCGCATCGAGCGAATACTCAAAATAGACCTGGGTCGTGAGCAGGCCCGGAGCGACCGAGGCTTTGAAGGTGGCGCTGACATTCGGATTCACGACCGGCTTCTCGGTGGTGGCCATCGGCGCCTGGGGCTCTGGCTTTTCGAGCAAAAGGTTGGCCCCGAAATAGTACGAGTAGTCAGGATTGCCTGTTTGACCGCGATACTGGGGGAACCGCAGGCCACTGTAGTAGTAGCTGGTGTCGTAGGCATAACCGTAGTAGGCGATCCGGTTGTCAGTCGTGATCTTACCATGTCCGATGGGGTCATAGCCCGTATAATACGCAGCCACAAGATAACGGGTGTTGGCAGTCAGGGACACGGGGGAGCTCAGCTGCCGGTATCGGCTGGTTCCCACAAGAGGATCCGAACTGGTCACCGTGGTCGTGGCAAGAAGATTGCCGTTGCTGTCCCAAAGTCCCACCTCCACATTGCCCTGCAATCCATCCTGATCGTGGTCATAAACCCCCAGGTGGGTCACGGAGGTGTTGCTCAACGCGGTAAATTCAGAACCCCAGGTGTACCCGGCATTGCTGCTAATGGATGCAAAGCTGCCAAACTTGTATCCGGGAAGCGACGGGTTGGTCTCGAAGGAAAGAATAGCCCCCTGTGCCGAACCCAGCGTGTTTGTCGCCACCGCGCGGTAGTAGTAGGTGCTGTTGTTGATCAGACCATAGATCGGCGCTGAAGAGGACGTCGTCGGCTCAAAGCTGGCCGGCAGGTTCTGCACCGGCGTGGTGCTGACTCCCGTCGTGAGGGAGGGATCGAGTGAATACTCAAACGACAACTGCGTCGGCAGGCCGTTGGTCCAGACCTTGGCGGCCGGCGAGACACTCGTCTGGGGATCCACGTCCGCCTCCAGGGTCGTGACCACAGGAGCCTCGGGCGCCGGTGCTTCGAGCAGGAAGCCGGCTCCGAAGTATTGGGCGCTGCTCGCACTCGTGGAGCCGTAGCTGTACCACCCCGGGAAGGACAGCTCGCCGGCGTAAGAATTGTTGTAAGTGTAGCCTTCGTAAACGATGCGGCTGTCGGTCTGAAGGTTGACGCTGTTACCAATCGGGTCGGACGCATAGGACAAATAGTAGGCGGCGATGAAGTAGCGCGTGTTGGCGGCCAGGTTCACGGGGGCATTCAGCACGCGATACCGGAAGGAGCCAATGCGTTCATCCGTGGTGCCGCTGCGCACGGTCGTCGATCCCAGCAGGTTTCCATAGCTGTCCCAGATCCCGACGGGGATGTCCGCCCCCAGCCCGTTCTGATCGTGGTCATAAACACCCAGATGAGTCAGCGTGCAGGACTTGGTCGTCGTGAAGTAGGAGCCCCAGTTGTTGTTATAGTAATATTGCGTCTGATAACTGTTGGCGTTTCCGCTGAACTTGTAGCCCGGCACCGGTGGAGTGGTGCTGAAGGAGCGGATGGCACCCACCGTCGTGCCCAGCGAATTGACCGCCACGGCACGCACGTAAAAGGTGGTGTTGGCAGGCAGGCCCGTGATGGTGGCGCTGCTGACGCTGAGGTTGTCAAATCCAGCAAGGCTGAGCTGGGAGGCTGTGGTGGTGACTCCGGTGCTCAGCGTGTTGTCGAGGGAGTATTCGAAGCTGACCTGGGTTGGCAGGCCGTTTGTCCTGACCGTGGCCTTCATTTCAACCCCGGCATCGGTCACTGAAGGAGCATTGGTGACAATGTAGGGCGCTGAAGGAACGGGAGCCTGGAGGAGATAGGTGGCTCCGAAATACTGGGCATTTGTCACAGATGCATTGCCGACATCATATGGATAGCTCAGCGAGCTTGGATTGTAGCTGGTGGCATAGCCATTGTAAGCCACTCGGTAATCCGTGATGATTGAGGAACCGTAACCATACGCATCCGGGGTGTAGGCAGAATAAAAGGCCCCGATGGTGTAGCGCGTCCCTGCCGTCAGGGTCACCGGCGTGCTCAACACACGCTGACGCGATGAACCGACCAGGGGATCCGACGGGGCCACGGTCACCGTGGCAAGCAGCTGCTGACTGTTGTAGTCCCACAGGCCCACAGGCACGCTTTGCGCCAGACCGTCCTGATTGTGGTCATATACACCCAGATGGGTGAGAACACAGTCCTCGAGAGCCGTGAAGGTGGAACCCCAGACGCGGTTTGCACCGTCGGTTGAGGTATTCAAGGTGTTGCCAGTCCATCGGAAGCCTGCAATGGAGGGGGTGGTGTTGAACGGCAGAATCTCGCCCAGGGTCGTCCCTATGGCATTGGTGGCAACGGCCCGCACATAATAGGTTGTACCCGCAGGCAGGCCGGTGATTGTTTCACTGCTCACGCTGACGCCCACATAGCCGGTCTGTGCCAGCGTCTGGGGAGCTGTCGTGAAGACGCCGCTGCTCATTCCTGGATCCAGGGAATACTGAAAGCTCACCTCGGTGGACAGCCCGTTGGGCGTGACCGTGGCGTTGAAGGTGACCTCGGTGCCCGTCACCCCCGCTGAGGACGTGACAACCGTGGGAGCTTCGTGCGGGGGAGCTTCAAGCAGAATGTTGGCGCCAAAGTATTGAGCGTAATTGGCAGATGTTGCACCATAGCTGTACCAACCTGGAAAGGACAACTGGCCGGAGTAATTGATATAGGTGTAACCCTCGTAGGTGATGCGGTGATCCATTTGAATGCTTGAGCCATAACCCATTGGATCCTGAGCGCCGGCCGCGTAATAAGCCGCGATGAAGTAGCGCGTATTGGCCGCCAGACTCACGGGAGCAGCCAGCTGGCGGTAACGGAAGGAGCCGACCCGGTCATCCGTGGTGCCACTGCGCACGGTCGTCGATCCCAGCAGGGTTCCATTGCTGTCCCAGATCCCGACAGGGATGTCCGCCACCAGTCCGTCCTGGTTGTGGTCATAGACCCCCAGGTGGGTCAGCTTGCATGCCTTGGATGTCGTAAAGTAGGAACCCCAGCTGGCATCGTAATGATATGGCTGCGTCTGATACCCGCCTGTATTTCCGCTGAGCTTGTAGCCCGGCACCGGAGGGCTGGTGCTGAAGGAGCGAATGTCCCCCAAGGTCGTGCCCAGCGAGTTGACCGCCACCACTCGCACATAATAAGTGCTGAAGGAAGCAAGGCCGGTAATGGTAGCGCTGTTGACATTGAGGTTGTCAAACCCTGCAGGGTAAGACTGGGCATCCGTCGTCAACACCCCGGAACTCAGGGTGCTGTCCAGAGAATATTCGAAGCTGACCTGGGTCGGCAGGCCGTTTGTCCTGACCGTGGCCTTCATTTCAACCCCGGCCTCCGTGACTGAGGGGAAATTGGTGACAACGTAGGGCGCTGAAGGAACGGGAGCCTGGAGAAGATAGGTGGCTCCGAAATACTGGGCGCTTGCCTCGGATGCATTGCCCTGATCTGTGGGGTAGGTCAATCCACTGGGATTGTAGCTGGTGGCATAACCATTGTAGGCAACCCGGTAATCCGTGATGATGGGCGAGCCATAGCCATAAAAATCCTGGGAGCCGCCGGGGTAAAAGGCCCCGATCGTGTAGCGAGTGCCTGACGTCAGTGTCACCGGCGTAGTGAGGGCATGCTGACGGGATGAGCCGACCAGCGGGTCCGACGTGGTCACCGTGGTCGAGGCAAGCAGCTGCTGGGTGTTGTAGTCCCAAAGGCCCACAGGCACGCTCCTGCTCAGGCCATCCTGATTGTGATCATACACCCCGAGATGGGTCAGCACACAATCCTCCAGGGCCGTGAAAGTGGACCCCCACATTCGATTGTTGCCATCACTGCTGGCGCTGGCCAGGTTGCCTGTCCATTTGTAGCCGACGAGGGAGGGCGTGGTGTTGAACGGCAGAATCTCGCCCAGGGTCGTCCCTTTGGTATTGGTGGCAACGGCCCGCACATAATAGGTTGTGCCCGCAGGCAGGCCGGTGATCGCCGCGCTGCTCACCGTGACGGGGTCAAAGCCTGTGCTTCCCAACGTCTGTGCCGCCGTTGTGTTGACTCCGCTGCTCATGCCTGGATCCAGGGAGTACTCGAACGTCACTTGCGTGGACAGCCCATTGGGCCAGACGGAGGCATTGAAGCTGACGTCCGTGCCATTCACCCCTGCGGACGAAGTCACAACCGAGGGGACTTCCGGCAGCTGTGCTTCAAGCAGGAAGTTGGCTCCGAAGTAATTGGCGTTGCTCGCACTCCCGGAGCCATTGCTGTACCAACCCGGGAAGGACAGCTGGCCGGCGTAATAATTGTAGGTGTAGCCTTCGTAAACGATGCGGCTGTCGGTCTGAAGGTTGACGCTGTTACCAATCGGGTCGGACGCATAGGACAAATAGTAGGCGGCGATGAAGTAGCGCGTGTTGGCAGCCAGGTTCACGGGAGCATTCAGCTCGCGATACCGGAAGGAGCCGATGCGTTCATCCGTCATGCCGCTGCGCACGGTCGTCGTTCCCAGCAGGGTTCCGCTGCTGTTCCAGATCCCGACGGGAATGTCCGCCCCCAGCCCGTCCTGATTGTGGTCATAAACACCCAGATGGGTCAGCGTGCATGCCTTGGTCGTCGTGAAGTAGGAGCCCCAATTGTTGTCATAGTAATACTGCGTCTGATAACTGTTGGCGTTTCCGATGAACTTGTAGCCCGGCACCGGAGGACTGGTGCTGAAGGAGCGGATGGCACCCACCGTCGTGCCCAGCGAATTGACCGCCACGGCACGCACGTAAAAGGTGGTGTTGGCAGGCAGGCCTGTGATCGGGGAACTGCTGACAACCTGGCCCACATAACCAGCGGCCAGGTTCTGCGCCGCCGTCGTCGTCACCCCGGTGCTGAGCGTGGCGTCCTGGGAATACTCAAAAGTCACCGACGTGGCCCGGCTGTTGGGGTTCACCCTCGCCCGCAAGGTGATGCCCGCATCCTCCACAGAAGGCAGCTGAGTCGTGACCGCAGGAGCGGCGGCCGTGGTGTCCAGCATGAAGCTGGCTCCAAAATACTGGGCGGAACTGGCGGTGCCGGTGCCGTTGTAATAAGGGAAGGTCAGCTGGCTGCCGTAGTAATAGGCATAGCCGTAGTAAGCGACTCGTTCATCCGTGGTGATCTGGCCCGAGTAACCAAAATAATCATTGGAACCGGATGGGTAAAAAGCCGCAACCGCATATCGCTTGCCAGCCTCCAGCACCACCGGCGTGTCCAGCGCATGCTGGCGGCAGCTGCCAAAGAGAGTATCCCCCGTGCCGCTGCTCACCGTGGTGGAAGCCAGCAGCTGCTGCGTGGTGGCATCCCACAAGCCGACCGGAATGGCCTGCGTAAGCCCGTCCTGATCGTGATCATAAACACCCAGATGGGTCAGTGTGCAGGAGTCCACCGCCGTGAATTGTGACCCCCAGATGGAATTGCTGCCGGAGCTGATGTTTGGAAGGTTGCCGCTCCAGACATAACCAGGAACTGCATTGACGCCTTTTCCCGTCAGCGTGATGTCGAAGGGATTTTCATCCGCGTCATTGCTGGCAATGTGAAGCACGGCACCGCGAGCCCCAACCGCCCCCGCGGTGAACGTTACGGTCAGCGTGGTGCTGGCGCCCGCCTCCAGAGTGCTGGTGCTCAGCGTGGACAACGCGTAATCCCCAGGGAAATCGCCATCCACCGTGGCGGACAACCCGGTGAGAGCCACGCCTCCCGTATTGGTGATGGTGAATGTACGGGACGTTCCCGCCACGCTTTCGGCGCTGGAAAAGCTGAGGCTTGACACCCCGTCCGTCAGCGCCGTGCCCACCGGCTGCTCCACGGCAATTTCCGGGCCGGTGATGAAGGACAGGATGCTTCCCTGCCGGGTGCCGCTGCTGCTGTTTTCCACAGCACGGAAATAGTAGGTGGTGTTGGCGGAAAGCCCGGTGACGGCCTGACTGTAGTCAACTCCGCTGGATCCGCTGCCCATGGACTGGGCCGTCGTGCTTGCCGCCCCGGAAAGTGTAGGGGAGGTGCCATACTCAAACCAGGCCGTCGTTTCCAGGCCCGAAGGAAAAGAAGTTCCGTTCAGCGTCGCCCCCGCCGTGCTGATGGCTGTCGCCGCCTTGGTGGTGACCCCCGAGAAGACCACGATTTCATCCACCTGCACCGTGCTGCCGCTTGCCGCCTGGTTGTGAACACCGATATTGTAAGTGTTGCCCAGGTTGCCAATACCCGTCAGGGCTCCTGAAGCCGATCCCACCGTGAAGGTGGGAGTCGCGGCGGCACCTGAAAAGGTCAGATTATAGTTGGTTGAGGTGGTGGTCAGACTGATCACCAAGCCGGAGAGCTGGTTCAGATTGCTCCAGTTCCAGGAGGCGAGAATGGTGCGGCTGCCACCGCTGTTCGCCACCAGGTTGCCCTTGTAGGTGTAGTTGTTCTCCGAGCCGGTGTTTGACACGATGGCGATGTAAAGCCCCTGAAGGTTGGGGTTGTCCGGATAAAAGTGGTCACTGTTGTAACCGTTGAGGCGGTAGCCCACCCAGAACCTTTGCCAGGATGCGTCATAGCCGATGCTACCAAACTTCCAGGTCGCCGTGGTGGCGGCAGCCTGATAGGGATTGATGGCTTCGTTGGAGCGAATCACCATGGTCGCATACCCCGAGCCGGACAGGGTCAAATAACCCCCGGATTCATAGACACTTCCTCCCTGGCCGTTGCTGACGAAACCATTGCCCGTCCCGCCTGAGTTGGTGGAAATAGAACTGTCCGAGAACGTGTCCTTGAGCTGAGCCATGACCGATCCGGTGACCGTGAGGCAGCCGAGAAGCAGCGTCATGACGAACATCCGATGCAGGGAGAAATGATGCATTTTCATGAATGAGGGAGGACTTGCTTGGATTGAGGATGGTTTTGTCTTCGCTTCGGGAATCCTTGTGACGCTAGGCGCTACACGATTCTGGAAATGCTGATGATTTGCGTTCAATCGAAGCTACAGCAGCCCTCAGGTGCAGCCGTTTACCACGCGCCCCGCTCCATGAGTTCATGCTCATGAGGAAATGAAGGAGTGGGTACAAGGACCACAAAATGAGATGATTAAATGCCACTCTCAGACTTGGGTTAACCTTATCCGCTCTCTCGGCATGCTAGCCAACCATTTTTTCTCGATTTGAAATTAATCGTCTCATTTACGAGAATCATTTGTTTTTCACCCATCACTTAGTGATCTCGCAAGTAAGTCATGGATTGGCATAGAAGGCCCATTTCGGCGGCCCTGTTGCCAAAGCCCATCCGGCTCTCCGTAGCCGCACCCGCCGGATTTGACCTGCCCCAGGAAGAGCATTGCGAAAAACTAGTTGCCCAGGCCACCGTAAGGAGTATGAGACGCCTCCCCAAACGCAGCGCGCGGTTAGCTCAGTGGTAGAGCATCACCTTGACATGGTGGGGGTCACAGGTTCGAACCCTGTACCGCGCACCATTTTCCAGCATCGGACGGCAGCAGCTATTCATGATTCAAAGCGCTCCCTTGTTCCTGGCGTTGAGATACCTGAGACCCCGACGTTCCTTTGTGTCCGTCATCACCATCGTCTCCCTCCTCGGCGTGGCCATGGGCGTCATGATGATGATCGTCGTACGGGCGGTCATGGTGGGCTTTGAAGAGGACTTCCGGGACACTCTGATGGGCACCAAGCCCCACCTGATGCTCCATGCCCCCTCCCCTTCGACGGACTGGCCGCCCATCCTGGACAAGGTCAAAAACATTCCAGGCGTCATCTCCGCCGCACCCTGCGTCACCGGCTCCAATCTGTACCTGGCCAACGGCGACGCCCAGACAGTCGCCCAGCTTTTCGCCATCCCGCCCCAGGATGCCTCCCGTCACCTCGGAAAAATCCGCCCCCATCTCCTGGCCGGCAGCCTGGACCTCATCGACGGCTCCCTGATCCTCACCGACCAGCAGCTCCAGCACCTGGGACTGCGCATCGGTGATGAAGTCAGCGTCTATGCCGAAACCAACGTCAACGAGGCCGTCCGGCAATACAGCGACGCCAATGAGCAGGACGACGAACAAAAACGTCAGGCCATCCTGGACAAGGTCAGCCTGCATCCCCTCAAGCTGCGCATCAGCGGCGCCCTCAGGTCCGACGCCGTCGGCCTGCTCGCCTGCGCCTCCCTGACCACCGGCCAGAACATTTTCCGGCTCGGCAGCGGCGTCAGCGGAATCGCCCTCGAGATCGCCAGGCCCGAAGAAGCGCCCAGCCTCGCAAAGGACTTCTCCAGGGCAGCCCCAGGCTGGCGAGTGGAAACCTGGGCCGATGAGGAAAAGGCCCGGCTCGCGGCCATGAAGAACGAACAGACCATGATGCAGTTCGTGCTGTCCATCATCGCCCTGGTCGCCGCCTTTTCCGTGATGAACACCACCATCACCGTCACCACCCAGAAACGGCGCGAGATCGGCATGCTCGCCGCCATCGGTGGCAGCGGGCGCCAGATCATCAACGTTTTCCTCCTGCAGGCCGCCATTGTCGGCGTGGCCGGCACCGGACTGGGTCTCGGTGGAGGCCTGCTGGTCCTCTGGCTGCGCAATGACCTGCGTGAATGGCTCGCCCTTGCCACCGGCGGCCAGGTTCACGCCGTGGAAGGCGTCTTCCTCTCCACCATCCCGGCGCGAGTCGACCCGGAACACCTGCTGATCACCTGTGCTTTTTCGATCACGCTCTGCCTTGTCGCCGGCTTCCTGCCAGCCTGGTTCGCCGCCCGGATGGAGCCCGCCCAGGCCCTGCGGGACTGAGAAAACGACGGTTACTTCGACTTCGCGGCGGTCTTGGGCCTCGCCGGGGGAAGCACCTTCACACCCGCAGCCTCCATCACCAGCCTCTGGAAGGCATCCTTCGGCTTGCCGCTGTCCGGCACCAGGACGTTCTGCACCAAAAAAACCGTCACAAGATCTCGCTCAGGATCAATCCAGCCGTTGGTGGCAAAGGCACCGCCATGGCCAAAGCTGCCGACCGGCATGGCCGCACAGGGACGCTGGGTTTCAGCATTGAACTGCCAGCCCACGGCGTAGGCCTGAGGCTTACCACCCGCCAGGACAGGCGTAGTCATGTCCTTCACCGCCTTCGCGGAAAGAATCCTCACCCCGTCCAGTTCACCACCGCCAGCGATCATGGCATAGAAACGCCCCATGTCCGCCGCTGTGGAAAACAGCCCGCCCGAAGGCTCCACCATGTGCGTCACGCTGGCATCGCTGGTGACAAAGGGATTGTAGCCCGGTGCCAGCTCACGCGTCTCCTCATCCATCTTGTAGGTCCGGGCGATCCTTGCCCGGTGTGCGTCGTCCGGATTGAACATCGTGTCGTTCATGCCCAGCGGCTTGAGCACCTTCTCGCGCAGATAGTCCGCATACTTCATGCCGGAGACGACCTCCAAAATTCGCCCGGCCACGGTGGGACCGAAACCATACTCGTAGCTGCTGCCCGGCTGGAAGGCCAGCGGCGCACGCACCAGGGTCTCCACATAGGATTTGAGCGAAATGGCCCCGTCCGTCGGCTTGCGCGGCGGAAAGGCAATGCCCGCCGTGTGGCTGAGCAGCATCCGCAGCGTCACCGGCTTCTCAGGCGCGGAACCGTCCGCCAGCTTCATTTTGCCAAGCTCAGGCAGCCACTTCGAAGCCGGTTCATCCAGACCCAGCCTGCCTTCATCCACCAACGTCATCACCGCCGTGGCGTTCACGGATTTCGTCATCGAGGCGATCCAGAACAGCGCATCCTTCTCCATCTTCCGCCCGGCTCCGATGTCCGCCATGCCGGCGGCCTCATGATGCACCACCCGGCCCTTTTCCATGACCAGCGTCACGATGCCCGCCGCCTGCTTCGCCGCCACCGCCTGCTCCATCGCCGGCCGGATGGCCTCCAGCTTGGTGGAATCGAGCGCATAACCAGAAACAGCACAGAGGAGGGAAGCCAGGAAAAGACGTCGGAACATCCCATGCAAACGCATCCGCAGGCGCTGCTGTTGCAGCCTTGCGCCGTTCCCGGGGCCCGGGCAACCATGCGGGCGGCATTCAGGTTTCTTCCTGGAAGTCGGATCCCGTTCAAGATACCCCCCTGCAAAGCGCCATGAATCCTGCTGCCCTCCTTGCGTACCTCGCCCTGTCAGCCGTTTCAGCAGCAGCCCTCAGGGAACTGGAAGTCATCTTTCCCTACGAGATCGGCTCCGATCTCGCCAGCATCAGTGTTTTGGATCGCCAGGATGGTGCGATCTACAGGCACTTCTCGAAGTCTTCAGGCCGGAGAAAGACGCACTCCTTTGTGCTCACGGAACGCTGCTCGGACAACGTCGTGCTTTTCCTGGACGATCAGGCCTCTGCCTGGAGCTCGGTTCAGGTCCTCAAGACCGCAATCACCCGGGTGATGATTCCGGACCGTTTTCATCCAATTCAGCTGAGTCTGGAAGACGCCTGCCTGCAGCGGCTTGCTCATTTCAAAAAGGAGCCCTTTTGGGAGATCTACGACCTGTCGGCGGGTAGCTTAAACCCTTACTGTCGGCTCACGGCCCCGGCCGATGCCAGGCCGGCGGGCCGTGATATCATCGCCCACGGACTGAACGCAGGGAAGCATGTTCTCATCCTGCGCAGCGAATTCAACGGCAGCGCCCTTTTCACCCGGGAATTCCTGGTGCCTGAATCAGGCTGCACCTTCGAGGAACTGAAGGCATTGAGCAAAGCCAGGTCCAGCGCGCTGCTGAACCTCAAAATCCAGACATCTGACGAATCGTCAGGCCTCGTCAGCTTCATGTCGTGCATGGGGAAGCGCAGACCGAATCAATGGACCGTCCTTCAGGATGGGCGCGTCGTTCCGACCTACTGACGCCCCTTCTCTTTCCATCACTCACGCAAGCCTCACCCTGGTACCGTGGCTGAGTCAGCGTCGATTCGGCGAAGCACCGTAGCCCTCCTGCTCCGCGAACCGACCGGAGGGAGATGGCCAGCCGCAGGATGAGCAATGCGAAACCAAAGAGCGGGCAATCCGGCAGGCTCGAGCGTTCACAAACCCCGAAAATCCTTCCTGCCAGCGCAAGTCTTCGGCTCATCTTGCGGAGCAAGATGGCTACTTTGCTGACGCCAGCCTCGCTGCCTTTGGATGATTCGCACCTCCCCAGGATGGCGATGTGAGACAACCTGGGTGCCATCGAATCGATGAACCCATCAAGCCCACAGGTTCCTCAGGACCCCGACGGGGTCCGGTCATGCAGCCCAGGAGTGGACGCGCAGCGCACTCTCCTGGGGAAAAGAGTGCATTCGCGGATCAGATGGAGGACCCCAACGGGGTCCTGTCAGACGTGTGGCGAAGAGGAGGCGCGCCCAGAGGGTTGACCGCTTGGACGGAACCCGGCTGGGTTCGTGATCGAACGGGGATCGGGGGTGATGCGGGGTTCCCAGGAGAGCACCCGCTCTCGCTCGGCACTCCTGGGCTGCATGACACAAGCCCCTTGGGCTTACAAAAAGCGCGCTCAAAACAGGACAATCAATAACTCTGGAGCCCCTATTCCACGGGCTTTGGACGGAATCAGGGGGCTGTCTTTTGACACCCCACTCACGGTCATGCATGACAAAAGCATGACAACTCGGCCCTCTTCCCCCAGGGCCAAAGGCAGGCCCGTGACCGTCATCAAACAAGGTTCAGCTGCCGTCCCCATCTACTGCGGCTCCTGCCGGGGTGTCCCCAGATTCACCATCGCCTTCTATCTCAACCAGCAACGACGCAGACTCACCTTCGGCTCGCTCGACGCCGCCAAGAACGAAGCACGCAAGGTAGCCCTCAACATCCAGCGCGGCATGAGCAACGACAACGATCTGCGCCCCCAGGACCGGGAAGCTCTCCGAACGGTTCAGGACATGCTCAGCCCGCTCAGCCTGCCCCTCGTGTCCGTTGTCGAGGAATATCTCCAATGCCGACGCAAGCTCGGCGATGTCCCCCTGCTGACCGCCGTCGAAGACTTCCTTGCCCGGTCACGCAGCTACCAGCCCGGCATCACCGTGCCCCAGGTGGTCGATGAACTCATCCTGCTCAAACGGCAGGACGGCTTGAATGAGCATTACCTAAAGCTGCTGGATGGTAATCTTCGCCAGTTTAGCCAAACTTTTGATGGCGAAATTGCAAAGGTCACGGGAGCTATGATCGACAGCTGGCTGCGCCGTGGCGATCATTCCATGGTCACACGCAACAACTGGCTCAAGCGCGTGAAGGAGCTCTTTTCCTTTGCCAAGCGGCGAGGCTACCTGCCCAAGAACGAACCTACGGTGGCCGAGGAACTCAAGCGCGGCAAGCAGGTGGACACGGACGTCGGCATCTTCACTCCCGAGCAGATGCAGAAGCTCATGCGGGCTGCCTCAGCGGACCTGATACCCATCCTGGCCATTGGCGGGTTCTCGGGCCTGCGGGGGGCGGAAATCGCACGCCTGAACTGGAGTGCCGTGGACCTGGGCCGCAAGATCATCGAGCTGCGAGCCGGGCAGGCCAAGACGGCCTCACGCCGGATCGTGCCGGTCAGCGACAACCTCGCCAGCTGGCTGGAGAAGGTGGAGAGGCGTGGACCGGTGGTTCCTGACGCTGCCCTTTTCATGAAGGCACGCCGTCTGGCCAGGAGCTTGGGACTGGCATGGCCGCACAACGTCCTGAGACATTCCTACATCAGCTACCGGATCGCGGTGGTGCAGAGTGCGGCCCAGGTGGCCCTGGAGGCAGGGAACTCCCCGGCGATCATCTTCAAGCACTACCGGGAACTGGTGACGAGGGAGGCGGCCGACCAGTGGTTCGGCATCCTGCCATGAACCTGCGGCAATACCCGATTGACATGCGAATTCCTGTATGAACCCAACACCCCCAACACACTCCCCCTTCATCAAGAAAAAACCGCTCGCCGCCCTGCTGGGGGTGAGTTCACGAACCATCGACAACTGGGTGGCACAGCGAATGATCCCGTATCTGGCGACGAGTCCGAGAATGCACCTCTTTGATGTGGAGGCGGTGAAGGAGGCACTGCAGAAGCGCTTCGGAGTGGAGCCTCGGGAGATGTAGCTGCGAGTCACCTTGTTGCGCAACGAAGTGCAGGCAGCGGCAGCACCTCCAGGCACCCCCCATTCACAGCGACTCAAGCCCCTCACCTGCCAGCATTTGGTGATGCAAACGGATGGATTCCCGAAGTCACGGTGACGAGGGCTTCCTCCATGGACCTTCCTGACCTTTTCCCCGCCAACCCCATGCAGTTGCGCACGCTTCGCGGTTACAACTTTTCCGA
>JBIJBP010000006.1:0-75971 GCA_044345155.1 Prosthecobacter sp. | reverse complement strand
GGGACGCAAGGGCGACGGTCATCCAGGGGCCCAAGTGCTCTGGCAGGGCCTCGCCAAGCTCGACATCATCACCGAGGTCTGGCGCAGACTCCGTCACCCTCCCTCTTGTGGGTAAAGCTCAGAGCCCAGCTGCCGCTTTATTTAAGCCAGTCCTGCTGGCGAAAAGGCTGTTGAAGAGTGATGCAGGCGGGAGGCTGCGCAGGCGCGGAGCGGTGGGGGATGTGGGTCTGGGGTGATGCACGGCAGCAGGCTGCCTCGGGAAAGCGGCAGCAGGGCTGCCGCAGTCCATGTTTGATCATCCAGCCCTGCTGGCGAAAAGGCCGTGGGAGGTGGTTGCAGGCGGGAGACTTGGCAGGCGCGGAGCGGTGGGGGGAAATACCCCATGCTGCTTGCATCAAGTGCCCACGCTCGGGCACTTTGCATCGGCAAGGCCTCGCACAGAAGAGGGCGAAAAGTTTGCCCAATTGAGAAATGAACAGCGGTTTGAAATTTCCGCAACCCTCCCCCAGCCAATGTCCTACCTGCGTGCTTCAATCATTCAGTCTCCAGCCTTTATTCCAGTCTCTAGCGGCCCATGAATGCTCTACGGTTGATGAATTTGGGCCGTCGGTAACCTTGCCATATCCCTGCCTTCTGTTTATGAATCCAGCTCCTTTCGAGGTCCTGAAGCGAGCCGAGATCTCGACCCCCCCATCGCCACGCCCTGATCCAGCCCACAGCCCAAGAAGCATCATCACCCCGGCCGCCTGATCTCATGAACTTCTTCATCGGCGGCAACGAGGCCGACATCGATCCCAAACGCAGTGGCACTTGCCGTCTCGACATGCTGTCTGATTCCGCCTTGCGAGACGTACCCTTCACCTTTTCTGCTTAACCCCGCATGTTCGAACAAGCCTTCCGCAACATCGACGATATCCTGCACAAGGAGGCCGGCTGCACCACGGAGCTGGATTACACCGAGCAATCCTCCTGGCTGCTGTTCCTCAAATACCTCGACAGCCTGGAGGTCGACAAGGCCGCCGAGGCCGCCCTCGAAGGCAAGAAGTACAGCTACATCCTGGACACCCCCTACCGCTGGGAGACCTGGGCCGCGCCCAAGGACAAGTCCGGTCAGCTCGACCACCACAAGGCCCTTACCGGCGATGACCTCGTCGAGTTTGTGGACAAAAAGCTCTTCCCCTACCTGCACGGTTTCACCCAGCGCGCCACCGGCCCGGCCACCATCGAATACAAGATCGGCGAAATCTTCGGCGAGATCAAAAACAAGATCCGCAGCGGCTACAGCCTGCGGGACATCATCGACCAGATCGACGGCCTGCGCTTCCGCTCGCAGAGCGAGAAGCATGAGCTAAGTCATCTCTACGAGGCCAAAATCAAGAACATGGGGAATGCCGGGCGCAATGGCGGCGAGTACTACACCCCGCGCCCCCTCATCCGCGCCATGATCCAGGTCGTGCAGCCGAAGATCGGCGAGACCATCTACGACGGCGCCTGCGGATCGGCAGGCTTCCTCTGCGAGGCTTTCGTGCATCTTTCCCAGGGCAGGCTCACCACCAAGGACCTCACCACGCTTCAGACCCGCACCTTCTACGGCAAGGAGAAGAAATCCCTCGCCTACGTCATCGCCATCATGAACCTCATCCTGCACGGGATCGAGGCGCCGAACATCGTCCACACCAACACTCTCACCGAGAACCTCGCCGACATCCAGGAAAAGGACCGCTACGACATCGTGCTGGCGAATCCGCCCTTCGGCGGCAAGGAGCGGCCGGAGGTGCAGCAAAACTTCCCCATCCGCACTGGCGAGACGGCGTTTCTATTTTTGCAGCACTTCATCAAAATCCTCCGCGCCGGCGGACGCGGCGCCATCGTCATCAAGAACACCTTCCTCTCGAACACCGACAACGCCTCCGTGAGCCTGCGGAAGCATCTGCTGGAGAGCTGTGACCTGCACACCGTGCTCGACTGCCCCGGCGGCACCTTCCAGGGCGCGGGCGTGAAGACGGTGGTGCTCTTCTTCGAGAAAGGCGCACCCACGCGGAAGGTGTGGTATTACCAGCTCGATCCCGGCCGGAACCTCGGCAAGACGAACCCGCTCAATGACGCGGACCTTGCCGAGTTCGTGGAGTTGCAAAAGACCTTCGCTGACTCACCGAAGAGCTGGAGCGTGGACGCGAAGGACATCGACCCCGCCACCTTCGACCTCTCCGTGAAGAACCCCAACGGCGGTGAGATTGTGACCCACCGCAGCCCGCAGGAGATCATGGACGAAATCGCCGCGCTGGACGCCGAGAGCGCGGAGGTGCTTGAGAACATTCGGGGGTTGCTGGCATGAAGCTGTGGACTACCAAGCGCATCGGCGACGTTTGTGAGCTCGCAACAGGAGGAACGCCAAGCAGGTCAAAACCGGAATACTTTGGAGGCGACATCAAGTGGCTCGTTTCCGGTGACATCCATCAAGGTGAAATCTTCGATTGCGAAGGGCGCATCACTGAGGCTGGAATGCGGAATTCCAACGCGAAGTTATTGCCGCCAAACTCGGTGATGATTGCACTCAATGGCCAAGGCAAGACGCGAGCCACTGTCGCCTTGTTGAGAACAGCCGCGACGTGCAACCAATCAATGGTCTGTATGACTCCGAAGGTGGATTCAGGACTGTTGCCAGAGTTCCTACATGCAAACCTCCATGGTCGATACGAAGAGATTCGTCGGCTTACAAGCGACGACGACAAAGATCGCAGGGGGCTCAATATGGGCATCGTCCGCAGCATAGAGATTCCGATTGCTCCCCTGGCGGAGCAGCAGCGGATCGTGGAGGTGCTGGACGAAGCGTTTGCCGGGCTGGCCACCGCCGAAGCCCACGCCGCCCAGAACCTCCAAAACGCCCGCGCCCTCTTCGAAAGCCACCTCCAAGCCGTCTTCACCCAGCGCGGCCCGGGGTGGGTGGAGAAGCCTTTCGAGGACTGCATCGAGGACGTGACATATACGAAGAAGGTGCAGAGGAAGGAGTTTCTCGAAGATGGTATGTTCCCGATAGTTTCGCAGGAGGCAGAATTCACCAATGGTTACTGGAACAATCCCGCTGACGTTTTCAAAGTGACTCGACCAGTCGTGATTTTTGGGGACCACACGCAGGTTCTCAAATTCATCGACTTCGATTTCGTGCTCGGAGCAGATGGTGTGAAGATTCTCCCGCCCAAGCCATTTTTGAACCCGAAGTTCTTCTTCTACGCTTTACGCAGTATGCCGCTGAAGTCGCTGGGCTACGCGCGGCACTACCGGCTGCTCAAAGAGCTTCGAATTGGCTTCCCCGAAAGCAACGCGCAGGCCGCCATCGTCACCCAACTCGACGCCCTGTCCGCCGAAACCCAACGGCTGGCGGGCCTCTACGAGCGGAAGCGGGCGGCGCTGGAGGCGTTGAAGAAGTCGCTGCTGCACCAGGCCTTTGCCGGGGAGCTTTGACATGGAGCTTGCCCTGTGTCGGCATTGTTCTTAATTCCGCGCATGCCTTTACTTCTACCTGACAGAATCAGCGATGTGCTTGCCATGAACCGTGATGCGATCACGAACTGCATCGGAGTGACTGTTGCAGAAAGCCTGGAAAGTGCTGTGGCCGCCAATGGTGGGAGACCAAATGAGGTGTGGATGCTTTACTCTTTTTTCATCAGAGGACTGCCAGCCTTGGAGCGCCGGTTGAACAATATCCTGGGAGCGTTTTCGATTCGCATGACGATCTCAGGTATTCTATGCCACAAGAATCCCTTGGTTGAGTTTCAATACGATCGTGAGACCTTGTATGACTGGACTTTGCAAAGTGCTGCGTGTCTCACCCTGCGTCGGCGTCCGGAAATCGTCACAGCCCGCTGCGAGCTCGCCGACGTGACATTTCTGGCGACCTATGGAGGCCGGTTACGGGGCGGAGGCATTGGCAATGCGTTGCTTGCCCAGACCAAACTTGATAGCCGCGATTTGGGAAGCAATGAGCCGCAGACCGCCCTCTATCAGCAAGTGCGGCAGTTTTATTACTGCGCGCGCTCACACCGGCAGGCCCACCGAGAACTGCCTCCCAAGCACGCTCCCGCCTTGTGGAACTGGGTGTTGGCAGATGGCCATCATGCCCACCCTTACCGTGGGAATAGCTACTTTGGACACCCTCAGAACAGCCGTGAAAACAGTGCTTGGCGAGGAACAGGTTGGGCGATTTATCAACTTCTCACGGGAGTTGTAGGCGAAGGATTCGGACTTCCTGTGTCTGGACATCCGGGCTGGGACCACATCATGAACGACCTCATCAGGATCACATGCCGGAAAACCACCCGATGCAAAAATGTTTACGCTTCCACCCTACAGACCTTGATGACCCAGCGGGGGGCGCGCGCGCTCGAAGCCGTGCATGAGGTGTTAACCAATCACTCGGGTCAGGTGGTCAAAAACTCATTTGGCCGAATTTTTGGCCAATGGGGGGATGACGAACTGGCCGCCTTGGGCAAAGAGCTGGAAAAACCGAAGGATCAATTCGGTGAAAAAGAACTGATTAGAGATTTTGACGGCGGTGGACAAGAGCCGCCTGTCATCCGCGACCTGGAATCCGACAACGAGGGCGAGGGTAGTTTCGTGATTTTTGACCTTGAAGACTTGGCCCCTAATGTCTCCGATGACTCCGGCTCCAGTTTTTGGGAACCACAACAGAGCACTGGGCGACCTGATCTTGATATCATCTGATCGCGGTATGGCGACTTCAAAAACAACATAGCTCCAGCTTATCATGCCTAAGTTCACCCTAACGACCGTTGCCACTCAGATGAATGAAACGCAGAAGGCCGCTTTCTTCGATGTCTTCTGGAAAAGCTGGTCGGCGAATGGATTCGGCACCTTGGGCAAGAAGGATACGGACCTGCTCATCTTCGCCTGCCTGCGGCATGCCTTCGGGCCGGACGGGCCTGCCACCAACTACGACTGGGCGAAGCTGCTGCGGCTGACGCCGAGCAAGGTGAAGTCAATGCGCCTGGAGGCCCACCTGCGGTTCGGGCATTTGTTTGGTGAGAACAGCGCGAATGACGCGAAAGCCTTCCTGAAGAATTTCTCCAAGTTCCAAACCATCGATCTGGAGGGCATGGAAACCAGCGGAGAGGTGGGAGCCGTGACGGTGAGCTTTGTGATCGAAGACCCCGTGGTGCAGATGGATGTGGAGAACAGTCTAAAGGCGATAGGAAGCTACCTCGATTTCAAACGCAACCGTGAGGTCGTGACGTTGCGCTTGACGGACTTCCTCAAGATAGTCTCGGGAGATGTGGAGGCATCCGTAATCGACAAGTGGGTGGCAGCCAAGGCAGACGAGAAGAGCGACGCTGGCTCCATCGTGAAGCGGGTCAAGGCGCGGGAATACGCCAATCGGAGCGAAACGAGCAAGCTGAAGGCCTTCATCGACGACTTTGCCAAGTTCGCGAAGGTGGAGAGCCTGACCACGCATTTGAAGACCATTTTCGCGAGCCAGAAGGAGCGGGAGAAGTAACCGGCCATGATCCGCTCCACCCAAGGTGACCTCCTTCACGCTCCCGAGCACGCGATCACGAACGCTGTGAACACGGTGGGCGTGATGGGCAAGGGGCTGGCGCTTCAGTTCAAGCAGCGCTTCCCGGAGAACTTCCGCGCCTACGCGGCAGCCTGCCAAACGGGCGAGGTGAAGGTGGGGCGGATGTTTGTGACCCGTCGCGAAACGCCTGAGGGACCGCGCTGGATCATCAACTTCCCCACGAAGCAGGACTGGAGACATCCCTCACGGCTGGAATGGGTGGAAAGCGGCCTCCACGACCTCCGCCGCGTGCTGCTGGCCGAGGGCATCCGCTCCGTGGCCCTCCCGAAACTCGGCTGCGGCCTCGGCGGCCTGGATTGGAACAAGGTCCGTCCGCTCATCGACACGATCCTGGGTGATCTGGAGGACGTGGAGGTGGTGGTGTATGAGGGTAGGTAAATCTCCAGACAAGGCAGAATCCCAGATGACAGAGGGAGTGTTCATTTGCTAAAATTGATCCCGATGGCGAACCCGATCCCAGCCTTTGACCACAACTTGGTGCTCCCGCCGCACTTGGGAGACCCGACAGATCGTGGACAGCTTTCGCCCTATCCCTGCACCACGCTTGACCTTTGTGAGCGCCTTGGCACCTCGCCGGAACGGCGGGAGATTCTGAGCAAGTTCCTCGACTTTCGCGCGAGGCTGAACGCCGAGGGTCTCATTCAAGGATTCCAATGGCTGGATGGCAGTTTCATGGAAGATGTGGAGACCCTCCAGAAACGTCCACCGGGTGATCTTGATCTGGTCACGGTGTTCTGGGGCTATGACGCTTTATTTCTGACCTCATTGGCCACCCGTTTCCCCGAGTTCGCCAGCCGTGTGCAAGCCAAGGCGGCTTACAAGCTGGACCATTTCCCATTCGACGCTGGGTTTTCGCCCATCCTGACGCTTGAGCAGACTCGATACTGGATTCTGCTCTTTTCACACAGCCGCATGGGCGTATGGAAAGGCATGCTCAAGATCGAACTCAACACGCCCGCCGAGGATGCAGCCGCACGGCATCAGCTAGCCACACTCACCCCATGACCACGCGCTCTCAGCGAGAATTTCTCAAAGTGCAGCTTCTGGAGACCCAGAAGCTGCGGGAGATGGCTGGCGGTCATCCGCTCATGTCGGTGGCGTTTGCCGAACGCGAGGATGAACTGCGTGAGAAGCTGCAGGCATTGCCGCTGGGCAACAAGGAGGCCCGGACCGTGTTGTTTTTCTCTGGCGAGCCAGTGCAAGGTTCCATGGGAATTGATGCGGCTTTTGCAGGCCGAGTGCTGGAGCCCTTTCAGAGCATGGTGATGGCGGACTATGCGGACCGCTGGCATGGCGTGGTGGGCAGCCGTGGCAGACGGCCCGGCGAAACACAATCACGCCTGCTGCTGACAGGACTGCCTCGTGGGTCTTTCGGCCTGGAACTCACCAGGGCGGAGAACGATGAACTTTTTGAGGAGGGGCAGCTCGCCGACACGCTGGCCCATGTGACGCGTCTGGTCGAGGCAGCTTCGAGAAGCGACGAGGATTTCGCCGCTGAGCTGGATGCCACGGCTCCACGTGTCATCCAAAACCTGCGGGCTTTCTTGGAAGTCATCGCCAAAGGCAAAGCGGGTCTGCGTCTGGAAAGCGGAGACTTCCGCTGCTCGATGAATCCGATCCAAGCCAACGAGGCCTTCAACCGGGTGGCCGGGACGATTACGAGTGACGATACAGTCGAACTGACAGGTGTTTTCAAAGGGGTGCTTCTCGAATCCTGGAAGTTCGACTTTGTGACGGATGAGAATCACAGTGTCGGCGGCAAGATCGATGAGAATCTCACCGAGGAACAGGTGATCGCCCTCAATCGTGAGTTCTTTAATGAACGCTGCTGCGCCTCTCTGCTCAAGACCACGGTGCTGTTCAAGAATGGCCGCGTGAGGTCCTCCTACACACTCAAAGGGCTGGCCAAGGCGGCATGATGGGATGAACGAAGCCGAAACTCGCGCCGAGCTGATCGACCCCGCCCTGAAGGCGGCGGGCTGGGGCGTGGTGGAGGGCAGCCGCATCCGGCGGGAATACGTCATCGTTCCCGGCCGCATCGAGGGCAAAAACAAGCGCGGGAAGGTGCTGAAGGCGGATTACCTCCTCGAATACCGGAATACCAAACTAGCCGTGGTGGAGGCCAAAGCCGTCACCGAAGCTCTCACGGAAGGCGTCGGGCAGGCCAAGGACTACGCCGGGAAGCTGAACATCCGCTTCACCTACGCCACGAACGGCAAGGGCATCTACGGCATCGACATGCAGACGGGCGCGGAGGGTGATCTCGACGCCTACCCTTCGCCCGAAGAACTCTGGAACCGCACCTTTGCCAAACCCGATGCGTGGCGGGATCGCTTTGCCGCCATCGGCTACGAGGACAAGGGCGGCTCGCATCCCGGCCGCTACTACCAAGACACCGCCATCGAACGCGTGCTGGAGGCCATCGGCCATGGGAAGGATCGCCTGCTGCTCACGCTGGCGACGGGCACGGGGAAGACCTTCATCGCCTTCCAGATCGCGTGGAAGCTCTTCCACGCCCGCTGGAACCTCAGCGGCGAACCGACCCGCAGGCCGCGCATCCTCTTCCTCGCGGATCGCAACATCCTCGCGAACCAGGCTTACAATGCCTTCTCCGCCTTTGAGGACTCGAATCCGGGCTCGCTGGTGCGCATCAAGCCGGAGGACATCCGCAAGAAGGGCAAGGTGCCGAAAAACGGCAGTGTGTTCTTCACCATCTTCCAGACGTTTTTGTCAGGACCGATGGAGACCGCCTACTTCGGCGAGTATCCGGCGGACTTCTTCGACTTCATCATCATCGACGAGTGCCATCGCGGCGGCGCGAACGACGAAAGCACCTGGCGGGACATTTTGAACTACTTCAAGCCCGCGGTGCAGCTCGGCCTGACGGCCACGCCGAAGCGGAAAGACAACGTGGACACCTACGCCTACTTCGGCGAGCCGGTGTTCGTCTATTCGCTCAAGGACGGCATCAACGACGGCTTCCTGACGCCCTTCCGCGTGAAGCAGATCAGCACGACGCTGGACAGCTACGCCTGGACACCCGACGACAAGGTTCTGGAGGGCGAAGTGGAGGAAGGAAAAATCTACGGCGAGAGCGACTTTAACAAGAAGCTCGAAATCAAGGAGCGGGAACGCAAGCGCGTGGAGATCTTCATGTCGCAGATCGACCAGACGCAGAAGACGCTGGTCTTCTGCGCCAGCCAGGAGCACGCGCTGCTGGTGCGGGACCTCATCAACCAGACGAAGACGAGCAAGGACGCGCACTACTGCGAACGCGTGACCGCCAACGATGGCGAACTCGGAGAGCAGCACCTGCGCGACTTTCAAGACAACGAGAAGAGCATCCCCACCATCCTTACGACCTCGCAGAAGCTCAGCACCGGCGTGGATGCGCGGAACATCCGCAACATCGTGCTCATGCGCCCGGTGAACTCGATGATCGAGTTCAAGCAGATCATCGGCCGCGGCACACGCCTCTTCGACGGGAAGGACTACTTCACGATCTACGACTTCGTGAAGGCCCACGAACACTTCCACGATGAGGAATGGGACGGACCACCTGCCGAGCCGGAGAAGTGCAAGACCTGCAGGCAGTATCCCTGCGTGTGTGAGGTCAAGCCGCCCGAACCGTGCCCCGAATGCGGCGAACGGCCCTGCATTTGCCCATGCCCGAGGTGCGGACAGCGTCCCTGCGTGTGCGACGGCAAGAAGAAGGCGAAGGTGAAGCTGGCGGATGGCAAGGAGCGCACCATCCAGCACATGATGATGACCACCTTCTGGCATCCCGATGGCACGCCGATGAGCGCCCAGCAGTTCATCGAGCTGCTGTTTGGCAAGCTGCCCGAGTTCTTCCACGACGAAACCGAACTGCGTGCCCTTTGGAGCCAGCCGGACACCCGCAAGAAGCTGCTCGATGGCCTGGCGGAGAAAGGCTTCGGCCATGAACAACTGGCTGAAATGCAGACAGTGGTCGACGCCACGAACAGTGACCTGTTTGACGTGCTGGCCTATGTGGCCTACTCCCTGCCACCGCTGACCCGTGAAGAACGCGCTGCCAAGGCCAAGGTGGAGATCAGTGCGCACTTCAGCAGCAAGGAGCAGGTCTTCCTCGACTTTGTGTTGTCACATTACGTCAGCGTCGGCGTCGAAGAACTCGATCAGCAAAAGCTCACGCCCTTGCTGCGTCTCAAATATGGCGCGATTCAGGACGCTGTGGCCGACCTCGGTCAGCCGGAGGAGATCGGCAAAGCCTTTGCAGGATTCCAGAAATACCTCTACGCCGACAAAGTCGCGTAACTCCGCATGGCTTCTACTCTGTTGTCCGTTCACATTTGGCCGGATCGTTGAAGCACGTGCTCATCAGCCGGTCGTGAGCGATAGACAGGAAACGGGAACAAGGATCGATGGGGCACCACAGCACCTCCATGCTTTTGTCATGCATGACACCGGAGGGGGGAAGCCACCCCCAGGGGGTAGATAATCCGTCGATTATCAAAGGTTGGTACCGGTGGTCGGACTCGAACCGACACGTCCTCACGGACACAAGATTTTGAGTCTAGCGCGTCTACCATTTCACCACACCGGCATTGCGTGGAAGGACCATCAAGCTGCCGAGTCGCCGGAGGTTTGCAAGGCTTTTGGCGGGCCTAAGATTTCGCGCAGGATGAAGGCCTGCTTGAGGCCGGCAGGGGAGTTGAGCAGGGATGTCCAGGCTGGCGAGATTGTGGTCTGGGGAACAGCCTGGGCAGGCGTCGGCTCCGGTGCCGAAGGCCGGCTGGCCTGGGGAGTCACGACTGCGACCGATGCGGCAAGGTCCGGGCTTGCTCCCTCGCGGAAGCTGCCACGCCTGGCAGCTGGCTTGTAGGGCGGTGCCGCCACTTCGGCGGCCACGGGGCCGCGACGGGGGGCTGAGGCCGGCCTGTGCTGCCTCATGGGCGGAGGTGCGGCGGGTTGCGGTTTCTGGCCTTCCATGGCCTCACGTTTGACCTGCTCAAAAAGCTCACGGACCGTGCTGAACGGGTCGTTCACGGGAGGCGGTGTGGCCGTGGGTGAAGGGCGGGGTGGTGTCGGTGTTCCCTGGGTCTGGCGTTTCCAGGCTTCTTCACGCAGCACGTTTTCCTCGTCCGTGGGCGGGCCTGCGCGGCGTCTCTCGGCTTCACTTCGGCTCTGCTGGATCAGGTTCCAGAGCCATTGGATGAAGCCACCCGCCATGGCGATCACCACAATGATGATCTGCACGGGGTCGAGATCAGCGAGCAGAGGCGTGAACATGGGCAAATTCTGACACACTTAAACGGGGCGCGCCACGATGATTCCTGCGTGGTTTTTAAACTGGGCCAGGTAGCCGGAAAGCGGGCGGTCGATGACGACCCGCTGATGGGTCGAGGAGGCGTGCATCAGCCTTGCGGCGCCGTCCTGGGTGCGGACGATGAGCCCGACATGGCTGCAATAGACATGCGGCTTGTGGGTGACGATGCCGATGATGTCGCCGTTTTGAAGCCTGGGTTCCAGGGCGGCGACGGATTCTTTGGGGATGTAATCAAAGGGATGGCGCTGCAATTCCTGCTCGATGCGTGCCATGCCGGACCTGAGCGCCGGGTTGGCGCGCAGATAACGGTAGCTTTTCCAGAGCACGGTCATCTCATCAATCCTGCGTCCCTTCAGCGGTACGACGGGCGCAAGTTCGCGGGTGATGTCGCGGATGTTGCGTCGTGCGTGGTTGTCGCGGAACCATTCTTCGAGATAATGGACGCGTTCGAGGTAGCCGCCGGTGCAGCGGCCGGAGCGATAACGGGTCCACTCGATTTCGCGCAGCAGCATGGCCGGGTCGTCCTGGAAATCCGGGCGGCGGGTCATGCGGGCCAGGGCGAGGGCGGTTTCAAAGAAGGTCCAGCAGTCGAGGCCGGTGAAGTTGACCGAGGGGGATTCGATGTGGTCGTCGATCTCCAGCGTGAAGCCGACATAGGGCGTGCCGACCATGGCCTGGCCGAAGGCGGCGACGCGTTCGCCGATGGGCAGCCGGTGCCAGCGTCCCTGGCGTGCCTGGGCGCAGAGCGCACGGAAGCGGGTGTCTCCGATGAAGGTCCGGGAGCGCGGCAGGCATTCCTCGGCCCGGGCCTGGAGCAGCAGTCCGGGCAGGGAGAGCAGGAGGAGGCGGCGGCGCATGAGGTTTAAAAAAGTTCATCCGCCAGGGCTGACTGGGGAAGCTCCAGGGCGCCTGTGGCGGATTCGAACCAGGGGGCGGACGTCACTTCACCAAACACGGCCGGCCATTGGCTGGCGGCGTGGTGGAACTGCTGCTGAAGCTCGTTGAAGAAATTCAGGCAGGCATCGGCCGGACTGCGGCGGGTGAGGGCTTCGGTGGCGAGTTCCAGGGCGGTGGTGATGGCGGATTCGGGAAACAGAGGCTCCAGTCCGTAGCCAAGCACGGCCACGGCACGATCAGAGGAGGCGTCGAGAAACAGAAGCAGGCCGTGGTTGTCGCCGCTTTTTTCCACAGGGCTGAACAGGCCGGTGCGGTTGAAGAGCCAGAAGGCGTAAAGCTCCGGTGTCAGGCCCTCGGGAGCCGAGGCCGCCACGACGATGGCATGGATGTCGGGAAAACCCTGTTCCAGGCTTCGCACGGCGGCGGTCATGCTGCGCGTTTGTCCAGCGCTCAGCAGCCCCTGGGGGTCGGCCACGGGAGCGGTGAGCTGGGGCGGCAGGCCGAGGTGCGAATCGAGTGCCGCCAGGGTCAAGCCGCAGGCCGGGCAGGACTCGACGCCCTCGCGGACAGGCTGGCGACAGGCCGGGCAGCGCATGAGGAAGGGAGGGATTCGTCAGGCTGCGTCAGGCAGCGTCACATAGGGGTCTTCGTGCAGAACGGACTGCTTGGCACCCTTCAGCAGCTTCACCCATTCGGCCAGGCAGCCCAGGAAGATGATCGCCACGGCGGCGAGGAAGAAGCCGGTGACGAAGGTGTCGACGTTGAAATTGAACTGCTGGGCGGACCATTCCTTCATCTGCTGGTCCGTGCCGCCGGCCGCCAGCTTTTGGCCGAAGGATTTTGCGGCGGCGATGAAGCCCATCTTGGGATCGGCGTCGAAGATCTTGATGTAACCCGCGCTGAAGGTTGCGCTCATCAGGAAGACCAGGGGGACGACGGTGACGGCCATGTAGCGGGCCTTGCCCATTTTGATGAGGATGGTGGTGCCGAGGCAGAAGGCGATGACGGCGAGGAGCTGGTTGGCGATGCCGAAGAGCGGCCAGAGAGTGTTGATGCCGCCGAGGGGATCGACGACGCCCTGGTAGAGGAAGTAGCCCCAGCCGGAGACGAGCAGGGCGCTGGCGAAAACGTTGGAGGGAAGGCTCCGGGTGTTGCCGAGGGGTTTCCAGAGGTTGCCCATGAAGTCCTGGAGGATGAAACGGCCGACGCGGGTGCCGGCGTCGATGGTGGTGAGGATGAAGAGGGCCTCAAACATGATGGCGAAGTGATACCAGAAGGCCATCCAGCTTTCACCAAAGGCGCGGGCGAACATCTGCGCCATGCCCACGGCGAAGGTCGGGGCGCCGCCAGCGCGGCCGAACATGGTCTTTTCACCGATGTCGGCGGCGAGCTTGTTCATGCCTTCGACCGTCACAGGATAACCGGCCTCGGTGATGACCTTGACGACCTGGTCGGGGGGCATCGTCTTGTTGATGCCGGCGTTGATGGCGAAGTATTCGCCAGGCACGAGGGCGCATGCGGCGACGAGTGCCATCAGGGCGACCAGCATTTCGGTGACCATCGCGCCGTAGGCCACGCTGCGGATGCTGTCCTCGCGGTCGAGCATCTTCGGCGTCGTGCCGCTGGAGATCAGGGCGTGGAAACCGGAGATGGCACCGCAGGCGATGGTGATGAAGACAAACGGGAAGATCTTGCCGCCAAAGACAAGGCCTGAGCCGTCGATGAACTTGGTCAGCTTCGGCATCTGCAGCTCGGGGGCGACAAAGATCACCGCCACGGCGAGCACGGCGACGGTGCCGATCTTCATGAAGGTGCTGAGGTAGTCGCGCGGCGCCAGGAGCATCCAGACCGGCAGCACGGAGGCGGCGAAACCGTAGATCATGATGGACCAGGCCAGGGAGGTGCCGCTGAAGTCAAACCAGTGCTGAATGCCCCAGACCTCCAGCTTGCTGCCAGCCCAGACGCTGACCAGCAGTCCGATAATGCCGAAGATGGTGACGTCGCGCACGCTGATCTTCAGGATCGTGTGACCAAAGCCCATGATGAAGGCCAGCGGGATGGTCATGGCGATGGTGAACAGGCCCCAGGGGCTCTCGGCAAGCGCCTTGACTACCACGAGGCCGAGGACGGCCAGCAGGATGGTCATGATCGCCAGGATGGAAACCATGGCCACAAAGCCGACCACGGAATTCACCTCCTCCTTGAGCATCTGCCCGACGGATTTGCCGCCGCGCCGGATGCTGGCAAACATGACGATGGCGTCATGAACTCCACCGCCGAGGGTGGCGCCGATGAGGATCCAGAGGGTCCCGGGCAGGTAGCCGAACTGCGAGGCCAGCACGGGACCGACCAGCGGACCAGGGCCGGCGATGGCGGCGAAGTGGTGGCCGAAGACCACCCATTGGTTGGTGGGCACGAAGTCCTTGCCGTCCTGCTTGGTGTGCGCCGGGGTGGCCCGCTGCTTGTCCAGCACGAGCACCTTGGTCACCAGCCACTTGCTGTAAAACCGGTAGGCCACGGCAAAGGAGCAGAGCCCGGCCACCACGATCCACAAGGCGTTGATGGTTTCACCTTGATGGAAGGCCGTGAAGGCGACGGAACCGGCGCCGAGCGCTGAGATGGCAAGCCAGAGGAGAAGACGGAGAGGTTTGGGCATACGGGAAAACTGAGCCTAGAGAAGGCGGCCGCCCCTCGCAAGGAGGGAAAACAGCGATGCTGCGCAGCGAGATTCACGCTGTGGAAGGCGTGAAAGATTTGAATTCTCCGACCGGGAGAGGGTGGTCCGGGGCGGGAAGGAAAAATGGCAGGCCTGCCTAGCGACTTCCTGATTGAGTTTGCCTGATATTTCGGTTTATTTAAGCAATTATAGTTTCTTGAACCTTTTGCCCCCGCTGAACCATGCCCCCGGCTGCCAATGCTGCTCGTCCTCCGCGCGCTCGTGATCAGAAGCAGGCCAGCGCATGGAATGATCCCATCGGGATCAGCCTTCTGGTGCTGGCTGCGATGCTGCTGCTGGCGCTGATTTCGTACGACCCCCGTGATCTGCCGAACTGGATCCCCGGCTCGCTCGCCTTGGAGGAGGATACGGTCACGCGGAATTTCATTGGCGTGGTGGGGGCCATCCTGGCCTGGGCGGGGCTGTGGCTGGCTGGCTGGGCGATTTATCTTCTGCCAGTGAGCATGACCTGGTTTGGCGTCTGCAAGCTGGCCTCCAGCATCAAGGTCACCGGCAGATCCTGGCTTGGCGTGGCCCTGATGGTCATCAGCGCGGCTGCGATTCTGGCCGTGCAGGGCATCCTGGATTCCCGGGATGACATCACGCCGCACGGCGGAGGCGGCGGGCTGGGTTATCTCATCGGCGGAAGCATTTTTGCCAACCTTCTCGGCACCCTGGGCTCCACCATTCTGCTGCTCGGCATCTACGGAGTCGGCTTTTTCCTGGCCAGCGGACTGCACCCGATGCTGGTCATTCAGGAGGTCCGTCAGGAGATTGAGCGCTGGATTGAGCAGGCTCGCATCCGCCGGGAGATCGCCGCCCAGCTAGCCGAAGAAGAAGCCGCAGCGGCTGAGGCGGCTGCGAGGGGTTTGTCCACCCCCACCCCGCGTCGGAAAAAGCCTGCTGAAGTGGCGCCAGACACCGCTCCGGCTGTTTCCGGCGGGAAAATGGTCACGCCTGAGCTGGGCCTGACCTTTGAACCGAAGATCATCGACGCCTCCGTTTCGCGCTCGCATCAGGATGACAGCAAGGACAAGCCCAAGCTTTCTGATGTCTGGCAGAAAAAGCGCGCCCAGAAGCTGGAGCAGGCGCCGCATGGCACGCTCGGCAGCCTGACCGTGTTGTTCAAGGATTACCAGCTTCCTGAGCTTGACCTGCTGCACTGGCCCGAGGAGGCGGCACGCCCGGTGGACAAGAAGGAAATGCTGGCCGTGCAGGAGACCATCGTCCGCTCGCTGGCCTCGTTTGGCGTCAAGGTGGAGGCGGGCGACATCACCCGCGGCCCGGCCATCACCCGTTATGAAGTGCGGCCGGTGGATGGACTGCGCGTGGCCCGGATCGCCGCGCTGGACGATGATATCGCCCGCGCCACCTGCGCCGAACGCATCAACATCCTCGCCCCCATCCCTGGCAAGGACACGGTTGGCATCGAGCTGGCCAACCGCGACAAGGTGGTGGTGCCGATTCGCGAGCTGCTGGAGGACGAGGTGTTCACCAATGGCAAGGCCAAGATCCCGATCGCCCTTGGCAAGGACGTGTATGGCAAGACGATCATCGGCGATCTGGCCTCAATGCCCCACCTTCTCGTGGCCGGCGCCACGGGGTCGGGAAAGTCGGTGTGCATCAATGGCATCATCACCAGCCTGCTCTGCCGTTTTGCACCTGATGAGCTGCGCTTCATCATGATCGACCCGAAGGTCGTGGAGATGCAGAACTACGCCGACCTGCCGCATCTGGCGCTGCCGGTGGTTACAGATCCGAAAAAGGCGCTGATGGCCCTGCGCTGGGTGGTGAAGGAGATGGAGAACCGCTATCAGATGTTCGCCAGCGAGGCCTGCCGCAACTTCGAGGCCTTCAACAACCGCAACCGCAAGCGTCTCGCCACGACCATGCCCGGCACCGGTCCGGCACCTGGCGGAAACCGCGCCGTCGCTGCGGTGCCGAGGCCGAAGGCCGCCGTTGTCGCCAAGTCCGCCGCCGCGCCCAAGGTGACCTCCGTCGCCCCTGATGTGCCGTTTGGCAGCAGCATCGCCGCCGTGGATGAGTTTGCTCAGGAGATAAAGAAGCCGGTGCGCCGCTCAAATGCGTTTGCCCAGGCCGCGGCGCTGGCCGACGCGGCGCAGGATGGCAAGCACCCTGAACAGGTCCGCCTGGATTACATCGCGGATTCCTCCGCGCCCTGGGACGATGAAAACGAGAACACCCATGAGGTGAACCTGCCGGAGGAAGATGAGGAGGACATCCTTCCCATCGACGACAGCGGCACCTGGACCGGGGATTCGGAGGCTCCGCCGCCGCGTCGTCAGGAGATGGTGATCCCCGACACGCTGCCCTACATCGTGGTGATCATCGATGAGCTGGCCGACCTCATGCAGACGGCTCCCGCCGACATCGAAGGCGCCATCGCCCGCATCACCCAGATGGCGCGTGCCGCAGGCATCCATCTCATTGTCGCCACACAGACACCGCGTGCCGACGTCATCACCGGCGTCATCAAGGCAAACATTCCCACGCGCATCGCCTTCCAGGTTGCGTCGGCGCTCGACAGCCGTGTCATCCTTGACCGCAAGGGAGCCGAGAACCTCGTCGGCAAGGGCGACATGCTTTACGTTCCGCCCGGCGGCGCGCAGCCGATCCGCAGCCAGGGCGCCCTCGTCACCGACGATGAAATCCACGCCATCGTGCAGCATTGCGTCAGCCAGGGCAGGCCGGTCTATGACGTGCGTGTCGATGATGAAAGCGGCGACTTCATGGGGGATGGCGAAGAGGGGGAATCCAGCGGCATCAGCAGCGAGGAGGAGGAGATCCTGGAGAAGTGCCTGGAGGTCATGCGGCAGGAGCGCAAGGCCAGCACAAGCCTCTTCCAGCGTCGGCTGCGCCTGGGCTACGGACGTGCCGCCCGCATGATGGACATCCTGGAGATGCGCGGCATCATCGGTCCCGGAGACGGGGCCAAGCCGCGTGAGATCCTGGTGTCCCTGGATGAAATCTGAAGTCCTTCTGCCTGTTTCGATCATGCCCCGCAAGCTCATCCTCACGGTCCTGGTTTCCGCCCTGCTGACGACCTTTGCGCCTGCGGAGCAGTTTGTGCTGTTTGACACCACCTTCACCTTCACCAAGCAGGATGCCGACAACAGCAAGCCCAGCCCCTCGCATTATTATGTGAAGAGCGACCGCCTCAATCCGGCCCGCCCTAAGGACTGGACGACGCCGGTGGACTACCGGAACGGCAGCGTGCATTTGCGGCTTGAGGTGATTGAAAAGCCCGCAGGTGGTGCACCGACCACATGGAGCGTCTGCTACATTCCCTACAAGGGGCAGAACCACGGCTATGGCTGCATCGGCACGGGGGTTTATCGTGAGGCCGGGGTGATCGAGAAGGACATCGGCATGACCACGTTCTGGCAGAATGACGACATCGTGTGGAGTGAGGGCATCAAGGAGATGCACCTGGTGATCAAGGACGACAGCGGTGGCCAGGGACACGCCCACAGGCGGCCGGACCATGAGAAGTTCTTTCCGACCAAGGTACGCATGACCCTCGTCCAGGTTTCGAAGGGGGCAAAGTATGACCCGGCTGCCGTCACCGGGCTGGAGAAGCCCTTTTCGGCCAGATAAGTTGGGCTGACCGAGGGTGACTGAAGGCTTGCATCCGACGGTGCCGGTGAAGGAACATGCCGGATATGCAATCCTCCGGCCTTCCGATGAACTTCCTGATGTCCCGCCTGGCATCCTTGGTGCGGCGCTGTCTGCCGCTTGCCGTCTGCGTGCAGGCGGCGTCACTCAGCGCCGAGGATGTGATCGTCAGGGATGACGCCTCGCTGGTGGCGGCGCTGGCCGGGCTCAAGGCGGGAACCTGCGTGAAGGTGGCGCCGGGGGATTACAAGGGCGGGCATCATGTTTCAGGCGTCGATGACCTGACCCTGGAGGCCCAGGATCCTGGGCGTCCACCGCATTTTCGCGGAGGTCACACATCCTTTCAGTTCACCCGCTGCCATCGCCTGACGCTCCGTCATTTAAAGATCAGCGGGCAGACCATGAACGGGCTGAACCTGGATGACGGCGGGCGGCGTGAAAGTCCGGTTCAGGGCGTAACGCTGGCCGGACTGGAGGTCAGCGACATCGGGCCTTCTGGAAATCACGACGCCATCAAATGCTCAGGGATGGATGGCCTGACGATCCGTGACTGCCGGATCAGCGGCTGGGGCGGGCAGGGGATTGACTTTGTCGGCTGCCACCGGTCCTTGATCACCGGCTGCCGTTTCACCGGCAAGCTTGGCTTCAGCGCCAGCGCCGGCGTTCAGCTCAAGGGTGGAACCAGCGAAGTGGTGGTGGAGAAATGCTGGTTCAAGGAAGCGGGTGAGAGACCGGTGAACATCGGAGGTTCCACGGGCCTGGAGTTTTTCCGTCCCGCCGGTGCCACCTGGGAGGGCAAGGATCTGACGGTTCAGGACTGTGTCATTGAAGGCAGCCTGTGCGCGGCCGCCTTTGTCGGCGTGGACGGGGCGGTGTTTCGGAGGAACATCATCAGGCATCCCGGCCGCTGGGTTTTCCGCATCCTGCAGGAAACCACGGCTCCTGGGTTCATTCCCTGCCGCAGGGTGAGCATCACGGACAACAAGATCACCTTCCGCCGCTCCCAGGTGCGGACGGTGGTGAACATTGGAGCTGGAACGGAGCCCTCAACCTTCACCTTTTCACGCAATCATTGGTTTGCCGAAGATGATCCAGCGCAATCCCGGCCGCGTCTTCCCGTGCCGGAGGCGGACGGGGTGTATGGCACGAAGCCCTGAGGCTTTTGGACCGTCGTGAGCCTGGGTGGGGAGGAATAGCCGCCTGAGCGGTGATGCAGGATTGTGACAGGCTGAAGCCCATCACTCCATTCAGGCCAGGCCGCGCTTTTTCATCTCGGCCAGGGTCCATTCGTATTCCTTCACGAGCTGGTCCACGACATCGCCGCTGCGTAGTTCGGGCGGCAGGACCTCCCAGGTGTAGGTTTCCATCTCGATGTGCGAGCACTTGGAAGGGTTTTTAGCGAGCCAGTCCATGGCGCCGAGAAGATGATCCTGGGTGCCTTCAAAGCCGTCCCAGGGGGCGGCGTGCAGCGGAATGTGGAAATGGACGCGCCATTCGTCACCAAGGTTTTCGGCAGGTGTGGTGGCGGCGAAATGCAGGGCGTCGGGCAGGTCCTTGAAACGGCGCAGCGGTAGGTGGTCGCCGAAGCTGGCGATGACCTGGTGGAAATAAACGGGCTCGTCAAAGGCGCGCAGCCTGGCCACCATTTCAGGGGTGGGCTTCAGGCGCATGGCGGAGCTGAAGTGGAGCTTGCTGATGCGGATGCCTGCTTCGGTGAGGCGGGTGAGCGAACGACCGGCATCCTCATATTCGATGGCGAGATGGCAGGTGTCGTAGTTGAGGCCGATGAACCGGAAGAAGTCCTTGTCGCGCGGATGGCGGTCGAAGTAATGGGCGAAGAACTTCAGGGTCTCGCCCGTGGTTTCGAAGAGTCCCAGGGGTTCGGGTTCAAAGCCGAGGTGCAGGTCGTGGCCGGTGGCCTCGCTGACCTTTTCGACGTGCTCCCGGCAGAGGCGGATGTTTTGAAAGATGGCCTCGATTTCCTCGGCGCCGACGGGGAAGGTCTTGTGGGAGCCGGGCAGGGTGCTGACGCTGCCGCCGGCCCCAGGGGGCAGCAGCCTGGCGAGCAGGTCAAACAATTGGTTGGTGTAGTCGAGCCGTTCGCGGGTGCTCCAGTCGGGCTTGAAGACCTGCTCCTTCACCCGGGTGCCGTGGAAGGAGCCGTAGGGGAAGCCGTTGATGGTGAACACGTAGCAGTTGCTGGCGTCCAGCCAGCGCTGGAACTCCAGAAGCCGGTCCGGCTGGCTGAGCTCGGCGGCGGCCTGGGCTCCGAGGCGCAGGCCGATGCCATAGGGCTTGCCGCCGGAGACACGTTCCCTGACCCGCAGGGTGTGCTCACGGAGGCCGCGCCAGGTCTCCTCCCAGGTTTCGCCGCGGTGGATGTTGGTGCAGTAACCGAGATGGATGCCGTGCTGGAGCTGCATGGAGGCGGGGGTCACTCAGGCTTCAGCACCACTTTCAGCAGGCCTTCCTTGTTGTCATAGAGGCGTTGGAACCAGCCGGCGCCTTCTTCCAACGGAGCGACGGCGCTGAGCAGGGGCTGCACCTGAATGCTGCCGTCCTCGATGCGGCGGATGGCCTCGGGATATTCACCGGCGCAGGAGCATGAGCCGCGGATGGTGAGCTGTCGGGTGACGACTTCCTGGAGGGGGAAAGGCGTGTTGGGCTGGAGGTTGCCGACCAGGATCACCTGGCCGCCCTTGCGCACGCAGCGGATGGCCAGGTCGAGCGGGGCTGCGGCGCCGACGACTTCAAAGCTGGCGTCCGCGCCATCCCCGCCGCAGAGTTCGCGCAGATGCATGGCCAGGCCTTCCTGCTTCGCATTGAAGGCGGCTTCGGCACCAAGCTGCTTCGCGAGTTCGAGGCGCTTTTCATCCAGGTCCACGGCGATGACGCGCTCCCAGCCGCGGGCCTTCAGCGCCTGGATGACCAGCAGGCCGATCAGGCCGGCGCCGACCACCACGGCGGTGCCGCCCTTGGCCTCGTCGCCGTGGCATTCACACCCATGGCCGCAGGATGCCTCTTCCTCCTCAGCTTCGGCAAAGGCTTCACCCACCTCGATGCCATCTGCGAGGTTGACGGCGTGAAGGGCGATGGACACCGGCTCGGCGAAGGCGGCCTTTTCAAATGGCAGGGACTCGGGGATGCGGTAGAGGATGCGCGTCGGCAGCACGATCTTTTCAGCGAAGCAGCCATGGCGGCGATATTCGCCGGGGGAGACGCCGAGGACCTTGCGCCTTGGGCACAGGTTGACGTAGCCGGACTGACATTCGTCGCACTCACCGCAGTATTCGGTGGAGTCAAAGGTGACGCGGTCGCCAAGCTGCCAGTCGGTGACGCCTTCGCCCAGGGCGATGATCTCACCCGCAGCCTCATGACCCATGACGATGGGCGGCTGGCGGCGTCCGCTGCGGCCGTCCATGCCATGGATGTCGCTGCCGCAGATGCCGCAGGCCTTGATCTTCACCAGCACCTCGCCGACGGCGGGAACGGGGTCGGGAAAACCGATGTCATAGTTGAACTCGGAGGGGGCGGTGAGGACGAGGGCTTTCATGCGTGTGCGGAGGATGAAAAGGGATGGCGGAGAGGCAAGCGCCAGCTGTGATCAGGCGTGGCCTCACTCCAGGCCAAGAAGTTTCAGGCTGTCGCGATGGATCATCGCCTCGATCTGGGCGGGGTCGAGCCTCGGCAGTTGGGTGCCTTCGAGCATGTCATTGAGTTTGCGGATGCCGTCGATGGAGGCGTTGACGGTGGTGAAGGGGAAATCGGTGCCGAACAAAATCTTATGCCAGACGCCGTACTCCTGGGCGAGCATGAGGGAGTTGTAGAACTGCCAGGGGCGGTAATGCAGCGCGCTGACATCGGCGAAGACGTTTTCATGCTTGCGGATGGTCACCAGGCATTCGCCTTCATAGGGATGGCCGAGGTGGGCCAGGATGATCTTCAGGCCTGGATGCTTCAGCGCCACGGGTTCGATCAGGCGCGGCAGGGTGAAGGCGAGGGGAGCCTGGGCGATGAAGGTGGTGCCCATGTGCAGCAGCACGGGAAGTCCATTTTTCTCCGCATAACGCCACAGGGGCTCGAGCTTTGGATCATCGGGGCTGAAGCCGGCATACATGGGCAGCAGCTTGATGCCGCGCAGGCCAAGCTCCTCATGGCCGGTTCGCAGCTCGCGCTCCCAGCCATCCTGAGTGGGGTCGACGGAGAGGAAGCCGATCAGTCGTCCGGCGTCCCGCGCGACATAGTCGGCGATGGTCCGGTCATCGACCCACAGGCCGCTGAGCCTGGCCTTGCCGCCAAAGACAAGGGTGCGGGTGTTGTCAGGGGCGGTCGCACGATAGGCTTCATAAGTGGCGCTCATGTCCACTTTTACTCCGGGACGTGCGCGCCCGGCCTGGGTGATGAAGTCCTCCGAAAAGTCGGCGGGGAAGTTCCAGGCGTGGGAGTGGACGTCGATGATCATGATGTGCGTGCTTCCCTAACTCGTTGCAGGGAAGGCGGTGCTTTCAGAAAGAAAGGCGCCGCTGAAAAACTCAGCCAACCGCCGCGATCATCCTGTCGAACTGACGGTCCACCTCGCGCCGGGTTTCCTCATCGAGCCTGAAGCCGACGGGGCCGCGGACGAGGGTGTTTTTGAAGATGCCCTGTCGGACAAGCAGGTGTTTTTCAACAGCGAGGAAGCCGTCCAGGCTGGTCTGCATCGAAATCAGGGCGGAGAGCGGGCCGTGGATGCGGTCGGCCTTTTCGGTGTCGCCTGCCTCCAGAGCCCTCCAGAGCGGCACGAGTCCCCGGATCAGGTCTGCACCGGGCATGGTGCCGACGATGCCGCGCTTGAAGGAATCAACCAGGGCGATGCCGCCGGTGCCTTCGAAGACGCGGGCGCGGCCCTGGGTGGCATCGCGCAGTTCGGAGAGCTTGGGGCCGATGGGGGAGGCTTCGGGTTTGTATTGCACACGCTCCGGGCCGAATTCATCCAGCAGCCGGGCCTGCATGGTGATGGGCATGGGTTTGCCGACATAGCCGCTGGCGTCCTGCACGATGACGGGAATCTGGATCGCCGTGATGATGCGGGTGTAGTAGGCCAGCAGCTCGGATTCGCCAATGCCGATGGAAACGGGTGGGATGGCCATGACGGCATCGGCTCCGATGTTCTCCGCATGGCGGGCGTGGCGCTCGGCGGTCTTGGAGGATTCGGCACCGACGCTGATCACGACGGCTCCGCGGCCGTTGCTGAAGCGGCAGGCGGCGGAGGCGAGCTGGTCGCGCTCCTCGCTGTCGAGGCGCAGGGTTTCGGACACCATGGCCATCACGATGCCGTTGGCACCGCAGTCATAGAGCCAGTCGATCTCGCGCCCGAGGGTTTCGAGGTCGAGCGTTTCATCCTCATGCCACGGGGTTTGGAAGACGGACAGGACGCCGTGGAGCTTGTGTTTTGAGGGCATGGGAAATGGGAGTGCATGATCTACCAGAGCAGCTTGCCGCCGTCGATGACAAGCACGCTGCCAGTCATGTAGCTGCTGGCTTCGCTGGCCAGATAGAGGGCGAGGGGGCCGATTTCTTCCGGCCTGCCCCAGCGGCCCATGGGGATGCTCGAAGACACCTCCTCTTCAAACTCGGGGCGCTCACCAATCCATCGCCGGTTGGCATCAGTCAGGAAGGGGCCGGGGGCGATGGCGTTGACCGTGATGCCATGGGCCGCCCAGTCGGCAGCGACGGCCTTGGTGAACATGGTCAGGGCAGCCTTGGCGGTTTCATAGCTGCGCCCGCGCATGGCTTTTCCCGGCCAGAGTGCATTGATGGAGGCGATGTTGATGATGCGGCCCCATTTCCGGGGGATCATGGCGGCACCCAAATGCTTCGTGAGGAGAAAGGCTTGAGTTAGATTTAGGTCAATGATGCGTTGCCAGTCTTTAAATTCAAGATTTTCTGTAGGTGTATTAATGCGACGGCCACCGACATTATTAATCAGGATGTCAATCGGAGCAAAATCGCGTAGAATAGTTTCACAGAGGTGTTCCGCTTGTTCTGGGCTCGATAAATCAGCTTGGACGGAGCTGACGTGAAGATCTTCGCTGCACAACTCCTCACAAGCGCGGAGCAGGTGATCGGGGTTTGACCCGGAAATAAGGACCTCAGCTCCGGCTTCGCCCAAGGCTCGGGCCATTTCCAGGCCGAGACCACGGGATCCTCCAGTGATCAGGGCACGGCGGCCTGAGAGGTTGAAGAGATCTAAAACAGGCATTGGGAGCGGGAGGGAATGAGGGGAAAGTCGTAATATTTGAACCGATTATTTCACGCTCATCTCCAAGCCTTTGTGTAAATCAAATGTATTTACATTGAACAATCGGCCTGCCAAAATGGACGGTAAATAATAAAACAAAAAAAAGCCCGACCAGGTCAAATTTGATCAAACAGAACTGCCAGATGATTGAAAATCAACCTTTTGCAGCCATGAAACCGCGTTCTTCTCCTTTTTTGCGCCAGCTTCGTCGCCATCGTTACTGGCTGACTTGTTTTTTGGCTGCAGAAATGGGTCTTTGGCAGGTTGCCCAGCCCTTGCAGGCAGCTTCCATTATCTGGACGGCGGACAGTGGTGTTGATTTCAACTGGGCAAACTCGGCCAACTGGCGTGGCGGCTTGCCGCAGTTCTTGGATGAAGTCAGCTTCAATTCACCTATCCCAAATCCAGGTTCCCTGGTCGGTCCGGGAATCATCAATCTTGGCAGTGGATCGAAGGCGCGCAGTCTGCGATTCAATGACAACTACATTCTACAGGGAGGGGATTTGAGCCTGTCCCAGGGGGCTATGAACGTGGGTTTTGGAAGCACGGCACGGATTTCTTCACTGGTTACTGGCAGCGGCGGTTTGCAAAAAGATGGCCTGGGCGCCTTGATTCTGGACGCAGATAACACGGGCCTGTCGGGCAACGTGCTGCTGAACAATGGCACACTGGTGGCTTCAGGGCAGGCGAAGGCGCTGGGAACTGGCCAGCTGCGTCTCATCAGCGGGCAGTTGACCCTTCAGGGGGATACGGGCATCGCCTTTGGCAATAACACGGTGGTGCTTGGGCCGGTGACCGTTGCATCTGACCGCGTCAGCGCAGGAGCGGGAGTCACGCATTCCCTGGGTACCTTGAGCATTGGAGGGCAGACCTTGTCGGCCATCGCTGGCCCGAATGTGACCAGCGGAACTGCAGGGGTGACCTTTGGTGCCACGACCCTCACCGCGAACGGCACCCGTTTTGATGTTGGAAGCGGGGCCAACCTGACGCTTGGAGCGATGGGGGGGAACTCATCCATTTACAAGTCGGGTGCCGGAACGCTGACTCTGGCAGGAACCAGCACACGCGCCAACGCCACCTCTGCCAGCGTGATTTACGAGGGCAGGGTCGTTCAGGGGACTGCCGCAGGCCTTGGCGCTGCATCGGCTCCTCTGTTTCTTGCAGGTGGAACGACGATGCAGTTTTCCAGTGATGCGAGCACCAATGCCTATCCCACGACGGTCTTCGGCAACGTCAACCTTGTGCCTGACAGGGCGACTTCGGGTGCCGCGGTCACCCACACCTTGGGAACGCTGACGTCCATCGGGGCCAATACCTACAACGTGTCGGCGGGTGCCAATGTCACCAGCCTGACGGCGGATCTGCGCTTTGGCGCGGCCACTGCTACGGGTGCGACCCAAGTTGTTGTGGGTGCCGGTTCCAGGTTCACCCTGAACAGCACGTTCAACAACAATGGCTTCGACACCACTGTCAGTGGTGCGGGTGATGCAACGTTGACTGGAGCTGTCAGCGGCGGTGGCCGTATTGTGATGAACGGCAGCGGGCTGCTGTCATTGAACGGCGCCAACACCCAGGGCAAGGCCACCGTGGTCAATTCCGGCCGTGTGCAGCTGGGCAATGCGACGGCACTCGGGGCCACGGCAGTGGCCAACGCCGTGCTGAACGGCCTTGGCGTGCTCAGCACGAATGGCCAGAACATCTCGGTGCAGTCGATTCAAACCGCAGCTGGCACGACGGTTGAAAACCGCAGCGCCACAGCCTCGACGATCACGTTGACTCCAGGGCCCGGGATCAATTCTGTCCTGGCCGGCAACCTGATCAATGGGGGCACGGCCACTCTGGGCGTGACGGTCAATACCACGGCGGGCGGTCAGGTCACGCTTTCTGGAAACAACACCCACACCGGGACGACGACCCTGACGCAGGGCAGGCTGAACATCAACAGCAACACGGCTCTGGGCACGGGCGGCATGACCCTGACGGCTGGCATGATCGACAACACCAGCGGTGGTGATGTGGCTCTGACAGCCAACAATGCCGTTACTTTCGGTGGAACCGCCTTCACCTTTGGAGGCACAGGCAACCTGAGCTTTGGAACGGGTGTCGTCACTTCGGCGGCAGCACGCACGGTCACCCTGATGGGAGATGCTGGCAAAACCCTCTCTTTCGGCAACTGGGTGAACAGCTACGCCACCTCGACCACCACGGTCAATGCAGTGCCTGGATCGAACTCCACACTCCGCGTCGCCGCCTTCAACTCCACCAGCACGGCCACGCCTGGAACGATCGCCGGCAATGGCAACCTGATCATCACCGGGGGCATCACGCCCACCGTGGCCACCGGTGCCAGCGTCGTCTTTTCCAATGCCGGCACGATCACCTTGAACGGTGCCAGCACCTACACCGGGGCGACGACTTTCAATGCGGGCACCGTGCGTTTGAACGCTGCCGGTGGCACCGCCACGCTTCAGGCCACCTCGGCACCGACCTTTTCAGGCGGCGCCTTCCACTACTTGGCCGCGGCTGCCGGGAGCAGTCAGAGGCTTGGGAACGTGACCCTGGGAGCAGGTGGGTCATCCATTCTGGTCACGGGCGGCACATCCGGTTCTTCCGCCCTGAACCTCGGGACACTGAGCGGTGGGGCGCTTGCAACAACCACTCAGTCGGCCCTGAACATTCGACTGGTGGGTGGAACCTCCCCCTCGGTGACGACCACGACGATGGCCTCCAGTGGCCTGACCAACAGCCTGATCGGCGCGCGCGGTTCCATCACGATCACGGATGCCGCCGGCGTCACACGCTTTGCAACCCTGACGACTTCGGCGGCCGACAACGTGATCACCGGGCTGAACATCGCCACCACGCTGCCAGCCTCAGGGGGTGCGGCTGGTACCAACTACATCGTGAATGACACCAGTGTTACGGTGACCGGCAATGTGGCCGCCAACGCCCTCCAGTTGAACAGCTCCGGAACCGCGCAGAGCCTCACGCTCAATAGTGGACAAACCCTGACCCTGACCAGCGGTGGCCTGCTCTACACCGGCTCAGGCGCCTTCACGGTGGCTGGCACCGGCACGTTGAAGCCCGTCTCCTCGGATCTAATCATTCACAACTACGGCACGGGCGGCCTGACCATTTCGGCACTGATTGCCAACGGCACGGCGACGCCCACGCCCCTGATGGTCACAGGTCCTGGCGTCACCACCCTCACGGCTGACAACACCTACACGGGCGCCACTTACATCACCGGCGGAGCCACTGTGAGCGTGGCCAAAACAGCCGCTCTTGGTGGCAGCCCCTCGACCTTCACTGGTGCCGTTATCTTGAACAACGGCACTTGGCAGACCACCGCCTCCTTCTCCAGCGCTCGTCCGGTGACGCTGGGTCTCGGCGGCGGCACCCTGGATGTGGCGGCTGGAACCACCCATACCCTCGGTGGAGTCATCAGCGGAGGAAGTGCTGGCATTGCGGGCAATTTGATCAAAAAAGGAGCTGGCACACTTGTTCTGAACGGCGCAAACACCTACACGGGTGCCTTCACGCATGTGCAGAACGGCGTCATGCAAATTGGGGGGGCATCGGGAGCCCTGCCCACCAGCAGCACCCTGGTGCTTGGCAATGGCACCACATCCGGCGTTCTGGTTATTGGGGATGCCACCAATGCGCGCACGCCCACCTTCACCGGCCTGATGACTTCCGGCACAGGCACGGCCAACCAGATCAAGGCTGGCGGAGCGGTTGCTGCAGGAACCCTGACCTTTAACGGTGTGCCGGGAACCCCTTCCGTTTTCAATGGTGTGATCGGCGGAGCAGGAACCAATGAAAACAACCTCAACCTGACCCTCTCCGCCGGCATTTTAACCCTGGGCGGCGCAAACACCTACACAGGAACGACCACCGTCAACGGGGGTGTTTTGAACCTCAATCATGCCTCGGCGATCGGTGCCGGGACGCTGACCATCGGTGGCGTCGCCTCCCTGGACAACACCAGCGGCGCTCCCATCACGCTCGTTGGCAGCCGGACAGTCAACCTGAACAACAACCTCAGCTTCGGGGCCAGTGCCAGCCTTGATCTTGGCGCCGGCAGCACGATGATCGCGACTGCCGGAAGGACGATCACCATGGGGGGGATGCCTGGCAGCGCCGCCAGGCTGAGCGTTGGAACCTTCAACAACACCACGGCCTCTACGCTGACCGTCAACCGCGTTCAGGCCTCCGACGCCGTGCTGAGCATTGGAGTTTTGAACCTGGCCACCACCACCGCCGGAACGGCGAGCATCAACGGCAACGGCAACGTCGAGATCACCGGGCAGCTTCTGGCGACAGCGCCATCAACGGCCTTCACCTACGGAGGCAGCGGCATGCTCACGGTTTTCGGCTCCTCTTCCTACAGTGGGGCGACGGTCATCAACGGCTCCGGTCTTCTGCGTCTCGGTGCTGGTGGCAGCCTGCCCTCCGCACCCGCCTTCACCATCAGTTCCGGGGTGTTTGACCTCAATGGCAACAATCAATCCTTGAACGGAACCTTTACGCTGACCGGTCCTGGCACCATCACCAACACCAGCGCCACGGCGGCGACGTTGACGGCCACCAGCCTTTCAACCGCCAACACGGGGAACCTCGCAGGCAACCTTTCGGCCGTCATGACCCAGACGGGAGCTGCGACCAGCATGAGCGGCAGCTACACCAACGCCGGCAGCCTGACCTTCAACAACAGCGGCACGGGAGCTTTGACAATCAGCGGCAGTCTGTTGAACGGCGGCAATGTCACCCTCGCCGCCAACAACACCAACGCGATCACGATTTCCTCCGCCGTGATCAACTCCAGCGGTTCCATCATCAACAATGGTTCCGGCACGGGAACCACGACCATCCAGGGCAACCTGGGGCCCAATGTCTCGGGTGTCGTGCAGAACAGCGCCACTTCCAATCTCGTGCTTACCGGCAACAACAGCCAGTTTGCCGGTTCGATCAGCCTCAACGCGGGCAACATCCAGGTCAGCAGCGGTGCAACCTACCGTTTTGACGCCCTGGCCCTGGAGGCTGGAAACCAGATCCTCATCGGCCCGGTGGGCGGTGGTGCCAGCGTGAGCGGCTCAACCACCCTGATCTTCAATGACTCGGGAACCAAGACCATCAGCGGCTCCATCCTGACCACGGGAACCTCCGCGGGTGGTGAGCTCAATCTTGAAAAGGGAGGTTCCGCAGACTGGACGCTCGCCTCTTCCCTGTCCCACAACGGCTCGACAACGATCAGTGGCGGCATCCTGCGCCTTTCCCCCGCTTCCTTGAGTGAGCTGATTCCAGATCGCTCGGCTCTGGTGCTTGGCAATGTTGCCGGAGTGCAGCTGGTGCTTGATGGCAGGACGGAGACGGTCGGTTCGCTCGCGGGAGGCGGGGCGGGGGGGGGACAGGTTCAGCTGGGTGCCGGCGGCCGCCTGATCGTCGGCACGGATGGAACGAGCACTGCCTTTGGCGGCGCCATCCTTGGGACGAACGCCTTTTTGACCAAGCAAGGGAACGGCATTCTTACCCTGACCGGACAGAGCAGCTTCAGCGGACTGATTGACATCATCGGTGGCGGCCTCACCCTCGCCCGTCCGGGCGGCCAGGCATTGAACAGCTCTGCCGATGTCAGGCTTGGCAACGCAGGTGCGGTCCTGACAGTTGCGGCTTCGGAAACCATCGGACGCCTTTCCTCGGCGGTCAACAGCACGCTTGCGATCGCCTCGGGAGTGACGCTTACCACGAACCACGCCTCTGCTTCGGTTCTGCGCACGGCCAAGGCGCATGCCAGCACCCGTGTCATGACCGTGCCGGGCGGAACTGACGGCCTGAAGGTGGGGATGATTGTCTCGGCGACCGACGGTAACCCGGACCTCGCCACCGGCACCTACATCGTCCAGATCATCAACCACAACCAGGTCCTGCTGAGCAACACCCCCATTGCCACCACGAGCAGCTCCGGCAAGAGCTTCACCTTCCGTGACGTGGACCAGATGCTGGGTGGAATCACCGGCGCAGGCAACTGGACCAAGCTCGGCGGAGGCAACGTTCTCCTCGCAGGCCCCGGCAACCTTGCCGGCACCATGACGATTGCGGATGGCGCCGTGATCGCGGGAGGAGTCAACGTGGGAGGCAGGAACATCATCCAGGACACCATTGGCAACCAGACATCGGTCGTTCTCGGCAACAGCGGCAACCCCTCGCTCATCCTGGCCTCCAACGGCCTCAATCTGGCTCCCTTTGAACGCATCGGCAGTCTGGGCGGCGGGCATCTTGGGGATGGAACGGTTGAAAATCCGGGCGTGTCGGTCGTCAGCCTGACTGGCTTCGGCAGTTCGGGCGTGCTGGCCGTGGGCTCCAACAATCAGAACTCCACCTACAGGGGCCGCATCACCGGTACATCGAACTCCCTGCTCATGAAGGAGGGTGGCGGCGTTTTCACCTGGACTAACAATGATTCCGCGACCGCCATGGACGGCACCGTCTGGATTGGCGGGGGCGAAATGATCTCAAACGGCACGGAAGGGCTTGGAGCGGGCTCCAATGTGGTGCTTTCCAATGCACCCGGAGCGAAGCTCACCCTTGGTGTCTCGAGCCCCCAGGGGGAAAGCATCGCCTTCCTTTCCGGCGGCGGCCGTGGGGCCACGCGCGTGTTTTCGAACGGTGTCACGGGCGCCCTTCCCGGGAACTATCTGTCAGGAGGTGGCAGCACGGTCGATGTTGGAAACGGTCTGTCGCTTACCAGCACGGCTGCGGCGGCGCAGTATGTCTATGGCGGTGCACTGACGGGCACGGGTGGCATTGACAAGCAGGGAAACAACACCTTTGAGCTGCGAGGTGTCTCGGATTACCAGGGGATGACCCTCGTGCGCCCGGCCGCCGGAGTGGCCAGCAACGTCAACAGTGTGCTCAGCATTGGCGCCTATGGATCCGCTTCGGGAGTGGGCACACCCTCGGGAGCTGGCGGCTACGGACAGCTGCCTTCCACGACCATTCTCAGGCTTCTGGCAGGCGTGACCGGTTCGGTCAATGCCAATGCCATCGTCAACCTCAACGGCTCCACCCAGACCGTCATCGCGCTGACATCCCTCAACAACGGCGGCACCAAGACCCTGAACCTTGGCGGCGGCGTGATCAACATCAACAATGTCGCCGGCACCGCCTCAAACGGGTTTTTTGATGGCGCGCTCAGCGGACTGGGCACCATCAATGTGAACGCCACCCATGCAGATGGATGGAGGCTCATCGCCGACACCTCGGCGAATTCCGTGAACAACAACATCGTCCACAGGGGAAGTTTCAACATCAACGGCGGGCAGGTCATCCTGGAGGGCACGCTTGGCAGCATTGGTGACACGGTTCATGTCAAGATTGGCTCCGGCGCACAGCTGAGGGTGAACCGCAGTGACACGACGGGTTCGCTGAGCGGCAGCGGCAACCTGGTCCTCGACTCAGGGTACAACCTGGTTCTTACTTCGGCTCCCCAGGGCGGGGCTTCGACGGCAGGCTGGTCGGGAACGTCTTCTGGCGGCGGCGGGCTGATCCTTGAAAACCGGGCACGTCTGCTGATGAGCACGAATCAGGGCTACACCGGCGACACGACGATTTCCGGTGGTTCCATGATGACCCTGAACTACGCCGGCGCTGGCGTGAACAACATCATCCCCGGCAACCTCCGCCTGATGGGGGGCACGCTCCAGCTTGCCGGCGGCTCGGCCAGTGGTGTGGTTGAGAATGTCACCGTCACCCGGCTCGGTGCAGGTGCGAGCACCATTTCCGCGCTTTCCGGCATGGCTGGCCGGATCAACCTTGGTAGCGTCGTCCGTTCACTCGGTGTTGGGAACGAGCCTGGAAGCGTGCTGCAGGTCCTCGGGGCCTCGGCTTCCACGATCACCGAGAACGATCTGACTCTTGGCATGGGAATCCTTGGCGGCTACGCGACTTATGGAACAACCGCGGGGGCTGTCACCACCTGGGCCGTTGGAAGCCAGGATGGCAGCCTCACCACGATCTCCGGGCTTCCTGACATCAGCTACCAGTCGGTTAACTCCAGCAAGCCGCCCGCGATTGGCGGCAATTCCGACGTGAAGGGTGATTTCTCCTTCTCCTCGGACACGGGCTCACTCAGGTTCAACACGGCTCCCTCGTCCAGCCCGCTCCTGGTTGACATGTCCGGCTCGTCTTCGGACACGCGCATCGTTGAATCCGGAGGCATCCTGGTCACCAGGAACTTCGGGGCCAATGACATCCTGTTCACCGGCAGCGCCAACCTTTCGGGAGGCAGTGGCGACATCGTCGCGAACGAACTGATCATTCACCAGCACAACACCCGCGGGTCGCTCATCATGGAAACCACCCTGGTGAACAACCCCTTCAACCCTTATGTGGCAGACATGAGCCTCACGAAGGCGGGCAGGGGCAAGGTCGTCCTGGTCTATGACAACCAGTACAGCGGCACGACGAACATCCTCGATGGTGTGCTGCAGCTTGGCGACGGCCTCCAGGGAACGGGCAGCCTTGGCAGCAGCTCGACGATCCTGAACAACGGCTGGCTCAGCCTCAAGCACGGTGCCAACCTGACGTCCTATATTTACAACCAGATCAGCGGCATCGGCTCGCTTCGGGTGGAAAGCGGCACGACCGAGGTTCTGAGCGGGGCCAACAGCTCGTTCCTTGGCGGAACCTATGTCGTTTCAGGAACCTTGCAGGTGAACAACTCCACCAGCCAGGGCGGCACGGGCCTGGGCGCCACCGCAGGTCTGACGTCCGTGGCTCCCGGCGCAACCCTCGCCATCGGTGCCAACGGGCTCAACACCGTTGAAACCATCTACCTGCGCGGTGGCATGCTCTCAGCGCTTTCTGGCGGGGCGCTCTTCCGCTCTCCGACCTATGTCGGGGAAAGCAGCTCCCTTCGCTCGAACTTCAGCGGCAGCGCGCTGACCTTTGCCGCACCGATCATCACCCGTCCCGGTACGGCGCTGACCCTGACCGGTGTCGGCAACATGATCTTCAACACCAACCAGTCCGTCCTCGGCCCGGTGCAGTCGTCGACCAACATCTTCATCGGTGGGAGTCCTCTTGGCGGCGGGGCGGCCGGCAGCCTTGGCAGGGGAGCCGTGACCAACAATGGCACCATCACGGTGAACATGAATGACGCGCACTTCGCCCTTGCCAATGACATTTCCGGCACTGGCAGCCTCTCCCTGTACAGAAACGTCATCCATGTGACCGGAAACAACACCTACGCCGGCACGACCTTCATCGGGGGCAATCCAAACTCCTTCAACATCAATGCCGATGTCCGCGTCGGGGGCGAGGGCTACAACGGCAGGCTGGGTGGCGGCACGATCATTGTTCAGTCATCCAACGGCGCTGGGTCAAGCCTGCGCTACCAGACGCTTCGCAATGTCACGCTGACCAACAACATCACGCTCAATCCCTGGAGCAACGGCACGACGGGCGCCTTCAACGCGTTGTTCCACCGCACGGGCCTCGGGTCCGTGACCCTTGCAGGAACCCTGACCGCAGGCAACCATTCTCAGCCAGGGCAGAATCCGTTCACCCAGCGCGCGCTTCTCCAGTCCGAGCCCGGCGGCGTCCTGACCGTCGCAGGTCCCGTCGTGAACGGCGAGGACAACAGGCTGAACTTCCAGCCGGTGAGCAACTCGGTCATTGCGATTGCAGGCGGCGCCAGCAACACGCTCTGGGGACGCTTCCTGGGCAACAACACGGACAATACCACCGCCAACACCATCTTCCGCAACACGGGAACCACCACCCTGAAGGGCTACAACAACTTCGCCAGCACGGGGGGCACCAACCGCCGCAACGTGGTCTACATCGAACGTGGCAGCCTCGTCGTCGATCACACCTATCTGAGCGACCCGGATGCCGCCAATGCCTCCCAGCTGCCCGACGGCATCAACAATGACGCCAACATCTACCTCTTTCGCGGGGCCACGCTTCAGTTCAACAGGTCTGAAACCATCGGTGAGCTGCGCGCCCAGTCGGGATCCAGCATCGCCGTGCCCTCGGGCGTCGTGCTTACCATCGACAATGGCATCAGTGGCAACAACAACCATGCGATCCGCGGGAATTTCACGGGAGATGGAACCGTGCTCTTCTCATCGTTGAGCGCCGCCGCCTGGTACGGCCTTTATGGCGCATCGACCCTGACAGGCGCTGCGGTGATCGGCAGCACCTCGCAGATCACGACGGCGCGCGTCGGAGACCTGGGCTTCAGCAGCGGCCTCGGCCTGGCTCCGGAGATCATCCTTGGCGTCGGCGGGGTGCTGGGCAACACGCCGCAGGAGGCGCGTCTGGAGTATGTGAGCCGCAGCACGACACCCCATGTCACCACGCGGGACTTCAACCTGTCCGCCTCAGCCACCCTGGAGAACAGGACGCTTGCGGAGGCCGTCGGAGACCCTACCAACGTCATCAAGCTGAATGATGTTTCCGGAATGGCCCTGAACATGGCTGTCAGCGGCCCAGGCATCCCAGCCGGGGCGAGGGTCACGGGCATCAATGCCGGCCAGAACACGATCACCTTGAGCTTCAACACGCTCCCCGGAGGCATTGAGGCCGGCGAGAACATTATCGTTGAGGACGCCGACCAGGCGGCGACGGTGCGCATAGGCTCAAATGCAGCCGCTCCTTTGATCATCGGCTCGGATCACCTGAGCGCGGGAGGTGGCAACGGCAAGATCAAGGTCACCAACCTTTCCAACAAGACGCTCATCCTTCACGGCCAGACCGTGGGCAACGAGGTCCGGGGCATGATCGATCAGGGCGGTGCGGTGCTTTCACTGGTCGTGAATCCGAACAACAACCTGGCGACCGGTGACACATCGTTGAGTGCGCTCCAACGTCTGCTGGCGACGGAGGACAATGATCAGTACGGCAGCGGCAAGTGGACCCTTTTCAACGTGAACAACAACTTCAGCGGGAACATCACGGTGAACCTGGGGGCTCTCGAGTTTGCGGGCAACCTGGGTAATGGCACCACCACCACCGGTGTCATGGGCAACCTCACCGCCACCCGCACCATCGACCTCGGCACCAACGACTTCAACGGACGCCGTTACAACACCACCGGCGGTGGTGACAACCTGGGTGCAGGCAGCGGCCTGGTTTCGACCGGCAGCATCATCTTCAATGATCCCAACCCCGGCGTGCTCACCCTTGGCTCCAACATTACCTTCACCCAGAGCTTCAGCAGTGCGACCAACCCCGGAAACGGACGCATCATCAACAACGGCACGAAGACGGTGGTCATCAACGGCAGCCTGACCTCCGGAGCCAACGGCAGCCGCAACTGGATCCTGGACGGCACAAACACCGGCGACAACATCATCAACGGCAGCATCTCAAACGGTTCAGGAACCGCCGTGGTGGGCATCCAGAAGGATGGGGCTGGAAAATGGATCCTCAACAGCACCTCCAACAGCATGGCCGGCAACGTGGTCGTCAACCGCGGAACCCTGGAAATGGCGGGCGGGGCCGCCCTTTCCGATTCAGCAACGGTCAACCTTGCCAATGCCGGCTCGGACGGTTCGTCCGTCGGTTCTTCGGTATTCAGGCTGCGTGGCAGCGAAACGATTGGCGGCCTGCTTGGACAGGTCGGGACCTCGGTGGTTCTTGATACAGGGGCGACCCTGACCGTGACCCTTGCCAACCAGACCTACTCCGGAGTCATCAGCGGGGGGGGCGGTTTCACCCGCACGAACAATGACACCAACGCCCGTGTGTCGACCCTGCCCAACAAGAACACCTACACCGGCCCCACCACCATCACCACCAACGGCTCCAACCTGGTCGCCAACCGCATTGATGTCTACCATCTCGCAGATGCAGGTCAGGCAAGCGGCATCGGCTCGGCTTCAGCAGACCCAGCCAACCTGGTGTTGAACACCGGGGCCGGCGCGGGCGGTCTCCGCTGGCTTGGCTTCACGAACCAGTCCACCAACAGGCTGTTCACCATTGGCGCCGGCGCCAGCGCGGCAAACATCTGGGCCGACGGCACGGTGATCGGGGGCACTGCGGCTCCCAAGATTGAGTTCACCAACACGGGCGACATCGGGTTCACCAGCGCGGGCAACCGCACCCTGGTGCTCCGCGGGGCGACCATTGCGGACAACCTCATGGCCCCAAGGCTGACGAACAATGGCGCTGGCGTCACCAGCCTCTCCAAGATCGAGGCCGGGCTTTGGATCCTGAGCAACAGCAACACCTACACTGGCGGCACCACCATCACGGGTGGCACACTGGCCGTGACCCATGGCGCAGCGCTTGGAACAGGCCTGCTGACCATTAACGGCGGCGGCGGTGTCGGTCTTGAAATCCGCGGCGGCGCTGGCGGCATCTCGATGGCAAACAACGTCACCAACGCCACGGCAGGAGGCGGCATCCTGGTGCGCAGCGGTGCAAACACCCTTTCAGGCCTCGTGACCATGAACGCGAGCATGAGCGTGGCGGTCGACAGCGGTGCTTCACTCAACCTGAGCAATGCCACCTCGTCCGTGACAGGATCCGGAACGCTGACCAAGGCAGGGGCCGGTACCCTGGTGCTTTCCGGCGTCAACACGGCAGGCTGGACCGGTCCGGTTCAGGTTCGTGGTGGTACGCTGGAACTGAACTACGCAGCCAATGACAACAGCAAGCTTCCGGATGGTGCCGTCCTGACCCTGGGAACAGCCGGCGGCATGACCCTGCCTGGTGTGGATGACAATGTATCCGGCCAGACCAACATCTTCGGTACGACGGGCGGCATCATCAATCTTGTCGGTGGCAGTCATGTCGAGTTGATTGGCAGCACGACACTCGCCCAGGGAGCCAGCGAAATTCGCCGTGCCGCAGGCAGTGGGGCGACCATCAACCTGGAAAACATTACGCGTGCTGTTGGCAGTGGAGCCACGATTGACTTTTCTGCCGCTGGCATTGCCACGACCAATAACTGGAATGACGCGTCGGGAATCCTTGGGACCTCGGGAGGTTCGGGGGGAACCCTTGTGGGTGCTTATGCCACCGTTGGCAGGACCGGCTGGGCGGTGACCGCCAGTTCGGGCACGGACCTGGCCATCAACGCGCTTTCCACCTATGCCGTGAACATCTTTGGCAGCGGCAGCAACACGGATGTCACCTCCGCCTCCCTCTCCACCGGTGCGACCAATGCCAACACCTTGAGGTTCAACCAGGCCCAGGCCACAACTCTGACCCTTGGCGGGCTGTTGTCCCTGGAGGGTGCCGGCATTCTGGTGACGCCAACTGTCGGGGCCAACCATGTGATCATCACGGGCAGCGCCATCCAGAACGGTTCCAGCACCGCCAACCTGGATGCGGTCATCCTTCATCAGCACAACACCAGCGGTCATCTGCAGATCAATTCGGTGATCCAGAACAACACCAACGCCCAGCAGATTACCAAGTCGGGTGCTGGCAAGGTCTTCCTCAACGCCATCAACACCCAGACTGGCTCCATCAACATCAATGAAGGCGAGCTTCAGGTGGGTGGCACGGCCGCCGCGCCCACCACGGCCTCCGCCGCCACCCTCGGTGGCAGCACCGCCCTGCCTGTCAACATGAGCCAGGGTGCCGCACTGACCTTCCTCTCGACGGACGCCGCGCTCCAGACTCTTGGCGTCGTCCAGGGTGGCGGGACCATCACCCTCGCTGCGGGCAACCTCAAGCCGGTGCTGCTTTCCTCAGACAGCGGCAGCTTCATGGGCGAAATTGTCGTCAGCGGCGGGGTGCTCCAGATTTCGGGCAACAACAACGCCCTCGGTTCCAACCGCGGACGGACCACGATCAACGCTGGCGCGACGCTCCAGTTCAACGACAGCCGCAGCACGGGTGAGCTGATCACCATGAACGAGAATTCGACCATCTCCCTGCTTGCGGCGGCCACCGGGGCAACCATCAGTGGCAGGCTGACAATGGCCAACAGCACCTCCGCCGGTGCGGTGTTCAACCTTGCCGCCGGTTCAGGACTGACCCTTTCCGGCCTGATCGACGCCGGGAACGGCTTCACCAAGAGCGGCAACGGCATCCTCACCCTCAGCGCCAACAATTTTGCCGGTGTCATCGACGGCTTCACGGCCGCGAATGCCAACGCCACCCTCAGGGGGCAGATCCTGCTTAATGCGGGTGAAATCCGTGCCGGCAACGCTCGTGCTCTTGGTGCCACAGGACTTGCCAACAGGATCACGGTGGCCTCCGGCGCCACGCTTGACCTGAGAGGCCAGGCCACCGCCTATGGTGATGACTCGGATCCGTTCCGCAAGTTCATTGAGGTCCAGGGCGCCGGCTTCAATGGCATGGGCGCGCTGCGCAACACCACGGGCACAGGCACCTTCTCGCACCTCATCCTCAGCGGCAACGCCACGCTCAGCGGCGGCGGTTTTGCCGACGCGTCAAGGCTGGACCTGGCATCGTACGACATCAACACCAGCATGGGTTCCACCCTGGATGGCAACTTCACGCGTGTGTTCCCCACCATTGCGGGCAACGGCCATGAGCTGACGGTGAAAGGAGCCAGCCAGGGCGGTGGAGTGGTGCTGCATCAGCCCACCTTCACCTCAGCCCTTGGCAAGATCACCGTTCAGGAAGGCATCCTCCGCCTTGAAATGGACGTCCCGGTGAATGCCGCAGGCCTTTGGGGCGGCGTCGGCGCCGCCGACGTGACGGGCGGCATCGAGATCGCCTACGCCGGCGCCTCCGCCACGGCCTACACGAACACGGCGTTGGGCAACAGCCCCAATGTCGGTGCCAGGCTGAACCTTTACCGCAACTTCGACGTTCATCATTCGGTGCCCATCACCATGAACGGAGTGGTGGCAAGGGGGGGCGCCTCCGACCTGAGCGGCGGCGGAGCGAACTACATCGACATCGGCACGGACACGCTGCTGAACCCCAGGACTTACCTGGATGGCAACATCACCATGCTGGGCGATGCAGCCAGAAACATCTTCCACATTGACGCTGTCGGTGCCGGCACAGACATTTCCGTCGTCGAGCAGGGCAACATGACCGCCATGCTGCAGGCGAAGCTGATTGTCGGTGGGCAGATCACCGGCACGGGAGGCTTCACGAAGACGGGCCAGCGTGAGCTTCGGCTGACCAACAACAACAACTTCACCGGTGAAATGAACATCCTGCGCCATGCCACCACGGCGATGGACTGGCAGAGCAACACGGTCACGATCAACGGGGTGAACTACCAGACCTACGGCGAGGCCGAAGGATGGGCGGAATGGGGGGTGACTCTGACCGGGGTGAACGCGCAGCTTTCGGGCGTGTCGGCGATCAACCTTCAGCGCCGCGGCCTGCTGACCCTGGACAACACCAGCCGTCTGAACGCCACCTCCAATGCCGTTGGTGGAAACAACAACAACCGCATCAACGACGCCGCCTCCTTCAACCTGGATAATGGCTGGCTGAGGATTCACGGCGGCACGGAGCCCAACACCGAGAAGATCGCCACGGAAGCGGGTGCGGCGGTGCGGGTCAGTTCGAGCACGAACTTCATCGACCTCTGGCCCACGGACGGAGCCGGCCAGCCGATGACGCTGACAATCGGCAGGATCGAGCGCAGCCCGGGCGCGGTGCTCCGCATCCGCAACCTGGACGCGACCTCGACCTTCGGCAGCGCCGAGCCCTCCGAGGGCATTGACAGCGTGCGGGTGCTCCTGAACAACGCCTCGGGCGTCTCCCAGTACGGCTCCGGCACCGGCGCCACCAACCGCGCCGTCGTGGCCGGGGTGTTTGGAGGCATCATGCCTCACACCTACCTCGCCGACCTGCGCGACCTTGGCTATAACAACGCCAATGCTTCCGACCTTTACAACCAGGGCAGGAACCTGCAGCTCGTCACGGGCAGCCATTTCATGACCCTTGAAGGCGGCTACCTTCGCCCGCTGGATGATTCGGAATACTACACACCTGCCGATGGTGTCATGGATGTCTTGAACGGAGCCGGCCAGAACGTCAACCTGAACGCGGTCAACTCCATTGTCAGACAGGACATGACGGTCAACTCACTGCGCTTCGGCCCGCTTTCAGACAGCAAAGGTGACAATCTCGGGCTTGCCGGCGCCATCAACAACGGCACCACGCTGACAAGCTACAGCACGCCCCATCTCACCAACCTCTTCATTGACGGCCGCCTGACGATCGCCTCGGGCATGGTCGCCAGCGCCTACTTCGCCATGGGCAACAGCACCAACGGCAACGATGCGTTCATCAATGACACGGTGATCGCCGGCGGCACCCTTGCCTTCGGCGCCCGCGAGGCGATCATCAGCAATCAGAACGCCGTGGTCCGCTTCACGGATGGAACCGTGCAGACAGGTGGCAGCTTCAACATCCGTTCCGACATCACCGGTTCGGCGGGACTGACCAAGACGGGCCTTGGTCAGGTGGTGCTTGATGGTTACAACACCTACACGGGCGTGACTTCCGTGGGCGAGGGCAACCTGCTTCTGCGCAACGGGCGTTCGTCGGCTGGTGCCGGCGGTCCAGGCAACCACATCTACATCAGCGGCAACGGTCAGCTGCTCACCGGCAACGGCATTGTGCTCGGCTCCCCTGGAGCCAGGAAGGACATCCTGGTCGGTCCCCTCATGGGCAACCAGGTCGTGATGAACTCCAGCAACGACCTGAACTACCTCTATGGCAACATCACCATCGACAACGTGGACGCCGCCGGCCAGGCCTTGTTTACGCCGCTCATGACCGCCTCCGGAGGCAATTCGGTCCTGATTGTGGATGGCAACATCACGGGCGGCTCGACGCCCATCGTCAATGACACGGTCGCCAGCAGTTCACGTCTCCTCAGCCTCAGCGGGTCATCCAACGGTTTTGTCATCGTGCGAGGCCAGCTTGGCGACCGCTTGGATGCGAATGGCAAGGCCGTTCCGGTTCCCGGTGTCGTGGCGACCTATCCCACGGGCACCGTGCTTGCCACGGGGCCGGCTGTGGGAAGCACGGTCAGCAACCAGAATGAAGTGTTCCGCTTCGTCGTCACCGGCAACGATGACCTCAACGTCACCCTTGAAAAGCAGACCAATGCCGCCGGCCGTCTGCAGCTGGATCAGGGCGTCCTTTACATCTCCTATGACCCGAATGCCGCAGGCAACGACGGTTCAGGTTTCTGGACCAACACGGCCATCAGCCGGATCGCGGGAGGTGACTCGAACGGCGTCCAGGCCACCAACGGCAACACAGGCCTCCATGGTTTCAACATCACCACCGGCGGCAACACTTCCGTCTTCCTCGGCCAGCCCGGCTCGAAGGGTGTCTCCGGACAGGTGTTCAACATGACCAGCTGGACCATCAACGCCAACCCCGCCAACGTGAACACGAGCACCTACCTGGGAGGCATCAACGAATCCGGAACCGTCACCTATGGCACGGGCAACGGCAGCCTGACCCTTGGCAAGCAGGCAAGGCTCTATGCCATGGCCGAAGGTTCGGTGAACCTGAACATGCGCCTGAACGCCCAGAGCATCCTCAAGACAGGGCGTGGCAATTTTGTTCTCCAGAACGCCAACCTGGCCACGGCCAGTGACACTCACAGCATGGAGCTCGGCGGCGGCACGCTGACCATCGACCACTCCGGGGCGAACGTGGCACGCCTGGGTGCGGCGGGGAACTTCACCTTCAGCGGCGGCAGCATGGTGAGCCTTGGCAGGACAAACGCCCCCTTCTCCTCAAGCTACAGCACGGATACGGGCGGCATCCGCATTCTTGGCTTCACCTCCGGCGGCAATGAGATCGAAGCCAGGACCATGGCGGTTCAGAGCCTGACCGTCACCCTGGGTAACACCAACGCCACCAATGGTCAGCTGGTCCGCACGGTCGGCGCCACCGCCAACCTGGTGGAAAACCAGGCACTGGGCAGCACGGCGGCCCTGCTCATGCAGTTCGGCAACAGCAGCGTGATCGCCAGGGATCGCGTCACTCCCTGGGCCACTTACGGAACGGCGTCGCGGACAGCCACGGAGTTTGCCACGGTGGACACCTCCTATGGAGTCACCGGCTTCAACCGTCTTTCCTCAGACTTCCAAAACAACGTGGCTGCATGGACGGGCGGCATGAACGTTTCTGAAAACGGTGGTCAGGGCTTTTCTGGCGCCCTTGCTGCCGACATCGGCCTTTCCACGCTTCGTTTCGCCGTCATGGCGGACAGCACCGTCAACCTGGCCGGCCGTACGCTCATGGCCTACGGTCAGGGCGGCGCCGCCAGCGGCTTCCTCGTCAGTTCTTCAACGGGCGCCTCCAGCAAGAGCATCACCAACGGGGAGATTCGTGTTTCTGGCACGCTGAATGACTCCAACTACACCGAGTTTGTGACTGGCAGCATCACAAGTGGCACCAACACCGTGAGTTCGGTGAGCTCGACAGCCAACCTCCTGCCTGGCATGGCGGTCACCGGCACCGGCATCCTGGCGGGCACCGTCATCGCCTCGATCAGCGGCTCGGTCATGACCCTGACGAACAATGTGACCGCCACCACCACGGCGGCTGTGCTGACGGCGAACCGCCTCGTGGGCAACACCACCCAGGCCAGCAGCGTCATCACCGGCATTCCCACCACGGCAAACCTTGCCATCGGCATGGTCGTGGGCGGCATCCCCCACCTTACAGGCGTTATTGTGACCGCCTCTGGCAGCGCTTTCACCGGTGTCCCGACAGTTGCGTTCACCGGAGGTGGGGGCTCGGGAGCTGCCGCTGCGGCTCTTCTCGGCGTGACTGCGGCCAGCTTCTCCATCACCAGCGGTACAACCACCTATTCAGCGGCCCCGACGGTGACCATCTCCGGGGGAGGTGGTTCGGGAGCGACGGCCACGGCCGTTCTCACCGACGGCCTGGTCACGGGGATCACCATCACCAACCCCGGTGCCGGCTTCACCAGCGCGCCGAACATCACCTTCAGCGGTGGAACTAAGACTGTGCCCGGCACGGATCCCACTGGGGCGGGCAATGCCGCCAACTTCATGGTTGCCAGGATTGCGGTGACCGCTTCGGGCAGCGGCTACACCAGCACGCCAACCATCACCATCAGCGGTGGCGGCGGTTCAGGTGCAACTGCCATCGCCGTGGTTCCCGCAGGAATCATTCCGGCGGGCGCCTACATCACCGGCTTGACTCCAACCTCCATCACGCTGTCGGCCCCGGCTTCGATTTCGGCCGATGGAGTCGCCATGACCAGCGGTGCCCAGGACCTGGTGGTCCACCAGTATGGTCAGGGCATCCTGGACATCGGTGCCACGGTCACGGGCAACGGCTCGCTGACCATCGCGGGCCCGTCGTCCACGCTCCCGTCGCTTTTCAACACGACCGGTGTGGTCCGGCTCTCCTCCGTGAATACTTACACTGGCAGCACCTACCTGAACGGGGCCGTCCTGGAGGTTGACTCCGTCTCGGCTCTTGGGGCTGCTCCAGCTGACCGAGTTTCCACCAGCGGCACTACGACGAACGGAAGCAGCCTGATCACCAACGTTGTGTCGACGGCAGGCTTCGCTGTCAACATGATGGTCACTGGTTCGGGCATCCCTGCCGGCACCTTCATCACCGGCATCTCCGGCAACAGGATCACCCTCAGCAACAACGCAACGGCCTCGGCGAATGATGTCACCCTGACCGCTAACACGCAGGTCGTGATGAACGGTGGCACGTTGCGCTGGAATGGCGGTGTCGAAAGCCTGGGTTCACGCGGCCTTTTCCTTCAGGGCAACGGCGGCGTCATCGATGTCGCGCGTTCAGACGGCAACCTGGTCATCGGCAAAGCCATCAATGTCGCACAGCCTGCAATTATCTCCGAGGACCGCTTCCGGGGCGACCTGATCAAGACTGGGCCGGGAACACTGACTTTCATGAGCGGAGGCAACGCTTACAACGGCAGCTTCCAGGGCCTGCTGGACATCCGGCAGGGTTCGCTGGTGGTCATGGCTGACGTTGCTGATCCAGGCAACAACAACACCGGGACCACGACCATCCTGGGTACCAACCGCTCCTGGGCGGATGGCACGGTCTTCCGCCAGGGCACGAATTTCCAGGCGTTCCTAGGCAATGGCAACAACGGCGGTGACTGGAACATCGAGGAGTTTATGACCTTCGAGGGCAACAACACCTTCACCTACAGCGGCCTGCTGGACATCAACAGCAACCTTGGCCTGCCCGCCTCCCTGGACGGACAGCTCAACCTGGGCAACCGCCGTCCGCTCAACCTGTTCGGTGCCATCAAGTTTGAGGGCACCACCACCTTTGACGTTGGTGCGCTCACCGCCATCAACGCCCTGCCCACGGTCAATGCCGCCAACGTCAGCATCGTCCGGTTCACGAACGGACAGGGTTACATCATGGGCTCCGGGGACATCGTCAAGGACGGTCTCGGTCAGCTCGAGTTCCGCGGCAACAGCGTGGAGTGGCGCGGGGGCCTTGTGGTCAAACAGGGCACGGTCTACGCATCCAACCAGGGCGATGCGCTCGGCACCGGTTATCTGCATGGCAAGACCATCACCCTTGGGGACGCGGACCGCGGAGGCGTGGCCCAGCTCATGATCAACAACCCGGACGGCATCCACAACTGGGTGTTCGACATCAAGCATGACATCGATGTGGCCTACAACCCGGCTCAGACGAAGCGTCTTGGCGTGGACAACACCTCCAACGGCAGCCGGGTGTCCTTTGACGGCAACATCACCCTCAACGACAGCCTCGCCCTGCTCATCCAGGACGGCGGCATCTCGAGCGGTGGCGAGCAGACGGTGCTGAACCTGAACGGCAGGCTGCGTGACGGTGCGGTCACCAGCGGCAACATCAACATCCAGGTCAGCGAATCCTCCGGACCTGGTGCGGGCGCGGCCAATGACAATGTCAACGGACGCGTGTCTGGCTATCTTGTCCTCAACGGCGACAACAGCGCCTGGACGGGTGACATTTCCATCAGCGCCAACCTCACCAACGACTTTGACAAGACCACGGTCCTGCGCCTCGGCCACAACCAGGCCCTGACGGCGGCCAATGACGTGACGATGAACTACAACTCCATCCTTCAGTCCGGAGGCAGGAGCGTCACCATCGGCAACCTCGTCACTGCGGGAGGAAACGGTCCCTTCACGGGCAATGTCGGAACGGTCGGAGCCTCCACGAACGGTGGCACGGAGATCATCGAAAATGCTGCATCGGTCATGGGTACGCTGACCATCCATCAGAGCACGCCTTCCACCTTCGAGGCGTCCTGGGACGCCTTGTTCCGTGACGGTGTGCCCAACAGCCAGTTCTTCGCCGTCGGCACCAACTCACATCTGTCCGGCAGTGCCCTGAACCTGGTGAAGGACGGGGCTGGATGGGCAGTCCTGACTCATGACAATGATTACACCGGCACCACGGTGGTGAACGCCGGCATCCTTCAGGTGGGGCGCGGCGGCATTGGTGACACAGGCGGCATCAACGCCCTTGGCACCACGGTGAAGACGGGGGCCACCCTCGCCGGAACAGGCTGGGTCCAGGGCGGAGCCGCCTTCAATGCCCTGAATGTCCAGTCCGGCGCGACAGTCTCCCCGGGGGACATGTCCGGCCGTGACCTGGGAACCCTGAATGTCAGCGGTAACGCGATCTTCCAGGCGGGGGCTGAGGCCCTGCTCCAGGTGCGTCTTCCCACCTACAACGCGCCTGGTTCGGTGGATGTGAGCGACAGCAATTACATCGCCTGGAGGGATGGTCTTGCCTCAAACGAATTCTCCCACGCGCTGCGTGACCTCGTCACCACGGAGCAGCATGACATGATCAACGTCACCAGCCTGACCGGCACCGGCACTCTGACATTCTCCGCCGGTTCCAAGATCACCCTGATCAATGAAGGATACACCCCGCGTGCCGGCGACGTGTTCCACCTGCTCAAGGCGGGCTCCAACGGCACAAACGGAGTTCTCGGCCAGATCAACGTGGGCGACACGATCCGCACCGGCAGCGAAATCGGCACGGACCTTGCCCTGTTTGACCTCGGCGGCAACTTCCGCTGGGATACCAGCCTGCTGAACACCCTTGGCGTCCTGCTGGTGGTCACCCAGGAAGGCGCCACCAGCCTGCCGCCTCCACCGACGATCCCCTTTGCTCTCACACGTTCACCTGCAACCGGCACCCTTGAGCCTGGCGTGAACTTCACCATCACCTGCCGGGCAGATGGAGACACTGTCACAGCGGCCCCCATTCAGTTTACCCTGATTCGTGACGGGGCTCCTCTTCCCGCCGACCTCTACACGGTGACCTACAACCCCGCTAACCGGATCCCGGCAGGGGTCGGCGTCACCGCCACCTTCACCCTGGTCGCCAGCACCGAGACCAAGGGCAGCTTCCAGGTCCGCGCCCAGAACGCCGGCGGCAGTGTGACCAGCGGTGCTGTGACGGTGAACGTCAATGACACGCCGCTCATCCTTGCCGCCGGACAGCCGACATCCCGCACGGTCAACCCCAGCCTTCCCGGCGCCCCGTCGTCCACGACCTTTACTTCAACGGTTACGGGCCCTGGCCCTTACACTGCCGTGTGGCTGAGGGTGGATGGCGGCACTGAAGTGCCCCTGCAGACCGGGCCGGCCGCCGCTGTCGCCGGTCAGAGCAACAGGTTCAACAGTTCCTTCACGCTTGAGGAGATCACCGAGGCTGAGGATGGACAGTATGCCTGCCGCTTCATCTCCACCGTGAACGAAAGCCTCAGCGTCACCAGCAGCCCTGCAACCCTGTCGGTCCGCAAGGCTGTCGCCAACGTGGTCGCCACCCGGACTCGTTTTCCGGGCAACACCTACCAGGGTGAGACCATCACCTTCTCCGTGACTGCAAATGGCGACGCGCCGCTGACTTACAAGTGGTTCAAGAACGGCACGGAGATCCCCGGCTCGAACAGCGCCACGCTGAAGGTCACCAATTCAGCCATCCTGCCGGTGCCGGATGTCTACTACTGCCGTGTCACCAACAATGTGAACTCGGCGGACAGCAACTCGGTCAGCCTGCCTGTCCTCAGCCCGGTGCCTGTCATCGATTCCTCCACCGTGTCCACACGCACCGTCCTGGCCGGCGCTTCGCTTGCCATGAACGTGGTGGCAAGCGGTCGCCCGGATCTCAAGTATGCCTGGAAAAAGGACGGCAAGCCTGTCACCGGAGTGACTTCGGCCACCTATACATTGAATCCGGTCTCCATGACCCATGGTGGAGTCTACACCTGTGAGGTTTCGAACTCGACCAGCACCAAGAAGACGGCCGGGCCCGCTGATGTCATCGTTGTGGACAACACCACGAGGCTGCTGCCCGTCTTCGAGGACGCGGCGAGCTTCGCCCTGACCGCCAATGTTGGCAAGAACGCCAAGAGCAGCGCCACCTACAAGTGGTTCCGCCGCACCTATGAGACACAGACCATTCCCGGCGTGGATGGTGCGCCCGACCAAAATGTCATCGTTGCCGTGGACACTCCGATCCCCACGAATGACACCAGGTATGTCGGAGCCGAATACACCGGTGCCGCCGCGGCCGTCCTGAAGGTCAACAATCCCGTGATGGGTGACGACGGTCTGTATGTCTGCAAGGTGAAGGGGGGCGACAACACTGAGGTCGCGGGCTGCTTCTACGATGTGCGCGTCTATGACACCGCTCCGGTAAACACGAGCCCCGTCGCGTTCAAGCCCGGTGTCGTCGGCGGTTACTACAGCGACAATGTCACCCTGGCCGGCGACAGGAACAAGACGGCGGTGAGCTTCAACACCTCGTCCAAGATGCCTGCCGGCCTCACCTTCAACAAGGCCACAGGGGTGATCAGTGGACGTCCGACCAAGGCGGGCAACTACTCAATCATCACCTGGGCCACCAACCAGGCCGGGGATTCGGAGAAGGTGACCTCCACCCTGCGGGTCTTTGAAGTTCCGGCGGGTGTCGCCGGAAACTTTGCCGGCCCTGTCGCCCGCAGCTCTGCCCTCAATGGCAATCTGGGCGGTCGCTTTGAGATGACGGTCACCAGCCTTGGCCTCTTCTCTGGCAAGCTGACCCTCGGCTCAGGCGCAAGCCGCTCCTTCAAGGGCGAGCTTGCCATGAACGTGGATGCTTCGGGGACGCTGCTTGAGGCTCCCACCGGCTCCTTCGTGGTCCCGGCAACCAAGACCGAACCTGCGGTCACGGTTGAGTTCGACCTTGGCATCACTCCCTCGGCCGATGTCCTGCCGCCTGCGGTGAAGGCTCCTCCCGCCGTGCTGATCACCAATGCCACCATCACCAGCGGGTCCTCCTCGGTGGCGTTTACCGGCTGGAGAAACGGCTGGGCTGCCAAGGCCGTGGCCAACATCTCGGCCGTGCCGACCGAATACCTGGGGCTTTACAACATCGCCTTCGGCCTGCCGGACGCCAGCTCCCTGATCGCCAACACCGATCTGCCTCAGGGCAATGGTTATGCATCAGGCAGGGTTGAAAGCTCCGGCAGTTACAAGCTTGCCGGACGTACTGCCGATGGGGAGACGTTGACCGCCAGCTCATTTGTCGGACCGTCGGGCCAGATGTTCCTCTTCCAGGTCCTCTACAAGACCACCACCAAGGGGTCCATCCTCAGCGATGATCCGGCCACACCGGTCATTGAAAACCTGTTGATTGACACGCGTACGACTCCGACTGACACGGACAATGATGTCACTGGGGTTGTCTCTCATGTCCGTCCGCCTGATCCCGCCGCCGCCAGCAAGGCGCGCATCTACCGCGCCGGCTTTGGTTCCACGCAGGTCATCTCCGGCGTGCCCGCCACCTCGGTCACGACACCGGTTGTCCTGACCGTCGTGGGTGGCCGCTACATCGCCCCGGCGAGGGGCGACACCAAGGTCCTGCTTGGGGTGGATCCAGGCTCCAACAACGCGGAGCTCACCTTCCTGGAGGATGGTGAAGATGACATCGTGACTGATACCAACCCCAATGTCGTCATCAGCATCGGTGCCGCCAGCAAGGTCACCGTGCCGAAGAAGACGGCCACCGTGAACAAGGCGGGAACCACGCTGACGGCGACGGCGACGTCCGGTGCCTTCAGCGGCAAGTTTGAACTGGTCGACAACAACCCTGTCGCTGGTCAGAAGCCCAATCCGGTGAAACGGCCTGTGACCTACCAGGGATTGATCATCCGCGAAAGGCTGGTCGGAGGTGGAACCCGCCTCGTGGGCATGGGCTACTTCCTCAACGACCAGCTCCCGCAGCCTGCCTCTGGCGGCAAGCCAGCCACGACTACCAAGGACACTCCGCGGCTATCGGGCATGGTCATTCTCGCCCCCGTGGGACCCTGATCCGGTTCCTGGCCAAAATGCGGTTTGCCTTGGTTGGCGGTTGTCAGCCGGGCATCTGCCGCTAGCATCCCTGCCACGCCCTGCATGAAGCGGGCGTGGCAGCTTTTTTTACGCATGTTTTCGCTTCCGGTGGTTCAGGTCGGCACGGTGTCGGTAGACGGTTCCGAGCCTCTTTTCATCCTAGGTCCCTGTGTCATCGAGAGTGATGACTTTATCTGGGAGGTGGCCGAACGCCTGGGCGTCATCGCCCACAGCCTGCGTCTGAAGTGGATTTTCAAAGCTTCCTATGACAAGGCCAATCGCAGTGCGGGCTCTTCCTACCGGGGCGTCGGGGTTCATGCCGGCTGCAAGCTGCTTCGCCAGGTGGGGGACAGGCTGGGCGTTCCTGTCACCACGGACATTCACACGGAGCAGGAGGCCCGTGTGGCCGCCGAGTACATCGATCTTCTGCAAATCCCGGCCTTTCTGAGCCGCCAGACCGACCTGATCCTGGCGGCGGGTGAAACAGGCCGTGCCGTGAATGTCAAAAAAGGCCAGTTCATGGCCCCCTGGGATGTGAAGAACATCGCTGAGAAGCTTCGTTCCGCAGGATGTCAGAACTTTCTGTTCACCGAACGCGGCACAACGTTTGGTTATCAGAACCTGGTCGCCGACATGCGCTCCCTCTACTGGATGCGTGAGCTGGGCTACCGGGTCATCTTTGATGCCACCCATTCTGTTCAGAGACCTGGCGGCCTTGGCACGGCGACCGGAGGTGATGGCAGGCTCGCCCCCGTCCTTGCCCGGGCGGCCGTGGCCGCCGGCTGTGATGGCGTCTTCATTGAAACCCACCCCGATCCTTCCAAGGCCTTGTCAGACGGGCCCAACCAGATTCCGCTCTCAGAGCTCGCCGCCCTTCTCGAACAGCTGCGTAAAATCCATGCCCTCGTCCAGCACACGTCCTGACATGAGGTTCCCTTATTTTCCCCCACGGAAATCCAGGGTCTTTCTGGCCTCCGCCTGCCTGTCTGTCGGCGTCCTGCTTGCCCAGAATTCCGCTCCTCAGGATGAACTGGCGACCTTCGGCAGGATGATCCCCGAGGGTTTCGTCAATCGCGGGGTGGTCATTCCCTCGTTTGACCGCCAGGGCAGAAAATCCTCCGAAATGCGTGCCGAGACGGTGGTCCGTCTGGACGAACAGTGCCTCAGGGCGGAATCGGTGGTTATCGACCTCCTTGCCCGGGATCCCGCCCAAAACATGACAGTGGCTCTGCCCGAGGCCTTTTTCTACCTGCAGGACCGGATTCTGCGCAGTGACACGCGCAGCACCGTGAGCCGCGCTGATTTTGAAACGTCCGGTGATTCCATGGTGTTTGATTCACGCACTTCCATGGGTTCCATGACGGGTCGGGTGCGAACATTGATCTTTGACACCGGCGCAGTCTCGAACGAGACCAGCAGGAAGAATGACCAATCCGCCCCCCGGGCGTCCAAATGACATGAAAACAATCCGATTCATCCTTCTGCCGGCGCTTGCCTGGGTGGCTTCCGCCCATGGGCAGGGTGCCAGCCGGCTGAATGTGCCGAATGCGGGCGGTGATTCCAAGAAGCAGCTCCAGGAGGCCGCCGACCGGCTTCGTCAGGCGCAAAACAGCGGAGAACTGGACCAAGCCAAGTCAAAGGCCAGGGAACTGATCAAAAACCTCCCCCCGGGTGTCACGGATGCCGCCAAGGCCGCCGTCCAGTCGCCCGAAAAACGCCAGCAGGCCCTGGAGGCTGCCAAGGCCGCCGTGGGCAGCATGGCTCCCCAGGTTCAGGGGTTGCTGAACGGCGGGCAACCCGCAGAAGGTGCTGCTGCCTCCGCTCCCACAGCTTCCACGTCGAAGGTTCAGGATCAGCCGCCCGCCGCGCCTTCGGGACCCGTGCCCGGTGCCCTGCAACCACTGGGTGCTGCGTCCACCGATGCAGCCCGGGGCACGCCCAACGTCATCATCGAGGCGGACAGGAGCGACTTCGACCTGAACAACGCCGTCTTCATCTACTCCGGCCACGTCAAGGCCCGTCATCCCGACTTCTACATTGAATGCGAGGAACTGGAGGTCCACATGATCAAGGAGGATGAGGACAAGTCCAAAAAAGGGGCGGACAAGCCCAAGGCCGCTCCACGGCAGGATCCCATCATCGCCTCGGGTGCCGGAAAGGGGAAGAAGGAGGACAAGGCACCGCCCATCCGCAAGGCCATTGCGCGCGGGCCCATGGTCATCATTGAAAAACGCAGCCTGGAGGGCGATGTCCAGCAGGGGCGCTGCAGGCGTCTCGAATATGATGGGAGCACCCGCAACATCACCCTGAGCGACTATCCCCAGGTTCAGAAAGGCAATGTGCTTCACATCGCCACCACGGCGGACACCACCATGGTCTTCGACAAGGAAGGCCGCCTGTCCACCAACGGCCGCCCTCGCACCGTCATCCTCAGTGACGACCAGCCCCCGCAGAAACCGTCCTCCGGCAGCAACTGACCTTTTGTTATTCTTCCCAGCGTGGCACGAACTCCCAAGCGCAACCGCCCCGACAGCTCAACGCCCTCCCTGGGCCTGGAGGTTCCTCCGGAGGCCGCTTCCGCCCATCCGGTGGAGTCGGCTGCGGATGTTCCGGCCCCGGGCCCCCGTCTCCTGCACACGGAGGGATTGAAAAAAATCTATGACGGCAGGGCGGTGGTCAATGGCGTCGACATCGAGGTCAAGGAAGGGGAGATCGTCGGCCTGCTCGGCCCCAACGGTGCCGGCAAGACAACCACCTTCTACATGATCGTCGGCCTGGTCCGGCCCAATGGCGGCAAGGTTTTCTTCAACGGAGCGGACGCCACCGAGGAGCCCATGTACAAACGGGCCCGCCTCGGCATGGGCTACCTCCCTCAGGAGGAGTCCATCTTCAGGCGCCTGACAGTGCGGGACAACATCCTCGCCGTCATGGAAACGCAGAACTTCACCCGCCGGGAACGTGAGGAGCAGTGCCAGCAGCTCATGGAAAAGTTTGGCATCGACCACGTCGCCGACAACCTGGCCCTGACCCTTTCCGGCGGCGAGAAGCGCAGGCTCACCATCGCCCGCAGCCTTGTCACCGAACCCAGGCTTCTGATGCTCGACGAACCTTTCAGCGGAGTCGATCCGATCGCTGTCAGTGAGATTCAGGACATCATCCGCATGCTGAGACGCGCCGGCCTCGCCATCCTGATCACCGACCACAATGTGAGGGAGACCCTCAACATTGTGGACAGGGCCTACCTGATTTATGAAGGTCAGGTGAGACGCCATGGCACCAAGGACTTCCTTGTCAACGACCCCGAGGCGCGCCGCCTCTACCTCGGCGAGGACTTCAGCATGTAGCCTGACCGCGCTCCCCAAGCCAACAATCACCCCCCAACCAAGGAGGAAACCCAAAATGCAAAAGCACAACGTCAACCTGCCCATCGTCGTCACCGGACGACACGTCGAAATCACCGAAGCCATCCGTGACTACGCCCACAAGAAGGTCGAGAGCCTCCACCTCGACTATCCGCGCATCATCGAGGCCAAGGTCATCCTGGATGTCCAGGGTCATCGTCAGATCGCCGAGATCATCCTTTTCTGCGCCGACCATATCGTGATTGAGGTGAAGAGCACCACCGAGGACATCTACGCTTCCATCGACGAGTCCATCGCCAAGATCGCCCGCAGGATGCGGAAGTACAAGACCCGCCTCCTCAAAAGCCATCGTCCGCGCAAAGAGGGCAGCATCCGCCACATTGAGGAAAAGGTCTTCCACGCTGAGGTCCTCCACACCACCGAGGAGGAGCACGTCGATCCGTCCTACGTCCACCACGAGAAATACAAGGTGCGTCCGCTCTACGCCGACGAGGCCATCATGGACCTGGAGCTGAGCGACCGCCCCTTTGTCGTCTTCCATGACCAGAAATCCGACAGGCTTGCGATCCTGTACCGCCGCAAGGACGGCGACTACGGCCTGATCGAGCCCGAGGACAAGAACTAAGCCGCATCCGCCTTCCGACAGACAGGGCAGGCGTGGGTCTCCACGCCTGCCCTTTTCATGCCGTCGTCATGCCGACCTGCTGAAGCGGTAATGACTGACGATCCATTCCTCGCCGTTCCTGTATCCCCACAGCTCGGCACAGGCCATGTAGAAAATGCGCCAGTAGCTCCACCATTTCACGGCCTGATCCTTGCCGTAAGTTTCGCGGAACAGCGCCATGATCTCGTCCTTGTGGGCGTCCATGTTGCGCAGCCATGCCTCCGAAGTTCGGCTGTAATGAAGCCCGCTCACGCACCAGTGGTCCTCGATCCTGAGGTCCTCCTGGAAGTGCAGCAGCAGGTCATCGCTTGGCATCTGACCGCCCGTGAAAAAGTACCTGGCCATCCAGTCGGACGCGCTGGTCGCCTCAAAATGATAGGCCAGATCACGGTGCGTGAAGATGTGCACGAAGAGCTTCCCCCCGGGCTTCAGCCAGCTGGCAACCCGGCGCAGCAGCTCCTTGTAGTTCTTCATGTGCTCGAACATCTCCACCGAGACACAGCGGTCGAAGACGCCGTCGCCGACGCCTTGAAACCCGATCATGTTGGCGGTGATGACCTCCAGGTTTGACAGGCCTCGACGCGCGGCTTCGGCGTCGATATGCTGTTTCTGGGTGCGTGAGTTGGAGACGCTGGTGATCATGGCCTGCGGGTAATGCTCGGCCATCCACAGCGACAGTGACCCCCACCCGCAGCCTAGCTCCAGAATCCGCTGGCCGTCCGCAAGCTGCGCTCTTTCACAGGTCAGGCGCAGCATCGCCGCCTCCGACTTGTCCAGGGTGTCCGCGTTCTTGTCCCACCAGCCGCTGCTGTACTTCAGGTGCTTCCCCAGGCAGAGCTGGTAGAAGCGTGTCGGCACCTCGTAGTGCTGCTCGTTCGCCTCCTGGGTGGCGATGGCGATAGGCATGTCCTTCAGGCCCTGCACATGCTGCATCAAGGCCGTTTGCTGCGCTTCAACCCCGGGCTGTCGGTGCTTGCGCAGCACCGAGGCCAGTCTCCGACGGATGCCGAAGCGAATCAGGAAGTCAGGCAGGATGTCCCTGGCAAGGAGTGCGTTGATGTCAGGCATGAGGAGGCTTGGGGATGATGAGTTCAGGTCCTGGGAAACCAGGGCAAAAAGGCGCTCGTGGTGCGCTGATAGTCCCGGTAGGCGTCGCCGCGTTTCTCCACGGACAGCCTTTCCGTCAGCGGAATGCCGGTGACGTTCAGCAGGAAGTGAAGCATGGCCAGCGGGGCGGCGATGGCGGCCCAGCCCCAGGGCGCCGGAAGCGCCATCAGGAAAAGTCCCCACCAGAGCAGTGACTGGAAAAAGTAGTTGGGATGCCGACTCCAGCGCCACAGACCCCTGCGGCAGACCTGGTTCTTGGAGCCAGGCTCGCGATTGAAGGCGGAGAGCTGCCGGTCGGCGATGGCTTCACCGATGAGCGCCAAGAACCAAACGGCCAGGCCTGCGAATTCCGTCAGGCTGAAACCCCTTTCTGCATGATGGGCGATCAGATGGGCTGGCAGCACCAGCAGCCAGACAAGAAACGCCTGGGCCAGGAAGAAGCCCAGAAAGGCTCTTGGGACATTTGCCTTCCATCGCTCCCGCAGCACGGCGTAGCGCGCATCTTCCTGTGGATGGTGGCGGGAGATCCGCCGCCACAGGTGCAGGCCAAGGCGCAGGCTCCAGGCGGACATCATCAGGGCGATGGCGACGCGCCGCGGAGCCCAGCCGTCTGCAAGCCAGGCATGGCAGAGCACGGCGGGCGTGAAACTGAGCGCCCAGGTCGCATCCACCCAGGAGTAGTTGCCGGAGCGGACGCTGAACCGCCACGTGGCGGCAAACATCAGCACCAGGATCAGGGCGGAGATCAGAAGGCTCACGAAGTTTTCCTCCGGAGAAGAACCTGCTCAATGCCGGCGTTCGCATTCACCCGGAACACCTGGTGAAGCATGTAGGCTGCGACGGCCATGGTGCCGAGCACCAGGATCGCCAGCAGCCAGAGCGCTCGTGAGGTCCAAGAGGTCTCCTTGTAGGCGAGCCAGGCGTAGAAAGTCAGGAAAGCCCAGTAAGTGTCAGCCAGCGTGGCGATGAACCAAGGATGGGACGCCACCTCCCCGGGAATCCTCCACAAGGCGCAGTCCAGGCTGGCCCAGCCGGTGACGGCGATCATGGAGGCGAGCATGAGCGTGAAAAAAAGGCGCAGGATGAGGATCATGCCAAGGATATGGGCGGGCTGACGGAGCTGTCCGTGAACAAGGCTGCCCTGGGTCAGGCCTGAGGCTGCATCACGTGATGACTGTATCGTGCCCAGGACGCCTGGACGACGCTGATGTTCCGCGTGGCAAAGGCCGACTCACAGTATTTGAGGTAATAATTCCATTTGCGGATGAAGGGCTCGTCAAAGCCAAGCTCACGCACTTCCTGAAGCCTGGCATTGAAGTTGACGTGCCATTCGTTCAGCGTCCGGGCATAGTCGGCTCCTAGATCTTCCAGGGCCATGGGCGACAGCCTGCTCGTCCTGCGGATCGCCTCGTTCACACGACCGACGGCAAGCAGCAGCGACCCCGGAAAGATGTGCTTCTGTATCCAGTCTGCCCCCCTGGCCAGCCTCTGATAATGATGGTCCGGCACCGTGATCATCTGCACGGCAAGGATGCCATGCGGCGCCAGCACCTCGGCGCATTTGGCAAAATAGGTTTCCAGATACTTTTCGCCCACAGCTTCCAGCATCTCGATGGAGGCGATCTTGTCGAAACGGCCGGTGACATGGCGATAGTCCTGCAGGCGGATCTCGATGCGGTCCTCAAGCCCGGCCTCCTTCACGCGCCTGGTCGCCTCGCGATGCTGTTCCTGGGACAGGGTCACGGCGGTGACCCGGCAGCCGTGGTTTTTGGCGGCATGGATGCTAAAGCCACCCCAGCCACAGCCGATTTCCAGCACATGATCCTCAGGCTTGAGGCGGAGCTTTTCGCACAAGGCTTCATACTTGGCCGCCTGCGCCTCCTCCAGGCTCTGATCCTCCCGCGTAAACCTGGCGGCGGAATAGGTCATCGAAGGATCCAGCCAGAGCTTGTAGAAGTCATTCCCCAGGTCGTAATGCTCGGCAATGTTGCGCCGGCTGGTCCTCAGTGAATTGGGTCGCATCAGATGCCGGATCCTGTTGAGCAAGCGAAGGAAGCCGATGAGCCGGAAACCCTGGGATGAACCTTTCAATGACGGCCTGGACTGGATGTTGATGATGAACCAGTCGAGCACGGCGCGCAGGTCCGGCGTGTCCCACCATCCTTCCGTGAAGGCCTCTCCAAGCCCGACGCCGCCATAACGGGCCAGATGGATGAAGAATGAAAGCGGGTGCCTGACCTGGATGTGGGCCGTGGGCTGGGCAAGCGTGGCGTCTCCAAAGAAAAAACGTTCCCCTCCCGGCAGGTCCATCTGAAGGCGTCCCCGGCTGAAGGTGCGCAGCGTCCGCATGACCAGCCAGCGATGCAGGCAGCGGCGTGAAACGGCAAGCGCCCAGCGATTGCAGGAAGCGGGCATTTCCAGGGGGCTGGAGGAGGGCAGGACGGCTGATGGGTTCATGAAGGTTCAGGGGTCAGTCAGGCTGTGATGCGGACGGTAGAGACCGGTCTGCAGATTTCTGTCGGCGCTCTTGCGGATGAAGCTGAATCCTCGCGCCCAGAGGCGGAAGGCCTGCCAGTGGATCTTCAGAATGACCTGTAGCGTCAGCAGAGGATAACGAATGATGCAGCGGGCCAGGGTGCGGTCGTTCAGAGGTTTTCTGACGCCATGCACCCAGCTCGCCAGCGTGCGGTGCCCGTCCTCCAGGTCGTCGATGTGCAGGCGCAGCCGCTCCCCCGGTACTGAGAGCCTGAAGTGGAAGCGGGTGTCGAGATTGGAGAAGGGCGAGACGTAGAAGTTCTTCGCCTGGACATGTTCGAAGACGCCGTCCTCCGAGGACTTCGGCAGCAGATAGGGCTTCATCTCGTGAAAGGTGTTGGTCACCTCGCAGATGGCTTGCACGGCCCTGCCGGTGGAGTCGTGGATGAAGTAGAAGCATGCGGGGTTGAAGATGTAGCCGCCGATACGAGGCAGGGTGACGAGGCGGATTCGCGAATCTTCCGCGAGCCGGATCCGGTGCTCTTCAAAAAGCCACTTTTCGAGGTTCAACCGCAGGTGTCCGGCTCCCAGGTCCAGATGGTCGGAGTCCCGGAACGTGAAGGCGTTGAAGCGGTCCACGCTGAACAGCCGCAGATCACGGTCCAGCCTGGGCAGCTCGTCGAGCCAGAGGTCGAGGTAAAAAAAGGGGTAGCTGAAGCGATGCCGCCTTGGCAGAAGCCGCTCATGGACGACCTCACATTCGTAGAGGGAGGATTCGAAGGCGGCCATGGCGTGGGGCTTGCACTGAGGCATCAGGGGGTTCTCAGGGTCCAGGGATCACCGCCCAGGAGGTGCTCGCAGGTCTCGACGGCGGACATGAAGCCGTCTTCGTGAAAGCCATAGCGTCCCCAGGCGCCGCAGAAGAGGGTGTGAGTGCGTTCCGACTCCCTCCGCAGCTCGGGCAGACGTTTCTGGGCGTCAATCGCAGCCAGGTCAAACAGCGGGTGCTCATAGTCGATGCGACGCAGCACCTTCGACTCGTCCAGGTTGTCCGGAGGATTGATGGAGACGAAATAGTTCACCTTGTCGGAAACACCCTGAAGGTTGTTCATCCAGTAGTGGGTGCTTGGCACGATCCTGCCTGCCTCATCCGCTTCGACCCGGTAGTTCCAGGAGGCCCAGCAGCGTCGTGTGCGCGGCATGACCGAGGCGTCCGTGTGCAGGGCCGCCATGTTCGGCTGGTAGTTGAAGGCTGAAAGCACCTCCCTCTCCAGAGGTGTGGCGTCCGCCAGCATGCGCAGGCTTGCGGGTGCGTGCGAGGCGAGGATGACATGGTCAAAGGCCTCTGCCGGGCCGTTCACCGGCTGCACGAGCACCCCGCCGTCCCGCCGTTCGATCCGGGCCACCGGGCTGTTCAGGCGGATGCGGTCGGCGAAGGGCGGGATCAGCCTGCGGACGTACTGCCGCGAGCCGTCGCAGACGGTCCACCAGGGGTGCCGGGTGTCCATCGCCAGGAATCCATGGTTAAACCAAAAGTGCATCAACGTGCGCGCCGGGAACTCCAGCATCCGGTCCGGCGGCGTGGACCAGACGGCGCTGCCCATGGGCACGATGTAGAGGTCGAGGAAATCCTGGCCGTAGCCGCAGGCCCGGGCGAACTCGCCAAGGGTCATCCTCTCAAAGCTCGGGTCGTTCATCGCGGCGATGCACTGGCCGTTGAACCTGTGGATCTGCAGGACGAAGCGCCAGAACCGCGGGTCGACGAGGTTGCGGCGCTGGCCGAAGACGCGGGACAGGCCCCCGCCGTTCCATTCGTAGCCGCTGGCCTGGTGAGACATGCTGAAGGACATGTCCGTGCGCTTCGTCTCGACGCCCAGCTCGCCGAACAAACGGCATAACAACGGATAGGTGTGGTGGTTGAAGACCATGAACCCTGTGTCGATGGGCAGCTCGCTTCCGTCCTCAGTCACCGTCACGGTGTTGGTGTGCCCGCCGACATAGTCGGCAGCCTCGAAGAGGGTGATGTCGAACCTGCGGTGCAGGAAGTGGGCGCAGCCCAGGCCGGAGATGCCTGAACCAACGATGGCGAGACGGGGAAGGGGCATTCGCGGGCGTGGTGATCAGTAGTCGGGTTCGTCCGTCGCGCCATCCTGGATTCAGTGCATTTGAGCCGCTGGCCGGTTTCCTTGGGAATTCACCTGAAACAGGGGCTTTTTTGTGAGCGGGCTGCATGTAGCATCCGCTCAATGCAGCCCTCACCTCCAACGACCTCCCTTGTCGCCGTCTCCGGCGGCCGGGATTCTGTGGTCCTGCTGCACTGGCTGGCGTTCAACACCTCCGAGAGGCTGGTGGTCTGCCACTTGAATCATGGTCTGCGCGGTCGTGAATCCGGGCAGGATGCGGCCTTTGTGCGCCGGCTGGCGGCAGGTCTTGGCCTTGCCTGTGAGGTGCGGCGCGAGGATGCGGCGGCCTGTGCGCGCCGGCAGAAGATCTCGGTCGAAACCGCAGGTCGGAGACTTCGGCATCAGTTCCTGGCGGAGGCGGCCCTGAAGCATGGCGCCGGGCGGATTTACCTGGCCCATCACGCGGATGATCAGGCGGAGACCATTCTGGCGAACCTGTGCCGGGGCTCTGGGCTGAACGGCCTGGGTGGCATGAGGCAGACGTCCGTGCTGCAGCATGGCGCACATTCGTTTGAGCTTCGCCGTCCTCTGCTGAACTGGCGGCGTTCCGACATCAATGATTACGCTCGGGAACACGGGCTGAGGTTTCGTGAGGACTCCAGCAACAAGAGCCTGGGCCCCCGGCGCAACCGGCTCAGGCTCGACGTGCTGCCGATGCTCAACCGGGTCTTTGACCGTGATGTAGTGCCGCAGATCGTCCGGCTGGGCAGGCAGGCCGAGCGGGATGAGGAAGCGCTGACCGGGCTGGCGATTCAAAGGTTGGATGACTGCCTTGATCCTGACCGGGCCTTGAGGTTCCGGCCTCTCGCGCAGGTTCCAGAAGCGGTTGTCTCCAGGCTGCTGCGTCAGTGGCTGGTCAAGGTTCTGGAACTGCCCGGGATCGGGCTTGATGAGGTCGAGACGGTCCTGGGCATGCTTCATCCTGGCGGCCCGGCGAAGATCAACCTGCCCGGTGGACATCACCTGCGTCGGAAGGCGGGCAGGTTGTGGCTGGAACGGGAGGGCCTCAGGCCTTGACGTCGGGCGATAATGCAGGGCTTCCGGAATCCTCCTCGCCCTCGCCCAGCAGACGCACTTTTCGTTCGACCAGGGGCAGCCAGAGGCTGACGCGGGTGCCCAGGCCGATCCTGGACTCGATGTCAATCTCACCGCCATGTTCGCGGATGATGCGGCGCACGATCAGCAGGCCGAGGCCGGTGCCGGTTGGGCGTGTGGTGGAGAAGGGCTGGAACAGCCGGCCCATCTGCTCGGGCGATATGCCCTTGCCGGTGTCCTCGAAGCTCAGCCTCACCTCGAAGTCCGTGTAGCTGCCGCTGATGGTGAGGATGCCGCCCTTGGGCATGGCCTGGGCGGCGTTGCGGATGAGGTTGTACATCGCCTGCTTCATCTGGTCGGGATCCAGCGGCATGGCGGGCATGTCGGCACGCAGGTCCATCTTCACCTTCACCTTCGCCTGGTCGAGCTCGGGCTTCAGGAAGCGCACGCTCTCCTCGACGAGTTCGGCGATCCTGCTGCGCTGAAGCTGGGGCTTGGTGGGGCGGATGGCGGCCAGGAACTGGCTGATGATCGTGTCCATCCGCTTGATCTCGCCGGTGGCGATGTCGAGATGCTCGCGCAGGGCATCGCCGCCCTTGCCGAGCTTCCTGAGCCGCCGCTCCAGCAGCTGCAGGTGGATGGTCAGGGAGTTCAGCGGATTTCCCAGCTCATGAGCCACGCCGGCGGCGAGAAGGGTGAAGGCGTTGAGGCGCTCGCTCTCCAGCTGCTGCTCGGTGCGCTTCCTGGACTCGGTGACGTCGCGGATGAGCATGACAAAGCCCAGCGGCTGGGCATCGTCGATGCTGGTGATGTAGAAGTTCAGGTAGCGGTTCTCCGGATAGAAGACCTCGAGGTCGCGGCTGACGACGGTGCCGGGCTTCAGCAGCTCGTTCCAGTCCAGGCCGCGCATGCCCTGGGTCAACTTTTGACCGATCACTTGTTCGGCGCTGAGGCCGAAGAAGGTGCAGGCGGCCTGGTTGACGTAGGTGACGGAGCCCTCGGGGTCGAGGAGGATGACGCCCTCCTGGAGTGTCTGGAAGACCTTTTCGAGGAAGCCCTTCTCCTTCAGCAGTTCGAGCACCATGCTCTGCACCTCGCCCGGTTCCAGGCGGTCCATGCGTTTCAGCAGCTTGTCGATGAAGGCGGATCTCATGCAGCTGAGTCATTCATACAGGGAAGGCGGGCGGAGTGTCAAACGGGCGGCGTGCAGGATGAAAAATCTTGCCGGAGCTGCGAGGATGCGGCCTGTGTGGCCCTCATGCTCCGCGCCTGGCTTGAACTCGCCCGTATCTCCAACCTGCCAACGGTCTGGACGAACGTGACCGCCGGCTGGCTGCTGGCGGGTGGCGAATTGAAGAATCCGCTGCTGCTGTGGCTGTTGCTGGCGGGCTCGCTTCTCTACACCGGCGGCATGATCCTCAATGACGCGGCAGACGCCGGGTTTGACAGGGAGCACCGGAAGGAACGGCCGATCCCTGGAGGACGTGTGCGTTTGATGACGGCCTGGATGGTTGGGCTGGCCATGCTTGGCGCAGGCTGGCTGCTGGCGGTCTTCGCCGGTGACGCCAGCCCCTGGATCACGGCGGCGCTTGTGGCCTGCATCCTGTTTTACGATCTGTATCACAAGCCCTGGAGCGGGGCGGTCTGGGTCATGGGCCTGTGCCGGGTGCTGCTGCTTCTGATGGCGGCGTCAGCCGAAGATGTCTGGAGCTTTCACCGCCAGCCCGCGCTCATCTTAGGCTCCTATGTGGTTGGGCTGACCCTGGTGGCAAGGCAGGAGGCTCGTGGAGGTGCCGCGCCTCTGCCAAGTCGCTGCATCGCCCTGGCACTGCTGTGGATTCCTGCGCTGGTGTCCATGGCCGGCATCGTGAGCCTGGCCATGAAGCGGGTGATGATCCTGGGCGATCTCAGCCAGCTTGCCCCCTTGATGCTGACCGGGCTCTTCGGCCTGTGGCTGCTTTACTCCCTGCGGGTGATGAAGCGGGGCGGGCCGGCGATCGGTCAGGCGGTGGGGCTGCTGCTGGCAGGCATTCCGCTGGTGGATGCCCTGGCCGTCAGCCGGGTGTCTCTTCCGGCGGCCTTCGGCTTTGCGGTGCTGCCGCCCCTGCTGAGGTTCTGGCAGCGCTGGATTGCGGCGACCTGAGCCCCAGGTCAGGCCGGGCGTGCCACCATCTTTTGTTGGGCGGAGCAGATTTCCTGGTGCAGGGCCATGATCTCGCGCTGCAGGTCGGCGGCATGCTCGGCGTCGATTCCGGGCTGCTTGAGCTGTGACTGCAGGCGCTGCTTCATCATCTGCAGCCGGGTGATCTCCAGGGCGCGCAGCGCGTGCTCCGCCGCCTCGACGCCGCCTCCGGCGCGTGCTTCGTGCAACACTTGGTTCAGCGCCGCCTCCTCGTCCGGCTGCAGCGTGGTGAGGAAGACGTTCACCGCCACGGGGTCCACGGGATTGAAACTGCTGTGCCAGATCAGCGCGAGCAGCTCGGTGCCGGGCACGTCATGCAGGACTTCGTCGTGCTCCTGCCGGCGCAGCCAGTCCAGCACCTGGGCGTCGGCAAGAGCCAGACGTGCCAGAAGGAGGGCGTTGCGGTTTTGCGCGGCGATGAGCTGTTGTCCGGAGCTTTCCGGGCGCGGCGCGTTCTGGGTTTTGTCCTTGCTGCCGTAGGCGGCTTTTTTCGAGGCCTGGGTGACGAGCTGGCGCAGGGTCTCCTCAGGGATGGAGAGCCGCACGGCGCCGCGCTGGATGGCGGTTTCACGCGCCACGGGGTTTTCCAGCAGGGTGATGTGTTCGGCAAGCTCGCCGGCGAAGCGCACCCGCTCGCGCATCTCGCTCATGTCACGCTGTGACGAGGCCTTTTCGATGCGGTAGTCGAGGAACTCCTGGGCTGCATTCAGCAGCTTCCTGAAGGCTTCCGGGCCCTGCTTGCGGATCAGTGAATCGGGATCCTCTCCGGCTGGCAGGGCGGCCACCTTCACCAGCAGGCCCGTCGGTGCGAGGATCCTGAAGGCCTTCACGGCCGCCTCGATGCCGGCGTTGTCGGAGTCGTAGCAGAGCACGACTTCATCGGCGAGACGCTTGAGTGTCTTGGCATGGACTTCGGTGAAGGCGGTGCCCTGGCCGGCGACGGCGTTGGTGAAGCCCGCTTCATGAATCATTAGGGTGTCGATCTGACCCTCGCAGACGATGGCCTGGCCGGCCTTGGAGATGGCACGCTTGGCGCGGTCGAAGCCGAACAGCACGCGGCTTTTGCTGAAGATGGCGGTCTCCGGTGAATTGAGGTACTTCGCGGTCTTGGCATCCGCTTGAAGCAGGCGTCCGCTGAAGGCGATCACCTCGCCGTTGTCGTTGCGGATGGGAAACATCAACCGGTCGCGGAAGGTCGGATAGAGGCCTCGTTCGTTCTGCTTCAGGATGCCGGCGTCGAGAAGGGCCTGCTGGCCGAACTTGTTTTCCGCAGCCCATTGCCGGAGGAGTTGGCCGCTGCCGGGGGCGAAGCCGAGTTGCCAGTTCTTCGCGACGTCGGAATTGATGCCGCGGCCCTTGAGGTAGTCGCGGGCCGGTGCGGCGAGCGGGCTCTTCATGAGGATCTGGTGGAACCAGTCCGTGATCTCCTGATGAATGCGCAGCAGAAGAGTGCGGTGCTTGGCCTCCTTTTCCGCATTGGCGTCCCAGACATCCTCCTGGATGCGGATGCCTGCCGAGTCGGCGAGACGCTTGACGGCCTCCATGAAGGTCATGCCGTCGTGGTTCATCAGGAAGCGGAAGGCGTTGCCGCCCGCACCGCAGCCGAAGCAGTGATAGGAGTTGGTGGACGGCCTGACGTTGAAGGAGGGGCTTTTCTCGTTGTGGAACGGGCACAGGCCGACCCAGTTGGTGCCCCGGCGCGTGAGCTTCACCGACCGGCCGATCAAGTCCACGATGTCCGTGGCAGCCAGGATCTGCTGGAGGGTTTCTTCGGGGACTCGGGTCATGGGCGGCGGGCAGGGACGGAGGCGCGGTTTTGCCCGAACTCAAGGCTGGAATGCGCCTTCAAGCCCTGTGTGTTCCTGCCTTGGCTGGGTTCTGGGCGTCACTTCACCGGTCCGGTGCTCATGAGATATTTGAACAGGTGCACCACATTTTCCTCGCCCAGGGCGGTCAGCAGGCCTTCGGGCATCAGCGACATGGGAAGCTGCTGCTGTTCGGTGATCTTCGATTTCTCGACCACCAGCTTTTCCGCAGGCGTCTGGATGGTGAGGGACTTCTCCGTCTGCTGCGGGATCACGCCGGTGATCGTGCGGCCGTCCTTGAGCTTGAAGACACTCATGCGGTAGTCGGCAGGCACGATGGCGCTGGGGTCGATGATGTTTTCCAGAAGGAAGGTGAGCTTGTGGCGGTCGCCGCCGGTGAGGTCGGGGCCGAGCTGGCCGCCTTCGCCATACAGCCTGTGGCAGGCGCCGCAGACGGAGGTGAAGAGCGTCTTGCCATTGACGGCGTCACCGGAGGCCAGGCGGGCCTCGGTGAGCTTCGCCATCCAGCCGGCGAGCTCGGCCTTCTTGGCCTCGGGCGTGTCGCGCAGCTCGCCCCACACGCTGGTCAGCTTGTGGGTGAGGTCGGCGTCGTTCAGGCTGCGGATGGCGCGGGCCTGATAGGGCGTGATGAGCGTCTTTGGCACCTGGCCGGACTTCACGGCGTCCAGCAGGGCCTGGGCAAAGGCGGGCCGGGTGACCAGGGTGGCGACCGTGGCGGCCTGCTGCTCCTCGCTGCGTTGCGGCCAGGGATTGAGCAGGGCCTTCGGGATGTCCGGGTCATCGTAGGCGGCCAGGGCGCTGCGGGCGACCGTGCCGAGCACCTTGTCGTTGATCAGGCCGCGCACGACCTTGAACAGCTCCGGGCTGGTGGTGCGGGTGAGGCTGGCAAAGGCGTTCTTGCGGGCGTTGGCGTCGCCTTCCGTGTCCTTGACGAGGGCGATGAGTTCCCCGGCCGCGCGGCCGCTGCCGAAGACGAGGGAAAGCTTTTGCAGGAGGCTGGCGTCTGCGTCTTTGGCGATTGATGCAAACTCCTCCCAGCCTTTCGGTCTGGCCGCCTTGCTCATGCCATCCAGGCCTGCTGCCATGCCGGTGAGAACGTCATTACGAACCAGGGTGTTCTTCGTCATCAAGGCAACCAGGGCATCGACTGCCGCCGGGTTTTTCTCGATGTCCTCGGCGATGCGACGGGCGACGAGCCGCCGCACGGTGGGAATCTTTGCACTGGCGATGAATTCAACACCCTTCATCGGATTCGCCGCGACGGCGGGTTCGATGCCATACCAGATCATCAGCGGCTGCTGGCGGTCGTTGGCATCCTCCTCACGCTGGGCCAGGATCGTGGCGACGGGCCAGCGGGCTTCGAGCGGGAGCTGCTGCATGTCGGAGGCTGCATGAAGCCTGTCGAGGCCATTGCTGCTTTTGGCGTCCACCAGGGGGCGCATCTGCCTTGGCTTGGGTCCGGTGCCGGATTCATAAGCCTTCTGAAGCTCCATCCTGGCCCACCAGTTGTTCTGCTCCTGGGGGACCTTTTTCCCCGCTTCATACACAATCTTGTAAATGCGTCCGCTGGTCCGGTGCACGCCGTCGTTGTCATGGCATTCGCCGGAGTCGGACCAGTCGGCGACGAAGACGTTGCCGTCGGGGCCGGTGAGAAGGTCGATGCCGCGGAACCAGGTGTCCCTGGCCTGCATGAAGTCGGGTGCGTGCTTGCCGGTGTAGCCGCAGCCTTCGCGGACGAGCCTGTCCACGTTGATGCGGTTGCCGTGCAGGTTGCAGGTGAGCATGGCACCCTGGTATTCCTTCGGCCAGAGGCCGCCCTGGTAGATCAGCATGCCGACGTGGGCATGGCCGCCGCCGAGCTCCTTGGTTTTGCCGCTGATGCCGTTGCGGATGTCGCTCCATTTCTCGGAGCCGGTGTCCCAGTGAAAGTGGTCGGCGGTCTGCTCGATGATCTCATAGACATGCGGATTGAGGTGCGTGCCAAACATGCGGCGGTAGTAGGCGCCGGGGATGACGTGCCAGAGATGGCCGATGACGGTGTTGATCATGAACAGCTCACCCTCGGCGTTCCAGTCATGGCCCCAGGAGTTGGTGCCGCCGTGGGCGACGGTTTCCAGCGCCTTGCTGCCGGGGTGGTAGCGCCAGATGGCGCAGTTCATGCGCACGCGCTTTTCGCCAGGCGTGCCTGGCGCTCCGACCGCCGAGGTGTCGGTGATGCCGTGGCGACCGTAGAGCCAGCCGTCGGGGCCCCAGCGCAGGCCGTTGACGATGTTATGACCGATGGTCTTGGTGTTGAAGCCGTCCAGGAGCACCTCGGGCTCGCCGTCAGGGATGTCATCGCCGTTCCCGTCGGCGATGAAGCTGAGGGTGCCGTTGTTCAGGATCCACACGCCACCATGGCCGACCTCGACGCTGGTGAGATAGGCTCCCTGGTCCCAGAAGACCTTGCGGCTGTCGTGTTTTCCATCGCCGTCCTTGTCCTCGAGGATGATGACACGATCGCGCAGCTTTGTGTCCCAGCGGTCCGGGTTTTCAGCGTAGGTGTAGCATTCGGCAACCCAGAGGCGGTCCTTGGAATCCCAGGCCATGCCGATGGGTTGTTGAACATCCGGTTCGGCGGCAAACACCACGCACTTGAAGCCCGGAGGAAGCTGCATGGTCCTCGCGGCCTCCTCGGCAGGCATCGGGCTGCCTTTTTCAGTGTTGAAGATGGCGGGAAAAGGCTCGGCGGCCAGGAGGCCGGCGGTGAGCAGGGTCAGGGTGGCAAGGCGCAGAAACATGGGGCAGGAATCAAGGGGTGGAAACAAACGCTGGATCAAGGTCGGAACTTCGGGCTTCGGACTTCGGGTTTACTGGGTGATTTCCGCACGCAGCTTCTTTGGCAGCGAGGCGACAACGAGATCGTAGGAGTGACGGATGAGCTCGATGATCAGCGCGTTCGGCAGGCGGCCTTCGAGAGTCAGGGTGTTCCAGTGGCGTTTGTTCATGTGGTAGCCGGGTTGGACATCCTCGTAGCGGTCGCGCAGGTCGATGGCACGGTCGGGGTCACATTTCAGGTTGGCGGTGGCGGGGTGGTCGTCGGGCAAGGTGAGGGCGAACATCTTGCCGCCCACCTTGTAAACCAGAACATCGGGGCCGAAGGGAGTCGTCTCCTCGACCTGAGGCAGGGACAGACAGTGGGCGCAGAAGTCGGCAAGGTGCATGGCGGCGGGCGGCATACTCCGCAAAAAGGCCGTTGCGGGCAAGGACGGGCGCCCGAGAATCGTAGCGCAACTCCCCAACCAACGATCCTTCATGAAACGCTGGCGCATCGCAGGCATCAACTTTGACCACTTTCACATGGGCGACCTGCTCCGGCAGACGGCCGAGCATCCGAACGCGGAGATTGTCGCCATCTGCGACGAGCATCCAGAGCGCATGACGGAGGCGGCGAGAAACTTCAGCCTGCGTCCCGACCAGGTTTTCACCGATCACCGGGCCTGCCTGGAGCAGGCAAAGCCGGACATCGTCGTGCTCTGCCCGGCGGCGTCGAAGCATGGCGAGTGGGTGGAGAAGGTGGCGCCGTTTGGCACGCACATCCTGATGGAGAAGCCGTTTGCTGGCAGCGTGGCGGAGGCTGACCGGATGGTCGCCGCGATGAAACCAACCGGCCGACTGCTTGCGATCAACTGGCCGCTGGTGTGGGATGCCGCCCAGCAGACGGCGCATCGCCTGATTCTGGAGGGGCTGATTGGAGAACCTCTGGAGTTTCAGCACTGCGGCGGCAACCGCGGCCCGCTTTATCACGGGGCGGACAAGATTGAAAAGGAACCGACGGCCGAGGAGAAGTCGGCGAGCTGGTTTTACAGCGCGGCTCAGGGCGGGGGATCGCTGCTCGACTACATGGGCTACGGCACCACCCTGGGCACCTGGCATCTGGGGGCCAAGGTGCCCGAGGAGGTGACTTGCACCTGGCACGCCGCGCCCGGACTCGAAGTGGACGAGCATGCAGTTGCCGTCATCCGCTACAAGCACGGCCTGAGCCGCAGCGAGACACGCTGGGGGACGTTCACCGATCCCTGGACGCACCAGCCGCAGCCGAAATGCGGCTTTGTCATCCGTGGCAGCGAGGGAACGCTGAGCTGCTACGATTATGAGCCGTTTGTGCGCGTCCAGACACGGGCGCGCCCGGAAGCTTACGAAGTGCCCGCCGATGAGGTCAAGGCGCCTAACCGCAACCCGATTGAGCATCTGATCCATCATCTGGAGACTGGGGCGTCGCTGATCGGACCGCTGACGCTGGAGATCAGCCGCATCGGCCAGCAGATCGTCGACACGGCCTTCCTCAGCGCGCAGCAGAAGAGGACCCTGCCACTCGTGGGCTGAACCTTGGTTAGGTTTTTTGGTCCTGCGTCAGGCGAGCTGCCAGGGCCCGCGCATCGGGCGGCTGAGCATGGCCGAGGCCTCTGCGTCGTCGAGGATCTGTTCAGCCGCGGGGTTCCAGCGGACCTTCCTGCGACCAAGGCGCAGGCCAATGTTGGCGAGGTGAGCGATGGTGATGCTGCGGTGGGCGTACTCAATGGGAGCCGCCGTCTGCACGCCGTCGCGGACGGCGTCGATGAAGTTGCGGAAGTGGTCCTTGCTTTCGTAGAGGCGGACATCGCTCTCGGCCAGGGGCTTGCGCAGCGAGTCAGGCTGGATTTTCAGCATGCCACGCGAGCAGATGATGCTGCCGAGCTCGCCCTCAAAGGCGATGCCGGCGCCGAAGTCCTGCCTGTCCTTCACGCGCACGGTCGTGCCGTCGGCGTAACGGTAGGCGAACGAAAAGTGCGGGCAGGTGTTGTAGAGGCTGCCGGGCGCAGGCCACTCCGCCTCAAGGTCGAAGAACTCCACGGGGCCGCCCTCGTTCTGGTCGAGCGCCCACTGGACGATGTCGAGATGATGCGCGCCGAAGTCGGTGACATTGCCTCCCGAGTAGTCGTAGAACCAGCGCCAGTTGGAATGCAGCCTGGCCGGGCAGAAGGGGGCTTCAGGAGCGGGGCCGAGCCAGAGGTCGTAGTTGAGGCCCTCCGGCACCGGGGCGGGTGCGGTCTCGGCGGCATGGCCGTTGTTGTCGCGGTTGTCGCTGGCGAGGCCGACACGGATCTGTTTGAGCCTGCCGATGCGGCCGTTGCGGACATACTCGCAGGCCATGCGGAAATGAATGTCGCTGCGCTGCTGGCTGCCGGTTTGCCAGGTGACGCCGCTTTTGCGCACGACATCGCTCATGAAGCGGCCCTGGGCCACGGTGAGGCTGAGCGGCTTTTCGCAGTAGATGTGCTTGCCGGCCCGGGCGGCGGCCACGGCCTGAAGGGCGTGCCAGTGGTCGGGTGTGGCGATCTGCACGGCGTCCACGTCGGCACGCGCCAGCACCTCGCGGAAGTCCTCATGAACGCCGCAGCCTTTCGTTCCGTAGGTTTCGTCCACCAGCCTGCGCGCGGGTTCACGTCCGAGGCTGCCGGCCTTCTTGATGATGCCTTTGTTATACCGGTCGGACTCGCGCTCGACGTCGCAGACGGCGATGACCTGCACGCGCTCGTCCTGGAGGAAGTTTTTCAGCACGTCCGTGCCGCGACCGCCGCAGCCGATGAGCGCCAGGGTGGTGCGGTTGGAGGGGGCTGGGCGACCATCCTTTCCCAGCGCTGAGGCAGGGATGTAGGTGGGGAATCCGGTGATTGCCGCAGCACTGGCGCACTGCTGGAGAAAACGGCGCCGGGAAGAGGCTGGGCTGGCGGGAGTCATGGCGGTCAGCTCACAACGTGAGCAACCGCCCCCGTCCTTTCCGTCATCCCATCCGAAGGGCGAGTTCCAGCAGCGCCAGCACACTGGGGCTGTCCTTGATGCGGCCGTCACGAGCCATCGCAATGGCCTCGCTGAGCGGCAGGCGCAGCACCCGCAGTTTCTCAGTCTCCTCGGGGCTGGATTCACCCGGTGTCAGGCCGCGTGCGATGAACAGATCGCAGACTTCGTTCGTCGTGGAGTTGGAGAGCTGGAGGCCGGTGAGCAGCGGCTCGATGATGGCGGCCCTCAGTCCTGTTTCCTCGAGCAATTCGCGGCGGGCGCATTCCTCGGGGGATTCCCCGGGCGGGCAGCCGCCCTCGGGGATCTCCCATTCATAACTGTCATGGCAGTAGCGCCACTGGCCCACCAGCCAGGTGAAGCCTTCATCATCCACGGGCACCACGCCGACGGCGCGGTTGCGATATTCCACAACACCGTAGATCCCCCGGCCGCCGCTTGGATTGATGACCTGGTCCTCCCTCACACGGATCCAGGGATTCAGGTAGGTCTCCCTCGTGCTGAGCGTGGTCCAGGGATTGGTTTCAGCGGCGGAGGAGTCAGCGGACATGCTCCTTCCTGTGCCGCAGTTCGTTTCCAGATTCAAGCCAGGGCCTTGCTCCATTCCGCCTCGTTGAAGCCGGTGAGAAACACCTTTTGTTCGGCATCGATGGCAAAGGGACGCTTCACCAGGTTGCCATTGCGGGAGAGCAGTTCCAGCGCCTCGGCCTCGCTCATGGCCGGCAGCTTGTACTTGAGGTTCAGGGCCCGGTAATCCAGGCCGGAGGTGTTGAACAAGAGGCGGAGCTGGCCTCGATCCTTCAGCATGGCCCTGAGTTCGGTGAGATCCGGCGGGGTTTCGCGTATCGCAAATTCAGCATGGGGAACACCCTGCGACTTCAGCCACTTGATGGCGTTGCGGCAGGTCGAACAGCCCTGATAGGTGTATACTTTCAGCATGGAATGATAGTGGCGCGCTTAGCGATGATGAAAGCGTTGGCAACCTGGCTTTTTTCGTCGAAAGCCGTTGTTCACAGGGGCGTTCTTTATTCACAGGTTCGGGTTTCCCGATAGTCCCACATCTTGTTTAAGGTTTGTTAAACAACCCCAAGATAAGGGAAAAACAAACCTTCCTACTTGCCCGAACAGGGGCGGACCGGGTTCCTTGGCTAGCTTCATCCCATCTGCCGCCATGTATCTCAAGACTCTCACCATCCACGGCTTCAAGTCCTTTGCGGACAAGACCAACTTTGAGTTTCACAAGGGAGTGACGGGCATCGTCGGTCCCAATGGCTGCGGCAAGTCGAACGTGGTCGACGCCATCCGCTGGGTGCTTGGGGAAACCTCAGCTAAGGCTCTGCGTGGCGAGGAGATGGCGGACGTCATCTTCAACGGCACCGACAAGCGCAAGCCGGTCGGCATGGCGGAGGTGACGCTGGTCATGGCCGACTGCGAGGTGTCGCTGGGCGTGGATTACAATGAGGTCGCGATCTGCCGTCGTGTGTTTCGCGACGGACGCAGCGAGTATCGCCTGAACGGCACAGTCTGCCGTCTGAAGGACATCCATGACCTGTTCGCCGGCACGGGCGTCGGCCGCGCCGCCTACTCGATCATGGCGCAGGGTCAGATTGACATGCTGCTCAGCTCGAAGCCCGAGGACCGCCGCACGGTGTTTGAGGAGGCCGCCGGCATCACCAAGTTCAAGGGCCAGAAGCGTGAGGCGCTGCGCAAGCTGGAATACACCGAGGCGAACCTTCTGCGCGTGCAGGACGTGATTGCGGAGGTGAAACGTCAGATGGGCTCGCTGCAGCGCCAGGCCGCGAAGGCCAAGCGCTACCAGGTGCTGCTGGATGACTCACGGATGCTGGACACGCACCTTGCGCACAAGCATTACACCGACTTCAGTGCTGAGAAGTCCGAGGCGGAGAATCATGTGCGCATGATCACCGAGCAGCTGGATGCTGTGCAGACACGACTTTCCGCCGCCGAGCACGAGGCGCTGGAGACCCGCGAGGCCTATCACAGCATCGAATCCCAGATCAACCAGCTGCGCGGCCAGGCCCAGGAGCTGAGAAGCCAGATCCAGAGCGCGGAGGGGCGAATTGGCTTCAACAATGAGCGCAACGAGGAGCTGCAGACCCGCATCCGCCAGAACGAGGAGCAGATCGAGCGTGGTCGCGACACCCTGGAGCAGCAGCGCCGGGAGATGCTCAGCGCCGACGAGCAGATGGATCTGCTGCGCTCCGCCATCGAGACGCGCCAGCAGGCCCTGAACGATCACCTCACCGTGCACAACAGCATCGTGCCGGACCGCTCACGTCTGGATGAAGACCGCCGCGCGGTGCGTGAGATGATCCGCCAGTTCGAAGGCCAGATTGCCGCAGCCGAGTCGCGGGTGCAGAGCCTGAACAGTCAGATCACCAACGACCGCCAGCGTCAGGAAACCCTGGCGCACGACATTCAAAACGCCGCACAGGCCCGTGAGTCCAGCCAGGTCGAGTTTGACCATCTGCAGCAGATGATCGCCGAGCTGGAGCAGAACCGTAACGACCTGGACGAACGCGCCAAGACCTGCGCCCGCGACATCATCGAGAAGCGTCGTCAGCGCGACGAACTGATGGAGCAGCTCAACGAGCTTCAGCGTGCGGTCACCCAGCGTCGCAGCCGCATCGAGATCATCGAGCAGCTTTTACAGAAAGGTGAAGGTCTGGCCGAGGGCACCCAGCAGGTGCTGAAGGGCCTCGACAATCCCGAAGTCTATTCCGTCGGCGTGCGCGGCATCCTGGCCTCGTCCATCGAGGTGGAGCCGCAGTTCATCACGCCGATCGAGGCGGCGCTGCGTGATCATCTTCAGGCGGTGCTGCTGACCGACAGCGAGCTTGCGGGGCAGATCCTTGACCGGCTGGCCGAGCACAAGCTCGGCAAGGCCGCGCTGATTCCTGCGGATTTCGCCACCATGCGTCCGCAGCCCGACCGCCAGCTGGTGCCCGAGGGTGCCGTTGCCTGGGCGATTGACAAGGTGCGCGCCAGGCCGGGCGTTCAGGACATCACGGACCGCCTGCTCGGCAACGTGCTGATCGTCGAGGACCTGCACGCCGCCCTGCGCATGAAGCGCACGCTGCGTGACGTGGCGATCGCCACCATGAAGGGTGAGTTTGTCGGTGCGGACGGCATCATTCATGGCGGCGCGACCAAGGAGGAGGGTGCCTCGACGTTGAGGAGGGAAGCCGAGGTCCGTACGCTCAAGGCCGAGCTCGAAGGCTTGGAATACCAGCTTTTGGAAAAAGAGGAGGCTGCCGACCAGATGCGTCAGCAGCTGGAGGAAATGCAGCGCGAGGAGGTGTCCCTGCGTGAGCAGTCGCAGCGTTCCCGCGAGGAGTTTTCGCAGCTGACCGGCCAGGTCAGCGTGGTGCAGCGGGCGCTTCAGCAGGCGGTGACGAAGCTGGAGAGCATCGAGTGGGACCAGTCCCAGATCACCAACCGCATCCAGGCGGCCGAGGCGCAGATCGAGTGGCAGCAGCAGGAGGCCGGCGTGGCTCGCGAGCAGCTCGACGGCGCGCGCGAGCACGAGCAGCAGCTTGAGGTGGAGACGGAGGCCTTCCTCCGCCGTGAACTTGAGTCCCAGGAACGCCTGAGCGAGCTGCGCAACGCCCTTGCCCTTGAGCAGAACAGCCTGCATTCCATCGAGCGCCAGAAGGCGCCCATGGCCAGCCGCCTGCATGAGCTGGAGAACACCATCCACCGTTTTGAAAACGAGATCGCCGCCTGGCGCGGCCGAATCGAGCAGAGCATGGCCGAAAACGCCCGTTTTGCCGAGCAGGTGGAGGGGCAGCGCGGCGCCATTTCAGCGATTGAAGAGCACCTTCAGATCAGGACCGAGGAGCGCGCCGGAGCGTTTGAACGGGTGAACCTTCTGGAAAGCCAGCTTGTGCAGCTTCGTCAGCAGGCCCAGGGTCTCAGCGAAAGCCGCAACCGCATCGAGGTCCAGCTCACGCGTGTGGACCTGCGTCTCGAAAACCTGATCAACCAGGTGCAGGAACGCTACAACTTCCACATCAGCGCCTTTGAGCCCGACTACCACGCCCTCATGCTCACCATCGATGAGCAGAAGGGCAGCCGCGGCCGTGTTGAAAAACGCAAGGCCACGATGGAGGCCCGCGAAGCTGCGGGTGAAGGCGAGCCTGCGTCGGAAACCGTGACTGAGAATGCCGCAGAGCCTTTCGAGGCAGGTCAGGAGGCCTCCATTGAAGTGCCTTCGAGCGGTTCCGGGGAGGAGATTGATGTGGATGCCATCACGCTTCCCGGAGAGGAAGGCCAGCCTGACTGGGACTTTGTCACGGAGGTCGTCTCCGAACTGCGGCAGAAGCTCGAGGGCATCGGCCCGGTGAACCTGGATGCCATCCAGGAGTTTGAGGAGCTGGAGGAGCGTCACAACTTCCTCGACAACCAGTACAACGACCTGGTGAAGTCGAAGGAGGAGCTGCTCGAGGTGATCGCCAGGATCAACGAGACCACGAAGACGATGTTCTCGGAAACCTTCCAGCAGGTGCGCATCAACTTCCAGAACAACTTCCGTGAGCTGTTCGGACCTACGGCGAAGGCCGACCTCATGCTGATTGACGAGGCGGATCCGCTGGAGTCGGGCATCGACATCATCGCCAAGCCGCCGGGCAAGAAACTGCAGACGATCACGCTTCTTTCGGGCGGTGAACGCAGCATGACGGCGGTGGCGCTGCTGTTCTCGATCTACCAGGTCAAGCCGTCGCCGTTCTGCGTTCTGGACGAGCTGGATGCTCCTCTTGATGAATCGAACATCTCCCGCTTCCTCAAGATGCTGGACAACTTCATCGACAACTCCCAGTTCATCATCGTCACGCACAACAAGCGCACGATGGGCCGGGCGGACGTCATCTATGGTGTCACCATGCAGGAGTTTGGTGTGTCCAAGCCTGTGGGTGTCCGCATGACGACCGACGAGGGCGAGGCCAGGAGGAAGAAGTCGGCCAAGGACGAGAGCCTGCAGCTTGAGGCGGAGGTCGCCGCCGATGAGGCGCATCACCCGGATTCTTCGGCGGCGGAAGCCGTGGTGGCGGAGGCGGAAGAAAGAGCGGCTTCCGAGTCATCTGAGTCTGCTGCTTCAGCGGATGAACCCGGGGAACCGGCCCTGTCCTCTTGAGAACTGCGCTGGCGCGAGGATCCTGGAGCGCGGATTTCCAAATCCGCAGCTGGCCCGAGCGCAGGAAGTGTCCGGCACAGGCACCCGACTTGTTCGGAGGCTCCCGGTCCCTTCATCTCGTTGGTTGAGGTGCAGAAAACTTTCGACGGCGTGCGGCCGAACCGCCTTGCTGCGGAGTCGGAACTCCGCGCTCCGGCGCGAGGATCCTGGAGCGCGGATTTCCAAATCCGCAGCTGGCCCGAGCGCAGGAAGTGTCCGGCACAGGCACCCGACTTGTTCGGAGGCTCCCGGTCCCTTCATCTCGTTGGTTGAGGTGCAGAAAACTTTCGACGGCGTGCGGCCGAACCGCCTTGCTGCGGAGTCGGAACTCCGCGCTCCGGCGCTGCCGCGACGATCGAGACGGC
>JBIJBP010000063.1:0-28686 GCA_044345155.1 Prosthecobacter sp. | reverse complement strand
ACTGGTCGGTGTCCCAGCCGATGAGTTCGTCGCCGGTGTTGGCGTCGATGCTGCCGAGAGCGCCCGCATTCGCCGAGACGGCGAGCTCGTGCTCGACGCGATGCAGCGCGAGGGTGGCGTGATTGGTTTCGATGTTGAGTTTGAAGTGCTCCAGCAGGTCAAACTCGCGCAGGAAGTTCAGGCAGGCCGCCGCGTCGCTGTCGTATTGATGCGTGGAGGGCTCGCGCGGCTTTGGCTCGATGTAGAACTGGCCTTTGAAGCCGATCTTCTTCTTATAATCGACCGCCATGTGCAGGAAGTGGGCGAGATTGGCCACTTCGCGTTTCATGTCGGTATTCAGCAGTGTGGCGTAGCCTTCGCGACCGCCCCAGAAGGTGTAACCGAGGCCGTTGAGGCGATGCGTGACCTCCATGGCCTTCTTCACCTGCGCGGCGGCGATGGCATACACGTCGGCGTTCGGGCTGGTGGCCGCGCCCTGCATGTAGCGCGGATGCGCGAAGAGGCAGGCGGTGCCCCAAAGCAGCTTGATGCCGGTCTGCTTCTGCAGCTTCTTCAAATGATCCGCCACAGCGTCCAGCGCGTCGCTGCTGGCCTGGAGATCATCCAGCTCCGGCGCGACATCGCGATCGTGGAAGCAGTAGAAGCCGAGGCCGAGCTTCTGCATCATCTCAAAGCCCGCATCGGCCACGCGCTTCGCGTTGTCGATGCTGTTGCTGCCATCGTCCCATGGGCGCTGACGCGTCGGACCGCCGAAGGGATCGCTGGAGCCGCCCTTCAACGCATGCCAGTAGGCCAGCGAGAAGCGCAGGTGCTCGCGCATGGTCTTCTTGCCCACGACTTCGTCGGGATTGTAGTGACGGAAGGCGAGACGGTTCTTCGTCTTCGGCCCCTCATAGGCGACGGGCTTGATCTTCGGGAAGTATTCCTGGCTCATGTGTTTGTGGTTGGGTTGAGGTTAGAAAGGTGAGGATTTATACACGTTCCGAGGGCCGCAAGTCTGGTGATGATCTGCCAATCTTTGTTAAAATGCGGCCAGAAAATGGCGGTTGTGCAACAAGTCGCGTGATCGAGCCCGCGGCTAGGCGTCTCCGGTGAGGATCGTGGTCAGCGCTGGATTGATGAAGTAGTTCCACTTTCCGATGCGGCGCTTTTCGAGAAAGCCCGCCTCCGTCAGAGCTTCAAGATAGCGTGTCGCGGTCAGGCGAGAGACTTTGAGGTCGCGTTCGATGAACTCGATCTTCGTGTAGGGATGCGTGAAGAGGTTGTTGATCAGGTCCTGGCTGTAAAACTTGTGCCCCGCACGGATGCGATGCTTGTAGTCCATCAGCGCGACCTTGATCTGCTGGATGGTGAGCACCGCCTGCGCGGACGTTTCCTCGACGGCGGAGAGCACATAGAGCACCCAGTCTTCCCAGGTGTCGTCTGCACGCACGCTTTGCAGCAGGCGGTAGTAGTCCGCTTTGTGCCGGACGATGTAGCGGCTGAGGTAGAGGATCGGGATGTCGAGCAGCCCTTCTTTGACCAGGTAGAGCACGTTGAGAATGCGCCCCGTTCGGCCATTGCCGTCATAGAACGGATGGATGCTCTCGAACTGATGATGAATGAGCGCCATCTTGATCAGCGGATCGGCATCGAACAGGGACGCATCGTTGATGAACCGCTCAAGATCCGTCATGAGGCTGACAATCTCATGCGCATCCTGCGGCGGCGTGTAAACAACACGACCTGCTCCATCCTTCAGCACGGTGCCGGGCACATGGCGAAAGCCCGCGTTGTTTTCCTCAAGCTGGGCCTGGACTTCGAGGAGGTGATTCACCGTGAGCAGACCGTTCTGGCTGACGGCCTGAAAGCCTGTGCCGAGGGCCTGACGATAGCGCAGCACTTCCTTGGCCGCCGGACTCAGCGAACTGCCGGGACTGAGGTCATCTTGAAAGAGTTCGTCGTGAGTGGTGACGATGTTTTCGATCTCAGAGCTGTCCTTCGCTTCCTGCATGGACAGGGTGTTGATGATAATGCTCTGGCGAGGGATGCTGCCGGCCGCTCCCTTCAACTCCGCCAGCCGCCGACTGGCGCTAGCCAGCTTTTTCAAGATGGCAGGTGTCTCAAATCGGGTGGGATTGAGATCGGTGAGGGGCGGGATGGCTGGCATAGACGACCCTATACCCGCTCTTCATGTATAAGAAAAGGCTGTTTTCTATACATGAGTGAGGTGACGTGTATAAAAAGCTTATACATTCGATGTCCGAGCTTGTGCCCATGCAGCGACTCACCAGCTCACTTCCCCGCTACCTTCGGAGCCGGCTCCAGCACATCCAGCTCGTGGATGGACCAGAAGGTGCCTTTGGTGCTGCCGGTGTCGGTGATGCGGATGAATTTGGCTTTGGCGGGCTTGGGGAAGAGGAAGTCGGTGGTGCTGACTTTTTCGCTCTGGCCTTCCAGGATGGGTTTGTCCCAGGTTTGGCCGTCTGGGGAGAGTTCGATCTTCCAGCCGCGGGGCCAGTCGCCGCGGGAGGTGGCGGTGTCGAGGGTGAGACCGGCGATGTTGGTGGCTTGCGGCAGTTCGATCTGCACCCACATGCCGGGTGTCTGCGCGGCGTGCGTGTCCCAACGGGTCTCGGGATTGCCGTCGATGGCTTTGGCGAGAGACGTTGGGTTGTGGCTGGCGGTGAGCTTCCAGGCACTGCGATTTTCCAGCGGAAGCTGCGGGCCGGTGCGCTTGAGTTCTTCGATGGTCCACGGTGTGGTGCGCGTGGCGAGTTCTTTGCGCAGCCTGGCCACATCCTCCTTCGTGATGAAGCGGCCGTTGTTGCCAAAGCTCTTGCGCACGTAGCTGGCGATGTCGGCGAGCCATTCGTCGGGGTTGTTGGCCATCGGGATCATCTGCGCCTGATACGTTTTGCCGTTCACGGGGCCGCTGAGGCCGTGGAGGAGCACTCGGAGCACTTGATCGCCCTGAACGACGGTCTTCGAAGCGGCGAGCGCCGGGGCGAGCGTCATGCCGGGCGCGAGTCCATCAATGGCGGTGCCTTTGCCATCGAGGCCGTGGCAGGTGAAGCACAACTCCTGGTAAATGGCCTGACCGCGACGCATCTGATCCTTCTGCGCGTTGCTGAACTCACGCGGGAAGCTGATCTGGCTGTTGAGCATCTGCCCGGCCATTTCTTTGACGCCTTTCGACGGCGTGCTGAGTGCGGTGAGGTTGATGAGCTTCGCGTGGTCCTTCCACTTCATCTGCTTTGCGGTGAGCAGCGCCTGGATGACGACGGTGGGGTCGCTGTCCTTCGTCAAAGCGGTGATGTCCGCCACGAGAGTCTCATCAGCGAGCGATTCGCTGGCGCGGATGGCGGCACGGCGCAGCACAGGCGAGCTGTCCTTCAAAGCGGCACGCACGAGATCGCTGGTGAGCGCGCCGAGACCTTCGAGCGTCCATAGCGCGTGGATGCGGGCGAGGTCGCTGCTGTTTTTCTGAAGCATCGCGATGAGCGCGGGGGCGACGTTTTTGTCCTGCTTCAACACGAGCAGCTTCTGCGCGGTGTCGCGATGCCAGCCGTTCGGATGCGCTAGGGCTTCGAGGAGTTGCGCGGGCGTGGCATCGAGCAGTTTCGGCGCGGGCACGGGCTTCGTCGTGTCGTGCACGAGACGCCACACGCGGCCGCGATTGATGATCTTGTCCATGCTGTGCTGCAGGATCACCTTGCGCAGGTAGCTGCCTTCTTTCGTCCAATTGCCCTCCTGGATGATGCCGCGATACATGTCGCAGATGAAGAGCGTGCCGTCGGGCGCGGTTTTCATATCGACGGGGCGGAAGCACGCGTCCGTGCTGCGCAGGAACTCGCTCTGCGGATGCGGATTGTGCAGGATGGTGATGCCGTCCTTCACCTCGATGCTTGTGCGGCGCACGAGACGGCCCACGGGCTCGCCAAAGAAGAGGTTGCCGCGGAGCTCGGCGGGCAATTGATCGCCTCGGAAGATCTCGCCACCGCAGGTCGCGGTGAAATGGTTCAGCGTGTCGTCATCCCGTGACTTGCCGGGGCCGCCCTGGTAATCACGCAGACCCATCGCCGGCCACACGACCTCAAAGCCGGGCTCGAACTGCCCGCGGGCGAGCGATTGACCATAGAGAATGTGATTTTGGAAATTGAGCGGGCCTTTCTCGCCGCCCGCGTTCACCACCCAGAACTTGCCTTCATCATCCTGCGTCGCGCCCCACTGGCCGCCATTTCCGGGAATGTCCTGCTTGATGAGCTGGCCGTCCTTCCAGCGCAGGCGGTAGTTGTTCACCGCAGTGTAGATCCAGTTGTCCAGCGCCCACGTCATGCCGCTCGGTTGATGCTCCAGATTGCCGCCACGCGGCCCGCCCTGATACACCGGCTTCTTTTCATCGCTCACGCCGTCGCCGTTCGTGTCTTGGTAGAGGTAGATGTCGTTCGTGTCCGTCTCGCCGATCAGCACGCCATCGGCCAGCGGCAGCAGCAGACGCGGCAGCTTCAGCTTGTCCGCAAAGACGCGATGCATGTCGTATTTGCCATCACCCTTGCTCGACCAATGCACCGACACGCGGCTCGTGCTCACCAGCTCGTCCGTGCCGTCGATGTCACGCATGTAGCTGCTCATCTCCGCCACGTAGAGCCTGCCATTGCCATCGAAGGCCAGGCAAACCGGCTCCGTGATGTCCGGCTCGCTCAGGATCAACTCCATGCGATACCCCGGCGGCAATTGGAAGGTCTTTTGCTCCTCCTCCGCCGTCAGTGCCTTCACCGGCGGCTTCGGCGGAAAGTCGGTGGCATCATCGGCCAGCAGGCGACCGAGCGACAGGGCAGTGACGAGAGCAAGGGGGCGGAGTTGCATGACGGGGCTGAAAAAAGATCCCGATCAATACTTTCGCCGCCCGCCGCTCCTTTGGTGACAGGCTGCCAATCTTTGTTAAAATCCCGCCATGCCGCTGCCACGCCTCCAAGCAGATTTTTTCGCCCGGATCGCCGATCCGCAGGGCGTGCGGGCGATTTTCGAGCATATGCCCGGCGTGTTCTTTTTCATGAAGGACGACCAGGGGAGGCACATCGCGGCGAACAGCGCCACCTTTGAGCGATTCGGCATCAAGAGCGAGCGCGAGCTCGTCGGCGCGATGGACGAGAAATTCTTCCCGCCCGATGTGGCGAAGGCGTATCGCGACGACGACCAGAAAGTCATCCGAAGCGGGAAACCGCTCATCAACCGCCTCGAAGTCTGGTATGACGAGCAGCGGAACCTGAGCTGGTTCCTCTGCACGAAGCTGCCCGTGCGCGACAAACGCGGCAAGGTCATCGGCGTCATGGGCATCACCCGCCGCGATGAGGACCGCATGCGCCAGCACGACGTGCGCGAGGTCACCGTCGCCGTGCAATACGCCCGCGAGCACTGCCACGAAGTCGTCACCACCGCCGAGCTCGCCCGCGCCGCCGGCGTCTCCGAGCGCCACCTGCATCGCAAGCTCCGCATCGCCCTCGACATCAGCCCCTACGAGCTCCTGCTCCGCTCCCGCATCCAATCCGCCGCCGAATCCTTGGCCAAAACCACGCTCCCCATCATCCAGATTGCCCTAGACCACGCCTTCTGCGATCAAAGCGCCTTCACCCAGCAATTCCGCAAACGCACCGGCATGACCCCGAAGGAATTCAGGCGGCGGCATCAGGGGTGAGCTCGGCTCACGGTGAGGTTTGCAACTGGCTCGTGCGGATCTCGCGTGCAGCAGGGCCTTCCCATGTCAGCTTCAGCGGTAGCGGCGCTTTCGGCAAACGAGCGCAGAGCGAGTAGCGATCATCGGCAAAGACCTCCACCCGGTCCTCTTCCACGAACACACGGACGGACATCTCGCCACGCCATCGCACCGCGAGGGAACTCCAGCACACGCCCGAAGCATCGCAGATCCGAATCTGGTCCTTGGAAAACTCGACGAAGCCCAGCGGTGCCATCTTCAGGCGAAACACCTGTTCCTCCGGCGGACGAATCGTGAGCCTGGCCCCAAACCTCTCACAGGATTCAATGAGGACGGGCGAATCGTGGTGATGAGTCTGCCAGACCAGTTGGTCGATCACGTTCGCCACCTCGGGCGCGAGTCGTGTGGCCAGTGAGCCATCCGGCAGGGCATGAACCTCACGCACCAGGGCCAGGTGTCCTCCCCAGTGTTGTTTTTCAGCCGTGGCGGGTGTGAGCGGAATCCAGCCATACAGCTTCAAATACCCTTTGGAGTCAGGCGCGATCTGTGCGGCGCAGAGATCTTTGCCATCCAGCACGCCGCCATAGGTCCATGGACCTTGGGGCTCGCTCCCGGTGTAGTAAACCGGGCCGCCGACGGATTTGAGATGGTAGATGCTGGTGAGCAGATACCAGCGCGACCCGATTGGAAACATCTGCGGGCACTCAGGCTCGTCCTGGTTGGCGAGATCGAGCACAATGCCGTGATCGGTCCACTGCTTCAGATCCGGCGAGGTGGCGAGGCTGATGCCGCCGCCGCTGTGTTTGGGGCGACCCTTGATCCAGGTGGTCATCACGCAGCCGTAACGCTTCTGCTCCGGAATCCAGAACACGAAGGGATCGCGACGGCGCTCGTAGTCGTCCGTCGCGGGCACATGAAACTCCTTCGCGGCACATTCCCAATGAAGAAGATCACGGCTCGTCTGGCTGACCATGCGACCTTTTGCATGACCGTGGTAGCTGCGGAACACGCCCGCAGCTTCATCGCGAAACACGCCAAGCACAAAGTAGGGCGCCATCCAGTCCTCCGCCGTGACCGGAGCATGCGTGAGCGCCTGTGGCGTCCAGTGCAGGTGGTCTCGCGAGCGCACGAGCATGGCATCAAACCGGCCGGGCTTCAGGTAGTAGAGGAAGCACTCGTCCTCGTGGAAAAAGGGATGCACATCGCCCAGCGCCTGATCCCCCGGCTTGAAATGCAGCCGCAGCGTCTCCGCACCCAAGATGGACCCACTGAGCCAAAGAATGAGCGCGACCGTCTTCATGCCGTGAGCTCGGAAAGTAGCGCTGCATCATCAAACTCAAGCGCCGCGAAGGCCTGATCGAGATGCGCTGGCGTGCGCCCGCCGACAAGCACGGTGTCAATGCCCGGCTGATGCAAAGCCCACGCCAGCGCGAGATGCGCCTGCGAGTGCCCGCTGCGCTTTGCGACGGCTTCGAGCCGTGCGAGGCGTTGATACGCCGTGTCATGAAAATAGACGTTCTGATGCCCCGGAACGATCTCGAAGCGTGAACCGGCCTGAACGCCGTTTTGATGCTTCCCGGTCAAAAAACCAGCACCGAGCGGACTGTAGGTCACGATGGCGATGTCGTTCGCGGCGCAGTAGTCGCGCAAAGTCTCGGTGAAATCGCGGACGGCGAGATTGTGGTTGTTTTGAATGACGCGGAAGCGCGGGCCGAGTGCACGGAGTTGATCGAGCGTGACGTTGCTGGCTCCGAATCGCTTCACGGGCAGCCTATCGAGCGCGGCGGAGGCTTGTAGTGCGGTGTCGTGCCACTGATGCAGGTAAAGCAGGTCGATTTGCTCGACTCGGAGGCGTTTCAGGCTCGGGGTGATGTCGATGCGGTCATACGGCGGCAGGATCTTCGTGGCGATGGTGATGCCTTCCGGCTTTCGCGAGGCCAGCCACTTGCCGAGGATCGTTTCTGAAGCTCCGCCGCCGTAAGCTGCGGCCGTGTCGAAGTGGGTGATGCCGCGTGCCAGGGCGTGATCGAGCAGCGCGAAGGATTCTGCCTCGTCGATCTCACGCCCCAAGGTTACGCAGCCGAGGCCGATTCGACTCACAGGCACCCGGACGGACATGACGTCGGACGTTGTCATCGGTTAGGCTGTCCGGCGGCTTTGAGCTTTTGCTGCCTCGCAAGCTCCTTGAGATAAGCCGTTTCACGATCCTCGACGTAGCGCTTGTAACCTTCGGGATCGACAAAGGGATTGCTTCCATCAGCGACAAGGAACCTGCGATGCTTGGCGGGAAGATCGTAGTATCCACCGTGAGCGCCGAGAAACAGGTCCACCGGCAGGCTTTTGAGGACGCGAAAGCAGCGCTCATAGTCACTGGAGATGCCTGGGTAATCCTGGTTGTTCACCAGGATGTAGCCGGGGTTGACGTTGGGGCTGCCGATGATGACGGCGTCAAGGCCGCCGGCTTTCAGCGTCCAGGTGGTGCATCCTGGGGAGTGGCCTGGCGTCAGCCGTGCCACGAGCGTCGTGCCGCCGAGCGTGACCTCCTCGCCATCCTTCAAGCGGCGGTCCACCCTGGCTGGCGTGAACTGGGTGTAGGAGGCCTTCAGCCGCGACTTTGCCACGCCGCCCTTTTCCACCGCATCCGCATCCTCCTCCATCACGAAGTATTTTGCCCCTGTCTCCTGGATGATCCTGGCGCTTCCTGCGCAGTGGTCGGAATGGGCATGGCTGATGAGCAGCACCTTGATGTCGCCAAACCTGAACCCCAGGTCCTCGATGCTTTTTCGGATCAGAGGCACGGAGTCATCGAAGCTGCTGTTGATCAGGATGTGACCTTCTGCCGTGGTCACGAGGTAGGAAGCCAGATCCTTGGAGCCGACATAATGCAAGTTTCCTGCGATGGTGTGGGCGGGGAAGGGCTCCATCCATGAGGAAGGCTGGGCTCCAGCTTCGAAGCATGAGAGCAGGAGGAGCAGAAGCAGGTTGGCGAGGCGCATGAAGGTGAAGATTTTTCAGTAGTTTTTTCCGCCTGGGATGGCGTCCTTTTCTCCGCTGGCGCCCAGAACGGTGTCGAAATCCGCCGCGCAGCCCGCGAAGTGGGCGCAGACGGCGCTGAACTCGGCCCCATAGACGATGAACCTGGCTCCCAGGTCCACCAATGACTGCATGTCCTCGCGGCTTCCGACCGGGCGGCCCCAGGCCTTGCCATGCCTGCGGCAGGCGTCGTCGAGCTGCTTCTGTACATCGAGCATGACGGGATCGGAGACGGCAGGCGTGCAGCCGAGGCGCAGGGACATGTCTCCAGGGCCGAGGAAGAGGACATCGACACCAGGAACAGCGGCGATGGCATCTGCGTTCGCCAGGGCCTCGGGGGTCTCAATCTGGACGACCAGGAAGGTTTCGCGGTTGGCCTGCTCGGTGTAGTCCTCCGGCTTGCCTATCCAATAGTTTGCATCACGTCCACCGCCGCAGAATCCCCTGTCGCCCAGTGGGGGGAACTTGATGGCACTGACCAGGCCCTTCGCCTCGGCGGCGCCGGAGACATGGGGGATCATGAGCCCTGACGCACCGTCTTCGAGCAGGCGGTAGAGGGCGTTTTTTTCCTTGGTCGGCGGCCGCCAGATGCAGTCGATGTCGGCGGCATGATGGCGGCCGAGCATGGTCTCGATCTCACGTGGGTCCCAGACACGATGTTCGGCGTCGACCCAGATGCCGTCGTAATGAAAATGAGCCGCCACGGCAGGGTAGAAGGCGATGGGCGATCCTGTGCAGCAGATTCTGGCGACCTGGCCGGAGCGGAGCCTGGCGAGAACTTTGGATTTACGCATGCGGGTGAGGATTGAGTTTAAAGGGTATCGAGACTGAGGCGGGGCGCTCTACCGAATTGCGGAAGCAGGCTGTGATTGTCCAGGCCGAAGTGGCGCTCACTCTCGTTCATCTGCGGTTGTTTTTTGCGGGCAGAGGCGAGCTGTTCGGAGACGGCGTCCGGATCGGCGAGCTTTGGAAACAAGGGGCCAAGCAAGGTTTTGAGCGCTGGATCCAGAACAGCGGCGTCTGTCTGAAAAAGCGCGATGCCATGGACCCCTTCGTCGTAGTTTCGTGAGACTCTTTCGAGAAAACCGCGCGCATTGGCCGTGACGCCCTTCCCAGTGACGGTGTTGGCTCCGCCATGGATCTTGGCACCATGGGCGCGGGCCAGTTTGACATAGGGGCTGGCGGTATCGGGATAGTCGAAGTCCCAGATCCACAGAGGATCGAGAGCGATCTCATCCATCCAGCCTTCCCTGAGCCAGGTGCGGAGATCGAGGCCTTCCATCAAATTCAAATCGAGCGTGGCCTCGGGGATGCGGACCATCACCGGCACCTGGCGCTTCGTTTTTCTTTCCAGCTTGCGAAGCTGGGCGCGGAGATCACGCATGAAGAGGTTCACGAATTCCGCGCGATGCCGCGCCCATTCGAGAAACGCGGGCGAGCCGACGGTCATTTTGCGTGGATCGTCACGGCCTGTTTTGAGCCATGGGTCGAGGATTTGCGGATGATATCGGGCGACGGGCGGCTGGCGGCAAAAGTCGAGACACAGGCCATGTGCACCGATCTGCGCGACCTCCAGCAGCACTGCGATGCGTTCGGCGCGATACTCGGGAATGGCAAAGCTGACCTTGGTGCCGTCCACCTGACCTCCGCGATGCCGCTCCATCCATTCGGGATGCTCTGCGATGTATTTGGATCGCAAGCCGCCGCCGAGTGCGTCGCCGTAGTGACGGTTCATGCCGAGTCGGCCGTAAATGACCATGTCGTTTTTTCCGGCGAAGGACAAGGCGGCGCGCAGCGAACACTCGTGTCGGAAAGAGTCGCCGATGACCTTGGTTTCCGGTCGTGTGTCTCCGGCATACATGGTGGAGGTGGGCAGGTCGCTGTGATAATCGAGCGTGCTGCGCCCTAGCGCCCACATGACATGACGGATGCCATGATCGAGATGAGCCTGCAGGCAGTCTGCGGAGTCGTGTCCACTGGTTTTCTGCCTCTCATAGAGCCACTGCCAAAGCTCGGCGATGCCCCAGACGGTCTTCTTTTTCACTTCGGCAGCCGGAAGCGCTGCGGCTGCGAGGGCGGAGGCGCTGGATGACATGAAGTGGCGTCGGTTCATGATCTTCATGGCTGGTTCAGCCAGTCGAGAGTGATGCGGCGGATGCGCAGACGATTGAGGGCTCCGACCTTGCTGTCTCCGGCGCAGTAGGCGATGAGCATGGCGTCGCCGATGAAGTGGATGGCTGTGTAGTGGTAGAGGCCGTCGGGGTCGCTTTCGATGAGTTTGCGCTGCGGCCAGTTGTTGCCGCCGTCGGTGGAAACGGCGGCGACGAAGGGATTGCGCTTCTTCGCGGGGAAGGGGAAGCGGCCGGAGTGGTCGTTGAAGATGGCGAGGAGGTCGCTGCTGCCGGGCAGGCGCTTGATGCTGGCGGGGCCGTTGGGCGACTTGAGCTCCGTGGGTGCCGGTGGAGTAAAGGTCCTGCCTCCGTCATTGGATCGAAACCCATATTGCGCCCCCTGGTCGGTTCGTGACCAGGAGAGGAGCGTGCCGTCCGCCAGCTCGACAACGCCGGGCTCCTGCAGCCCGCTGCCGCTTGGCACTGGCATGGCCCACCAGCTTGAGGACTCGGTCCAGGTGCTGCCTTCGTCATCGGAGTAGAGCCAGGTGGCGATGGCGCGGGCGTCCCACGATTTGCTGGTGTGCGGATTGGTGCCGCGGGAGCGATGAAAGGCGAGCGGGACGATGATGCGGCCCTTGGAAGTCTGGATGACCCGGTCGTTGTTGAGGACGAAATAGCCGGGAGCCTGCTGGATGAGTTTGGGCTCGGTCCAGGTCTCGCCGTCGTCGCTGGAGAGGCGCATGTGCGGGCGGCAGTCGATCCAACTGTTTTTGATGCAGTAAAACATGGCGAGCTTGCCGCTGGCGAGGCGCAGCAGCGAGACGCTCATGACGTTGTTGCCAGCGGTGTTTTCCACGACCGTCACCGGCGCGCTCCAGGTTCGGCCTTGATCATCGGAGTGGATTTTGACGAGCCGTGCGGCGCTCTCGTCCGCTGCGCCGCCGTAGAACTGCGAGTAGATGAAGATGAGGCGGCCGGAGGCGAGCGTGGCGAAGGAACCTTCGGAATTGCGCGGATGTTCTTGGGAAGGCTCGACGCTGAGCGTGATGAGGCTTTCGGCGCGGGCGGCAAGGGCAAGCGCGAGGGCAAGCAGGAGCGTTTTCATCTGGAGTCAATGTTCACCAGGCCGTCCAGCCGCCGTCGACGGCGAGGTTCTGGCCGTTGACGTAGCTGGAGGCGTCGCCGAGCAGGAAAGCCACGGCCCCGGCGATTTCAGTCGCCTGGCCGACACGGCCGAGCGGCACTTTTTTGCCGAGCCGTTCGACGAAGGCGGGCTGGTCACGCTGGATGGCCGGGTTGGGGAAGGGACCGGGGCTGACGGCGTTGCAACGCACGTTGGCAGGGCCGTAGTGAACGGCCAGATAACGGGTCATCTGCTGGATGCCCGCCTTGCCGACACCGTATTCCACAGGGTTGGGGGTCATCGGCGCCTCATAGATGGAGGGATCGGGGGAGACGGCCCCATACATGCTGGAGAACAGCACCATGCTTCCACTGCCCCTGGCGGCCATCGCATTGCCTGTTGCACGTGCCAGTGTGAAGGTGGCGGTGAGGTTGCCGTGGTTGGCCTTGTCGAAGTCCTCGGCTCTGAGGTCGTCGAAGCGTTTGGCCGTGGATGCGTAGGTCATGACCACCAGCCCATGGGGTGTTCCTCGTGTGCTGAGCTGTTCCTGGATGAAGGCTTCAAGGGCGGGGATGTCGGACGCATCAAGGCCGGCCGGGGTGACATGTGGGGCGGCGGACGCCTTTCCGGGAAGATCCACGCAAAGCACACTGGCGCCAAGCTGGGTGAGCAGGTTGACGACAGCCTGTCCGAGGTAGCCTGCGCCGCCGATGACCCAGATGTCGCGTCCGGCAAGATGAAAAGGAGTCTGGTTCATGGCCTGCCGATCTGCGTGACGGTCAAACCGCCGTCGATGGTGATGATTTCGCCGGTGATGTAGGATGCGGCGGGAGAACAGAGGAAGGCGACGGCACCTGCGCAGTCGCGGGGGGCGCCCACCGTGCCGAGCAGGATCTTTCTTTCGTAATGCTTGAGCAAGTCGTTGGCGCGCGGCTCCATCCAGGTCTGGGTCAGGGGCGTGCGGATCAGGCCTGGTGCGATGCCGTTCACCCGGATGCCGTGCGGGGCGAGGGAGACCGCCAGCGAACGGATCATCATGACAAGACCGCCCTTGCTGGTGTCGTAGGCGACGCTGTCCGCCTCGGCCTGGAAACCATTGGTGGAGCTGACGATGACGATGGCTCCGCCGCCACCAAGCGCGACCCGGCGGCGCGCGAAGGCCTGGGCGAGGAAGAAGGTGGCTCGCAGGTTCAGATGCAGAGTCTTTTCCCATTCGGATGCCGTCATTTCGAGGAAAGGAACATCAAAAAAGCTGCCGGCATTGCAGACCAGCAGATCGAGCTGAGGCTGGATTTCGAAGGCTCTGGAAACGAGATCCGCCGGGGCTTCGGATGAGGTCAGGTCGGCGGACAGGTAGGGGGCGAAGCTGTTTTCAGCCTGAAGACCATGCCTGACCACGGCGGCGCCCGATTCGCCCAGACCGTCGGCAATGGCTGCTCCAATGCCCTGTGACGAGCCGGTGACGAGGGCGGCGCGGCCCTCAAGAGAGAATGCTTTCATCGGCGAGCTTGAGGTATGTGAGCGTGTTGGTGCAGGCGATGCGGTTCACTACTTCATCACCTGCGGCTCTGAGGGCTTTCATCTCGGCTTCATAGGTGCTGATGAGCTTCACCACCTTGCCACTGATCTCGGCAGCGTAGCTGTAAAAGGGTGAGTCACTGCCCCACAGGAACTTGTCCGGATACGCGGCGGCGAGGTCGGCGATGACACGACCGGGATTCGTGTAGTCGGAGTCAAAACGGCGCTCGCGTGGGGCGATGTAGGCGAGGTCATCCACGGCACCGACGCAGTGGATACAGTGCGCAGAGTTGTCGAACCAAGCGTTAGGCAATGCCTGGATGCGGTCGAGGCATTCTTTGTCGTAGCGGCAGGAATGAGCGGCACAGAAGCGGATGTCGGGATTGGCTTCGGCGATGTCGATGATGTCATGCGCCTGCGCCCAGAGGTCGTCTTTGGCGACGCTGCTGTGGATGATGAAGGGCACGTCCCACTCGCGGGCAAGATCGAGGAAGACCTTGCCCTCATGCGCGAGGCGTTTGATGTCGGATTGGATGATCGTGCTTTGGATCTTGATGCCATGAAAACGATATTCCCGGCGCAGCTTGATGAGTTCGGCAGCCTGGGCGTCGGTCCTGCGCATGGGGTCCACCATGATGAAGGGCAGGATGCGCCTGCCTTCCTCGGGGAAGAGGCGCTGGCATTCATCCAGCAGGCGCCGGTTTTCAAAGGCATAAGGGATGTCCTCGAGCCCGTTGGCATCAAAGCCAAGGCCGCCGCTGCGGAACTTGGTGACGTCCATCGCGGCGTAGCTGACAAAGGGGAAGGCGACCCAGTGGGTGATGCCGAGGGATCCGCCTTCCTGGGTCATGTCCACCATCTGCTGGGCATAGGGGAAGTCGCCATGAAGGTAGAACAGAAGGTCGGCGCCGATGTGGTTGTGGCAGTCGATGAGCATCGGACGATTGATGATTTAGGCTTTATGACTTATGATTTTCTAACTGCGATTGCTTCGATCTCATAGCGGAGGCTCGGCGGAAGACAGTTGGTGATGGTGGTTCTCGCCGGTTTGGGGTCGGAGAAGTATTCGCGGTAGAGCTGGTTGTAGAGCGCCAAGTCTTCGGCATCGCGGACGTAGTTTCGGGTCTGCACGACATGGGCGAGATCGCTGCCGGCGGCTTGAAGCACCTTGCGGAGATTTTCGACGCTGCGTCGGAACTCGCCTTCGAAGCTGTCGCTGACGATGTTGCCCTTTTCATCGACGCTGGCCTGGCCGGAAACGAAGATGAGATCGCCAACAACGACACTCGGGCTGAAGGGCAGATGCGAGGTCGGCGTGTCGGGATTGCAGGGGTAGGAGACGAGTGGATGAGTCATGAGTCGAGCGGGTAGACAGGACGGCGCAGGTGCCTGTAGGGGAGGGTTTTCAAGTTGCTGCTGCAGGGACCGGGCGTGTCCACCCAGTACATCCGCGCGGCGATGGGATCATAGGCGCGGCGATGGGCGACGGCGGCTTTCACGCAAATGACGGAAAGCTGGGTGGGTTCGATGCCCTGGCTGCGCCACTGGCCGAGATCAAAGGGAGGCGTCTTGATGCTGGTGAGCAGGAGCGTGACGCCTTCATGCCGCACCATGGCGCAGCGGCCCATGTCGAAGGCATCACCGCACATGCTGGCGAGGTGGCTCTGCCTGTCCTCAAGTTCAAAGCGACCATTGTTCAAGGCCAGGACCTCGACTTCAAGTTCGACCGGACCTGGATCAAGCCTGCTGCCCTTGCCGCCGATGCTGAGGGTGACTTTCGAGCCTTTGCCGGCTGCCTCCGCAGCCCTGACAGCGGCCGGGTCGGCAATGCAGATGGCGCTGTTGCAAACCTGGTTTTCCAGCAGGGCGCGGAGAAGGCCGGTGCAGTCGCCAGGGGCGCCGCCGCCGATGTTGTCGGAAGGTTCGACAAGCACGGTGAGCCCCTCTTGACCGGCCTTGAGCAGAGGCATGATTTCGGCAAGAGGCGGGTCGGTGACATTGCCTAGGTGCTTCATTTCGAACGTCGTGGCCGCGAGTTCATCCAGGCATGAGGACAAGGCTGAATCGTCAGTGCCGGCGGCCAGCAGGCTGACGCCCGTGAACTGCGTGTCGGCGAAGGCGAAGCCGGCTACGATGCTGACCGACCAGACGCCGGGCAGTGATTCCATGCGGCGGGCCATGGCCTCCAGGGTTTTCATGGGATCCCTGGAGGTGGCGGTGCCTGTGGGAGGCCAGACGATGTCGGTGACATGGAGCTTCTGATGCGGGCGTTCGTCGGCTTCCAGGCATCGCTTGAGCAGCCGTGCCGAGATGCAGGCCGCCTCACGGGCGTCGGTGTGAGGGTTTTCACGGTAGCCGACGAGGCAGTCGCTGAGTTCCGCCATGGCCGGAGTCAGGGTGGCGTGAAGGTCAAAGACGCCAAAGACCGGCACGTTTGCCAGCGGGGGAAGACGGCGCATTCTGGACAGAAGCTCGCCTTCGACATCCTGGATGGACCTGGCTGTCATGGCACCGTGGAGGATGAAGTAGAAGGCATCAACAGGCTCGGTGAAGAGTGGTTCGGCCTGGTCGAGGAAGTCTCTCCAAAAGGCCTCGATGACCTCATCCTCCACAATGGCGCCTGGCTGGGCGCGGTAGTCCACGGTGGGAAGGATCTCCCAGTTCTGGGAACGGGCGAATTCAAGGACGCCGCCAAGCGGTGAGCTGTCGCCTTCGGACTTGAGCAATTCGAACCCGCGAGTGACCTGGAAGTCCTGCAGCCGGGTCGAGCCTTCCAGAAACGTGTGGGTTTCATGGAAGAGTCCTGCGATCAACACTCTAGGGCGATTCAGGGGAGCGTGATGAATGTCGGATGAATCGGACATGGCGGGGGGGGCTTCGTCATCCGGAAAATGATCAGTTCGCAGGCTTCCAGTCAGCGGCGTGTTTTGCGAAAGCCGCCTCTGCACGAGTCAGCGCCTCGTCGATGTCCTGCTGACGATGGGCTAGGCTGATGAACCAGAGGCCGCGCTCGATGGCGCGCACGCCTTGATCGAGCAGGCAGGTGCGAAGGTGGGTCCAGCGCGGGGCGTCCTGACGCCTCACATAGTCTCGGTAGTCCTTCACCGGGCCTTCATCGGCGCCTCGTTTCAGCATCACGGAGTGGAAGGCGGCCCCGGGGCCCTGGGGGCGGAGGGGGATGCCGTGCCGGTCGGCGATGGCACGCAGACCCGCCATGAGCCGGCTGCCGAGGCCGCTGGCGGTCGCGGGATGGGTTTCGCCGAGGCTGAGGACGTGATCGAGGCACCATTTCGAGGCGGCGAGGCAGAGGGGGTTGCCGTTGAGCGTGCCTGCATGAACGACGCTGCCTTCGATGATCTTCTTCATGGCTGCCTCCCTGCCTGCCAGGGCGGCAAAGGGCACGCCACCGCCGATGGCCTTGCCAAGGATGGTGAGATCAGGGGTGAAGCCCAGGTATTGCTGGGCGCCACCGGGGGCGAAACGGAAGCCGGTGATGGTTTCATCGGCGATCATGAGCATGCCGTCACGATCACAGAGTTCACGGATGGTTTCGATCAGGCCGGGCACGGGCTCCATGCAGCAGGTGTTGCACATGATGGGCTCGAAGATGATGGCGGCGATCTGACCGCGATGCCTGTCCACCTGGCGGCGGAGGTGCTCGGGATCGTTCCAGCGGGCGACGACAAAGGTGTCGAGAACTTCGGGAATCACGCCCTGGCTGGGATGCAGGCGGGAAGGGTTTTCATCATCGCCCCATTTGTCGGGCGGCGGTGCGAAGCCTACCAGTCCTTCATCGGCCCAGCCATGATAGGCCCCTTCGAACTTCAGGATCAGAGGACGTCCGGTGTGGGCGCGTGCCAGGCGAAGTGCGGAGAGGACGACTTCGGTGGCGCTGTTGTTGAAGCGGATGCGTTCGGCGCCGGGCATGAGCTTCTGGAGCCGTTCGGCGACCTCGATCTCCAGCTCACATTGTGCAGCCCAGTGGGTTCCAAGCCTGGCCTGGTCGGCGACGGCCTCCGCCATGCCAGCCGGGGCGTGGCCGTAAAGCAGGGCGCCCTGGCCGATCTGGAAGTCGATGTATTCATTGCCGTCCACATCCCAGACACGCGCACCGGAGCCGTGGGAAAAGTAGAGCGGGACGGGCTGCTCCATCTTGCGGATGCCGCTGTTGACTCCGGCGGCGATGCTGTTCTGGGCGCGGGCGAAAAGGTCACGGGATCTGGCGTAGCGGTCGGTCATGGGAGTTGGAACAAACGGTGTCTGGGGCCGGCATATTCGCATTCATGAGCCGGAAACGACGAGCGGCGGCTTGTGGTCTCCGGATGTCACCAAACAGGTGCCGCGTATTGGCTGGCGGGAGTTGTTTGCAACACAGTTTGTTGCCAGAACTTCAACGCCGGCTAGACTCCGCGTGTCTGAAAAGCAGGATCCACTGAAAGACATTTGATTCAGCAAGCATGCCAGCCCCTCGACTCATCCTTTTAGCAGCCGTCATCCTGACCTGCGGATGCCAGGCGCCCCCACGGGGGAACTTCAAGATCACGCTCAAGGACGGCAGGGTTTTCCTCTGCAAGGGGGAGCCTAGGTTCATCAGCAAGACCGGCTATTACCGCTATCACACCTATCAGAACCGCGAGTCCCTGCTGCGTGCGGATGAAGTCCTGATGATTGAGGACATGGGCAGCTAACGTGATGAAACGGGAGCAATGCGGCAAGGCTGCACCGCTGGTGCTGGCGTCAAGATCCCCCAGGCGGATTGAACTCATGCGTGAGGCAGGCTTTGAGATTGAGGTGCTGTCCCCTGAGGTGGACGAGGTGCATGAGGCGGAAATGGAGCCCGGCGAACTGACGGAACTGAATGCACGGAGGAAGGCCATGGCGGCTGCGGTCCAAAGGCCGGAGGCCGTGGTGGTCGGGGCGGACACGCTGGTTTATCTCAACGGCCTGCCGTTGGGAAAGCCGGAAACGGCGGAGGAGGCCCATGCCATGTTAAGGCAGCTCTCTGGAAGACACCATGATGTCTGCACAGGGGTTTACATCGCCTGGGATGGTGGTCGGCAGGGCAGGGGGCTGCATGTGCTGTCGAAGGTGCGGTTCAAGGAACTCAGCGACGAACAGATCCGGGCGTATCATGCCCTGGTGCACCCCTTCGACAAGGCGGGTGCCTATGGAATCCAGGAGCATGGAGAGATGATCATTGAAGGCCATGAAGGTTCATGGACAAACATCATGGGGCTGCCCATGGAGGTTTTAACTCCGCTTTTGCGGAGCCATCTGGACAGAGGCCGGTAACAAAAAAAGGCGGTCCCAATGGGACCGCCTTCAGAAAGGAAATCAGAGCTCTGCCGACTTATTTGGAGGAGGTGTAAACCACACCCTTGCCGCTGGTGGCTGCGGGAACAGGCTCGTAACCAGAAAGGTCGGGAAGCTGTTTGCGCCAACCTGCGCCGGGCATGGTGTTGTCGACCACCTTGTCATTGAGGCTGCCCACCATGTAGGGCTTGGTGTCGCGAACCACGCAGCGAAGGAGTCCTCCGAAAAGGCCGCGGGTGGTGCTTTCCATGGTGTTGGAGTAGGTGGACATGACGCCGCAGACAACGGTTCCACCGGCCTTCATGGTGCGCTCGTAACCATTGTGGACGAAGCCCGAGTAGGCGAGGCTTTCGTCATGGATGATGTCCGTTCCCTTGTCGTTGAAGTCATAGACGGTTTCAGCATAACGGGTGCCTTCCTTGCGGACGATGTTGTTGCCACGGGTAAGGGAGCGGAGTCCGATGTTGGAGTAGTTGCGAACCTGACGGGTGCCGAAGCCGCTGACAAGGCCGGCCGAGTCTTCGGTGACATCCAGCGAGGAGGTAGCGCTCTGGTCAACCACACGGGTGGGATACTTCATTCCCTTGTTGAGATTCGTCTCAGCGTAGTTGGCGGCATCCTGCGAGGGGCGCTCGGAGATGTCTGAAAGCTTCAACTTGGAGGAAGTGGATGAGCAGGACGCGAGGAACGGCAGAATCGCTAAAGCGAAGTATTTTTTCATAAATGCGCTCAAAGGATGTCGAATCAGGTTTGTGATGTCAAAATCAAAGTGCCTGGCTGTTAAAAATCTCAGGTGTTTGGCTTGGATGGGAGATTAGAGGAGGCAGGGGAAACTCGGGATCAATGTGTAAGCAGGTTGGCCGAAGGGAAGGGAGGTGTCGTGAAGAAGAGCCGAAAGGACCAAGCTGATTGTATGGGTTTGTAGGTTTGCATTCATGGTTGAAAATTATTGAAAATAATAAAAAATATGGTTTTATTTCGATTCAATAAGCGCCGCAACCCTATTTATGTCAGCTCACGACTCCAATCCTGATCGGTTACTCATTGGTGTTCCTGGACCAGTGACCGGTGGGCTTCTGGACCGGCTTGAAGCAAGGCGGGCTTTGCGCCTCAAGCAGGAGCCGTCTCCTCACTTGTGGGTTTTGGTCTCCATTCTGGGGGATTTGATCATGGTGGTGACCGCCGAGCACCTGGCCTACTGGCTTCGTTTTCAGTCCTTCATGCGTGATTATGGCAATTGGATGAATGTGGAACTGCGGCAGTACGCCGGTCACATGGCCCTGGGAGCGCTTTCGTTGCTTCTGGCCCTTGGCTGGCAGGGAATTTATCACCGCAGCACCTTGCTGAGGAGCCGCTGGATCGCCGCGCGGATCGCCCGTGCGGTTCTGATTTGGACACTGGGTTTCCTTTCATTCACCCTGGCTCTGAAGCTCCAGCCTTCGATTTCACGCGTCTATGTGGCTTTGAATGGTGCCTGCGCCCTGCTTTTACTTTTGAGCTGGCGCTGGTTTTTCGACAGTTTTCTGCATTCGAGGGGGAGAATTGAGTCCTTGCAGCAGCGAACGCTTTTTGTTGGGTGGAACGAGGACGCTCGTCGGCTTTGGCAGACTTTGAGTGAAGACCGTGCGCATGCCTTCAACCTGGTGGGGTGGGTGGACGCCTCGGGGTGGCGGGATCAAAATCAACCCCCGGACGGAGTTCCGTTTGTGGGTTATCTTGAAGACATTCAACGGGTTATCGCCAGGCATGAGGTGGACATGATCATTGTGGCCGACCTGCCGAGAGAGCAGTTGATTGAACTCGCCAACCTCTGTGAGCGCGAGATGATCCAGTTCAAGCTGGCCCCGTCGGTTTTCCGCATCTTTGTATCGGGGCTTTCCCTGGAGACCATCGCTGGAATGCCGGTCCTGGGTGTCAACCGCCTGCCTCTGGACAGCACCTTGAACGTGCTGGCCAAGAGGGGGCTCGACATTGTGGGGGCGCTTGTGGGGTTGGTGATCAGCGTGCCTCTGATGGTCATCTTTGGAACCTTGGTTTACCTGGAATCACCCGGACCGGTGTTTTACCGACAGCGACGCTGGGGCATGAACGGTGTGTCCTTTGACATCATCAAAATCCGCTCAATGAAGCTAAATGCTGAGAAATCCGGGGCGCAATGGTGCACCCAGGATGATCCCCGCCGTCTCCGGGTTGGGGCTTTCATGCGCCGATGGAACATTGATGAAATTCCGCAGTTCTGGAATGTTTTGAAAGGTGAGATGAGCCTGGTGGGACCTCGTCCCGAGCGTCCGGAATTGATTTCGGACTTCAAGCACCAGGTTCCCCACTATAACGCGCGGCATGCCGCTAAGCCTGGAATGACCGGCTGGGCTCAGGTCAAGGGGTTGCGCGGCGACACCGACCTTGCTGAACGCATCAAATGCGATTTATGGTATCTTGAGAACTGGAGCTTGATGCTCGATATCCAAGTCATGTTTCTTACTTTCTTTAATAGAAATAATGCTTATTAACGAGGGTTCAGTTACTGCGTTTTTCTGGGTGTGCTTTTTTGTCTGAATGTTTGTCTAGGTCATCATGGGCGGCGTGCAAATGAACGGTTGACCATAGGTTTTCTGGCGGTTAGCCTTTTCAAGCAACTCATCCGAGCCTGTGCTCGGTATCCACAGCCCGTAAACCACTGCAAAATGCGCCTTTCTAGTTCCCTGAACGCGCCAGATGCTTCAAATGGACCGGCGATGATCTCGCCAGGGAGGCTGAGCCCGGCCAATTTTTGGCCTCGGTCCGAGGATTCAATCGTTCACAGTCCGGATGTTTGCCACACCCTCCAAGGTTTGATGGAGCCGCAAGGGCGGTTCCGGGCGGGCTCTGTCAGCCTCTGCGCACCGGGCAAGCCGCCTGGGCGTGCCCATGTTTCAGCCTGCTGGAGAGGTGTGCCCCTAACAAACAGCACCCCAGCCCCAGAAACCAAGACCCATGTCAGACAACTCATCCAAGCAAGGAAACCGTCGCCGCCGTCGTCCTCGCACCAATGGCGGCAAAACCTTCCGCTCTTCGACTCCTCGTGGCGGTGAAGTTCGGCAGACCGGCTTTCAGAAGTTCCTAAGCGTCATCAGTTTCGGCCTCCTTGGCAAGCCTTCAGAGCTTCCCCAGGTGGCTGCCCGCACGAGTTCCTTTTCCTCGAGTTCCGGAAAGCCCGGGCAGAGTCGAGCGCAACGTGATCCCAAGCCGCGCCGAGAGGCTTCTTCTCCGCCTTCTCCCTCCGAAATCGCCACGGAGAGGCTTTATGTTGGCAACCTGTCCTACGATGCCTCTGAGAGTGATCTTTTTGAGTTGTTCAACGGTGTTGGCGGCGTTCGTAACGCAGAAGTTGTGGTAAACAACCGCACCCAGCGTTCCAAGGGGTTTGCCTTTGTGACAATGGGGTCCGTGGATGAAGCCCGGCGTGCCGTGGCCGAGCTTCATGGCAAGGAGTTCATGGGCCGTCCCCTCCAGCTCAGCGGAGCCAAGCCGATCGGCAGTTCCCAAGGATCGGATTCGTCATCTGATGAAGATAACCAGGAACACTCGGTGGCCGCCTGAAGCTGCTGTCCAACCCCTTCGAATCCCCCGGGCAACCGGGGGATTTTTTTTGTCCTGAACCTTTGCAAAAAGCGGCAGCCAAAGCTCTGATTGAGCCTGATACATCATGACTGTCCTGAAATTGCATCTCGACGTGCCGCCTCTCTCACGCTTTGGTTTTCTTTGTTTTTTCGTCATGATCCGCCCGCTCATCCTCCGGACAATTCATTCCTCCGCCATGCTGACACTTGGTTTGGTTTTGTGCCAATGCGCGAGCAAGCCTGATAAGGAGGCGGTGGTGGACGATGGCACCTATTGGAAGGAAGAGCATCCCAAGGGCGCAGCGAAGCTGGTCATCAGCCTGGATGAGCAGCGAATCGGTGTCGTGAAGGGAGGTGAGCTTGTGGGACTGTCCCCGATTTCGTCCGGGAGGGAAGGGTATGACACCCGTCCTGGCAGCTTCAAGGTGACCGAGAAGGATAAGGATCACCGTTCATCCTGGTACGGCGCTTTCGTGGACGAGTCCGGGTTCATTGTCGTTGAGGACGTGGATGTCAGAAAGGACAAGCCGCCGACGGGCACGAAGTTTGTTGGGGCGGAAATGCGATATTTCATGAGGTTCAACGGTCCGATCGGACTGCATCAAGGCTACCTTCCCGGCTATCCGGCCTCCCATGGATGCATCCGCCTTCCCGCCAAGATGGCGGAGCGGATCTTTCATGCCATTCCGCACGGCACACAGGTGGATGTTCAGCAGAATGCCGACCTTGTGGCGCTCAGGCCGGCCGGAACACCGCCTGTTCCTGAAATCCCCGCTGAAGGTTCGCTGCAGGCCAAAGTTGCCAGTGGGGCGGCCATCGCTCCGGCGCAGGAGGCCGGTCCGGCACCTGGAAAGCCAGGAACGGAGGAGGTTGCCGACACCCAGGACGTGTCCAGTCCCTTCCGTTTCCTTGGGCTGGGTGGAGGCAAGACCAGGGTGAAGACGACGCCAGCAGCAGGGGCGACGGTCTATCTTGAACCCGAGCAATCTCAGGCGGCGAAGGCAATGCCTGAAGTGCGGCAGGCTCCTGTTGCGCAGGCTTCAAAGCCAGCTGAGGAGGCTCCCAGGCCTGTGGCGGAACCAAGGACCGTTAAATCTGATCCATCCAAGGAACGCGGTTCTGCCCAGGATGTCGCAGGCAGGAAAAAGGTTCCGGAAGCCCTTCCTGTGCCGACACGTCGACCTGTTCAGCCGAGACTGAGACCGATCACCCCCAATGTGCCCGGCCTGCCTCCAGCTCCAATGACTCTGGCGCCTTCAAGGTGACGGATCACTCCTGTGCCTGAGAGTGCCGTTTCCGCCCAGCCATTTGCGCCAGTGTGGAAGAAGCCAGAGGACGATAATCAGGATCCAGATTGTGCCCAGGCAGCAGGCGAGGCCTAGGCTGGAGATGCCTCGGTTACCCGCAAAGAACAGGCTGGAGAATCCAATGACCGTGGTCATGCCTGAGAAGAAGACCGCCCTGCCCGTGGTTGCCTGCACAAGCCGCACATCGTTGCCACTGCGCTGGAGAGCCAGCAGGATGTGAATGCCATAGTCGATGCCGGTGCCGAGCAGCAAAGGGATGGCGGCGAGGCTGGCGAGGTTCCAGCCGACACCCAGCAGGTTCATGGTGGCTGCCAGGGCCGTCATGCCAATGCTCAGGAGCAGGACGGAAAGCAGCAGGTCCTGCCAGCGCCTGAAGGTAATGAACAAAGTCAGGACGATCAGTCCGATGATGGGAAGCATCTGCTTCTCAAGGTCTTTGCGGACCAGGGTGGAAAGGGCGCCGCCGAGGGTTTCCCAGCCAGCCAGCCAGGCCCCGGTTTCCGGTGTCAGAAGTTTCTGGAGTTCGGCCAGTTTTTCACGATCCGGAAGCCCGGGTTTGCCAGCCACGCTCACCGAGGCCAGGACGACGCCTTCGCCCTTCTTCATGCCCGCCGACTCGGCACGGATGCCGGTCGCAATCATCCGGTTCAGGATGCTGGCTGCGGCGGCTTCGGAACCACCAGACTTCCAGACTTCGCAAATCCCCCGCAGCAGGCCCATGGCGGCTTCCGTGAAGCCTGCGGCGTCGATTTCCTTCTCCAGCCTGGGTTGTTCCTTTTGAAGCCAGTCGATGAAGGTACGGTTGGCAAGCCGTGCCCCGGGATCGCCAACCAGCATGGTGGGAAGGGCATGGCGGAGCAGCGCGCCGGAGGACACGGCAGCGTCGAGCCTGATGCTGAGGGCGGATGACCGGGCCTTCAGTTCATGAGCAGGACCCGTAATGAGGACGGGAAGGCTGCATTCGTTGTCACGGCCAAGCCGCTCCTGAACCCATTCAAAGGTGTCCATGGCCTCGCTTTTTGTCGGACGCAGGGCTTCCGCCCCCGTGTGGAAGGCTGGCAGGCCCCGGGTGGTCAGGACGGCCGCTGAAGCGATCAGCAGGAGGGCGGTTCCTAGTCCGGCCAGTCCAGGATGGGAATGCCAGGCTGGGGTTGTGGAAACGGGCTGGCTGGACTGCCTGCCTGCGGCGAGCCGGGGGGCGAAAAAGACCATGACGAGAAAGCCGACGACGACTCCCACGGCCACAAGCAGCCCCATTTCGGCCATGCCGGGGAGTCCGCTGAAAAGAAGGGAAAGGAAGACCACCGCCGTCGTGCAGGCCCCGGCTGCAATGCCAGGGGCGGCGAGCTTTCTCAGTTCCCCGGGCGGCAGCGAGGGATGCTGCCTTGCCTCCTGGATGATGAGGACGGCATAGTCCACGATGATGCCGAGCACGATGGCTGCGAAGCCCAGGGACATGATGCTGAGCTTACCGACCAGCAGCCCGCCAAGAGCGACCGTGATCACCATGCTCAGCATGACCAGTCCCTGAATCCAGAGCAGGGGGCGCAGACGTCGGAACATGATCCAGAACAGCAGGGTGATGAGCACTTCGGTCATGCCGATGGTGCTGGACATGTCCTTTTCGATCCCCGCGCCGATTTCCGCCTGGAAGGCCGGTTCGCCCGTGTAACGCAGCCTGGGCATGCTGACCGGAAGGTCTTTCAGGCGTTCGGTGACGGTGTTGTTGACGAGGTTTTTCACCTCCGTCAGCCAGGCTCCGGCAGCCTTGTAATTGCCCACCGAGCCCGCCGGGGTGACCATCAGCACCCGGAACGCGCCATCCTCTGAAACCAGCCCGAAAAGCGAGCCTTCCAGCGCGCCTGCCGCCGATGTGTCGAGGCTGTCGAGAAGCCCCAGGGGGTCATAGGACGAGCGCTGGATCTTTTCAGCATCCAGGGAGGTGGACACGGCCTGCAGGGAGCGTTGCAGGCGTTCCTTCACGGCACTGCCTTCAAGGTGGCTGCGCAACTCCTGAAGCTTTCCTGGATCGGCATTTTCCAGGGACCAGGCCAGCAGGGCGGCGCCGGAGCGGGCCTGGGACTCCATGGGCTGGCCCCAGCGGACCTCCTTGACCAAGTCGGTGCGTTTGCCCAGGACCTCTGCAATGGCCGCAGTGAGCTCTTCAGACACCGCCTCATCCTCCGCTTCAAGGGCGATGATCAGGTCGCTGCCGCCGGAAAATCCGTCCCGAAGCAGCTTGAGGGCACTGACTTCAGGCACATCTCCGGGAAGCGTCGCCAGGATGTCCGTCTCCAGGCGCAGCCGTGAGAAACCGAGGATGAGGACGGGCAGCAGGGCGAGGAGGGCAAGCCAGGGTTTCTTCATGGAAAGCCGACGGGTGGCTGGAAAGTAGAGGGCTTGCAAGTGCGGAGGCAACTGCCGATGACGCAATGCGGGTTTGATTTTTCACCGGGCTGCCGTCCTTTGGCGGACACTGCATGAATCCCGAACGCCCCCGTAAACCTGTCGGCTCACGAACTTCCGGACGGAAGGCCTTTGGTCGTCCGCACGAACGTGCGCAGGGTGCCGGCGGTGACCGCAGCCTGGGCGGCACCTCATGGGAAAAGTCGGCCGATTGGTATGACCGCATCATTGGTGAACGCGGCTCCGAGCTTTATCGCGAAGTGGTCATCCCCCGCGCCCTGGACCTGCTGCGGCCGGCACGGGGCGAGCAGATGCTCGACATTGGCTGCGGCCAGGGGGTGTTTTCCCGGGCCATGGCCGAGTCCGGCGCAAGGGTCACCGGCATCGATGCCTCGCGCACCCTCATCCAGAAGGCCCGGACCTATCAGGGGCGCACGGCGATCCGCTATCTCGACCGGGATGCGGCCAGCCTTGAAGGTCTGGGCGAGTTCGACGGCATCTCCGCGATCCTCTGCCTGCAGAACCTGGAGCATCTCGACAAAGTTTGTTCGGCGGCGCTTTCTGTGCTGAAGCCCGGCGGCAGGATGCTCTGGGTGCTGAATCATCCCGCCTTCCGCATCCCTCGCCAGTCGGCCTGGGGCTTTGAGGAGGACCGCAAGATCCAGTACCGCCGCATTGACGCCTACAGCAGCACCCTGAGCATTCCGATCGTCATGCATCCGGGCCGGGCGGACAGCGAGAGCACGGTCAGCATTCACCGCAGCCTGGAGGAGTTGACACGTCCGGCGTTTGCATCGGGGCTCCTGCTCGGCGGCATGGAGGAATGGCATTCGCACAAGGAGAGCCAGCCCGGGCCAAGAGCGAGGGCTGAGAACCGTGCGAGGAAGGAGTTCCCCCTCTTCATGGCGCTGCTCTGGCGCAAAGTTTGATAAAAATGGAGGTCTTGAGTGAAGGGTGGCGGTGCCTCGCCGGATTCACCTGGCAGCCCCGTGGCAAGGTTGGCACGCACTTTGCTTTGCATGATTTCGACCGGTTCCAGTAGCCGCCGAAAACATCAACATAACTCAACCTACCAATATGCTGACCAAAAACAGATGGAGTGGATGCCTGGCGGCCGCAGCGGCTGCCGCAACATTCTGGGGACTCACTCTGGAGCCCCTGGCTTATTCTCAAGACGCTGCCCCGGCTCCTGCCGCCGCGCCCGCGCCTGCCGCCGCGCCTGCTGAACCCGCCGGCCCCACCCTCGAGCAGCGGATCTTTGACCTGGAAAAATACGTCACCAACGGCCAGGCCGGCAAGGACGGCGACAAGGAGTGGAAGTCCAACATCGCAGGCCCCGGCCCCGGCCACAACGCCTGGCAGATGACCAGCACCGCCCTCGTGCTCTTCATGACCCTGCCCGGCCTCTTCCTCTTCTACGGCGGCCTGGTGCGCAAAAAGAACGTCCTCTCCGTCATCGCCCAGTGCATGGGCATCGCCGGCCTCGTCACCATCCTCTGGTGGGCCTGCGGCTACAGCCTCAGCTTCGGCGGCGGCGCCGGCGCCACCGCCCCCTTCATCGGCGACCTCTCCTTCAAGTTCCTTGAGGGTGTCTCCCCCTACGCCTCCGGCGCGGGCTACTGGTGGATCAGCGACGCCATGTGGTGCATGTTCCAGCTCACCTTCGCCATCATCACCCCGGCCCTCATCATCGGCGCCATCGCCGAGCGCATGAAGTTCATCTCCGTGATGGTCTTTGTCGCCGCCTGGATGTTCCTGGTCTACTTCCCCTTCGCCCACATGGTGTGGAGCACGACGGGCTTCATGTGCGGTCCGCTCAACCCCAACGCCACGATCAAGGCGATCGACTTCGCGGGCGGCACGGTGGTGCACATGACCTCGGGCTGGTCGGCGCTGGTGCTGTGCATCCTGCTGGGCAAGCGCAAGGGCTACGGCAAGGAGTCGATGGCGCCGCACAGCATGGTGCTCTGCGCGATCGGCACGGGCATGCTGTGGGTCGGCTGGTATGGCTTCAACGCGGGCTCGGCCCTGGGAGCCGACGGCATCGCCTCCAATGCGTTCATGACGACGACGCTGGCGGCGGCGACCGCCGGCTTTGTGTGGGCGCTGCTGGAGTGGATCACGCGTGGCAAGCCCTCGGTGCTGGGCTTCTGCTCGGGCATTGTGGCGGGGCTGGTGGTGATCACGCCGGGAGCGGGCTTCGTGACGGCGACCTCGTCGGTGATCATCGGGGTGCTGGCGGGCGTGGTGCCGTTCATCGCAGTGGCCTACCTGAAGAAGATCCTGGGGTATGACGACGCGCTGGACACCTTCGGAGTGCACGGGGTGGGCGGCACGCTGGGAGCGATCCTGACGGGTGTGTTTGCGAGCCCTGAGGCCAACAGCATCGTGGAAGGCCTGAAGGAAGGGCTGCTGATGAACCAGCTGAAGGCGGTGGCGCTGACGATCGTGTGGAGCGTGGTGGCGACGGTCATCATCACCATCGTGGTGAAGGTGATTGTCGGCCTGCGTCCGAGCACGGAGGTGGAGGTGAGCGGCCTGGACCTTGCCGAGCACGGCGAGTCCGGTTACGAGCACT
>JBIJBP010000177.1:0-8930 GCA_044345155.1 Prosthecobacter sp. | reverse complement strand
CGAGGGCCTTGCCGCCGTAGCCCTTGTTTTCGTAAAACACGCCCTTGCGGCCGCCCTCCCAGGTGCCGGTGACGCGGATTTTACCTTCGGCATTGGTGTCGCGTTTGACGGACTGGCAGCCGGTGCCCATGACAGTGAAGAGGCTTTCGACGCCATGAATTCCGTACCAGAAAAGGTCGGGGTGGGTGGCCTCCAGGCTGGCCGGGCTGAAGGTGGTGGCCTCCTTCACTTTGCCGATGCTGCCGCCGCGGACGGCCTGGGTGTTTTTGCCGAAGCGCAGGGAGGAGGAGGAGAAGACAGGAACGCCTGCGGCCTTGGATTCCTGGTAGATCTTGATGGCGTCAACGAGGGTGCCGGCGACGGGCTTGTCGATGAAGACGGGCTTGTGGGCGGCGAGGCAGGGGCGGAGCTGTTCGAGGTGGGGGCGGCCGTCGTTGGTCTCAAGGAAGACTACGTCCACCTTGTCGAGCAGGGCGTCGATGCTGTCGACGATCTCGACGCCGAGCTCCTTGACCTTGGCGGTGTACTCCGGAACGCGCTTCAGGCTGGACTCAATGTCCTTCGATCCATTGGGGTAGGCCGCGACCATGCGCACGCCCATGACCTCCGGTTTCTGTGGGTTGCTGTTGAGGGTCTTGGTGAAGGCCAGGACGTGGGAGGTGTCGAGGCCGATGATGCCGGCGCGGATGTTCTGGGCGGCGGCGGAGCCGGCGATGAGGCAGGCGGAAAAGAGGGCGAGAAGGCGGGTCATGAGCCGGATATTACGTCCAGGAAGGAACTGGCTTGCGCTCCGGCATGACGGGAACTGGCTGGATTGTGCCAGGAGGGCCGCGCAGGCGGTCAGCGCCGGGGCACGATCACGTGCTGCTGGCGGGTCTTGAGCAGGCTGCCGGAGGGCAGGACGCCTCCGAAGCTGGTGAGGGGATAGATGATGGATTTCCGGCCGATGATCGAACCGGGGTTGATGACGCTGTTGCAGCCGATTTCGGCATGGTCGCCGATGACCGCGCCAAACTTGCGCAGGCCGGTGGCGTGGCTTTGGCGACCGTCCTCGACCGTGACCTCGAGGCGGTCGAGGCGGACATTGGAAAGGATGACCCCGGCACCGAGGTGGGCCTTGTGGCCGAGGATGGAGTCACCGACGTAGTTGAAGTGAGGGACCTCGCATTCGTCGAAAAGGACGCAGTTCTTGAACTCGCAGGAGTTGCCGAGGACGCAGCCGTTGCCGACGATGACATTTTCGCGGATGTAGCAGCCGGCGCGGATTTGACAGTTCCTGCCGATCCAGGCCGGACCTTTGATGACAGCACCGGGTTCGATGACAGTGCCTTCGTCGATGAAGACGTCCTCCCCGAGGTGAACGCCGGGCGGGATGGCGACCTGGATGTTGCGCTGAAGGCGGAAGCCGAGGTAGGACTCGAGGTGGGAGAGCGCATGCCACACGGGCTGGTCCGGCGGGAAAAGGATGCCGTGCTGCGTGCGGGCAAGGTCCAGATAGTCCGTGGGCGGAAACATGCGCTTGAGTCGTGGGTCAGACCGTGAGGATTTCCTTCTCCTTGCTCGCCATGTGCTGTTCGATCTCGGCGATCTTCTTGTCGGTGAGGGTCTGCACTTCCTTTTCCAGGCGGTGCAGGTCGTCCTCGGTGATGGCGCTTTCCTTCTCACCCTTCTTGAGTTCCTCGATGGCGTCACGGCGGGCGGAGCGAACGCGGACCTTGGATTCCTCGCCCATCTGCTTGACCAGTTTCACCATTTGTTCGCGACGTTCCTGGGAGAGGGCGGGGATGGGAAGGCGGATCACCTTGCCCTCAATGGAGCCGTTGAGGCCGAGCCGGGACTCGCGGATGGCGCGGTCGATGTCGTGAAGGGTGGAGGAGTCAAAGGGCTCGATGCGGATCAGTCGTGCGTCAGGCGTGGTGATCATGGCGAGCTGCTTGAGCTTCATGTGGGCGCCGTAGCTGTGAACGTGCACGTCGAGTCCTTCGACGAGGGTTGGAGAGGCCTTGCCGGTGCGCACCATGGCGAATTCATGCACGGCGAACTCGACGGCCTTGGTCATGGCTTCTTCACATTCGAGCATGGTCATTTCGGGGTCCATAGGGCGGTGCGGGCGGAGTTCTTGAGGAGTCGAGGGATGAGCCTGCATCTTTGCCCGCCGGGAAGCCGGATGTCCACCCTGTTGTTCAGGCGATTTTGGCGCCTGACGCCGGAGTGGTTCTCAGCCCTGGCAGGCGGAGAGAAGATGCTCGCACACCTGGTCGGCGCGGATGCTGCCGGAGCCTGGCAGCCTGGAGAAGGGGCCGATGAGCACGGGCCAGTCGCGCTGGTCCTCGGGGATGCGTCCGTGGCTGCCCTTCACCAGCGTGGCATCCAGCGGAATGACGTCCATGAGATAGCGGAAACCCAGTTTTTTGCGTGCCAGCTTGAGGGCTATTTGGAGCTTCGGCGCGCGGATGGCGGGGTCGATGAAGAGCTCGGCGGGGTCATAACCACATTTGCGGTGGATGTCCACGCAGCGGGCGAAGTCGGGCGCCCTGGCGTCGTCCTGCCAGTAGTAGTAGGTGAACCAGCTTCTTGCGTCAGCCACCGCCACGAGGTCGCCAGAGCGGGCATGATCGAGGCGTGCATGGCTTTTTTCCACACGGCCGAGGACCTGTTGGACGCCAGGGGTCTGCTCGAGCACGGCGCGGACCTGGTCGAGCAGCGAGGCGTCGTTCACATAGACGTGGGCCAGCTGATGGTCGGCGATGGCAAAGGCTCGCGAGCCGCCGAGGTCGAGGGTTTCCCGGCCGAGTTCGTCCTTGATGGACAGCCAGCCCTTTTCGCGGAAGACGCGGTTGAGATGCACGGGGCGGTCGACGTCGGTGATGCCATATTCGGAGAGGAGGACGACCTGGATGTCGCGGGCTTCGTAGAAGCGGATGAGGTCGCCGACCACCTCGTCGATCTGGCGCAGGTCGGTTGAGATGCGGCTCAAGTCGAGGCCGACGCGCTGGAGGTTGTAATCGAGATGGGGGAGGTAGACGAGGCTGAGGGTGGGCCAGTGCTTCTCCTCGATCCACCTGGCGCTGGCGGCGATCCATCGGGAGGACTCGATGCCGGAGGCGGGGCCCCAGAAGTTCATGAAGGGGAAGTCGCCGAGGTCGCGCTTCAGGCGGTCGCGCATGCCCATGGGCTGCGTGTGGATGTCGAAGACCTTGCTGCCGTCGCTGAGGTAGAGCGGGCGCGGTGTCACCGCGTAGTCGGCGGAGCTGTACATGTTGTACCACCAGAAGACCTTGGCGCAGGTGAACTCGCGGTCGTTTCTGCGCAGCATGTCCCAGAGCTTTTCACCCTGGATGAGCTGTTCGGGCTGTTTCCAGAAGCGATGTTCGGCGTAGTCGCGGTCATACCAGCCGTTGGCGACGATGCCGTGGTCACGGGGCGTGCGTCCGGTCACATAGGTGGCCTGGGCCGTGCAGGTGACGGCGGGCAGTACGGGCTCAACCAGGGTGCTTCTGCTGCGCTCCATGAAGGCGCGGATCTCCGGCGTGTGCTCGCCGATGAGGCGGGCGGTGAGGCCGACGACGTTGAGGATGGCGGTGCGGGGCATGGAGGCGCAGTCAAACGGCCTGCCGGGCAAAGGTCAAGCGGGCAGGCGTGCAGTGATGGCAGGCTTGCGCCCCCTGTGTTTTTCCAAACCTGGGTGACAGGATTCACACGACTGGCAGGATTGACAGAATTGGATAAGATCTTGGTTGTTCCGGGGGCGGGCGGGTTTTGCCATCGAGGCCAGGTTTCAGCATTGAGCTACGTATCGGTGAACAAGCGCGGCGGCGCGTTGAATGCGGTTTGACGCCACCTGCGCAGCGCCTAAGAAGGGTCGGACATGATTCCTTTTCAAACCGTCCCCGAGCCGCAGACGCTGCTGCCCTTTCTTCTGGCAGCATGGCCGGAGGTGAAGCGCACGAAGGTGAAGCAATGGCTGAAATTTGGTTCGGTGCGCGTGAACGACGAGGTGGTGACGCGCCATGATCATCCGCTTCAGGCGGGTGACAGGGTGGCCATCCTGCCTGTCAAGGCGCCGCCACCCCAGGCGGCGGACCTGCCGGAGGGGATGGGCATCCTGCATGAGGACGATGCGATCCTGGTGATCCACAAGCCTCAGGGCCTGCTGACGATCTCGACGGAAAGCGAGAAGGACCGCACGGCCTACTCCTTCCTGACCCGGTACCGGCGTGACTCCCAGTTCAGCGGCAAGGCGCGGGTATGGATCGTGCACCGGCTGGACAAGGAGACATCGGGCGTGCTTTTGTTTGCAAAGACCGAGGAGGTGAAGACGGCGCTGCAGGAGAACTGGGCTTCGTTTGAGAAGCGTTATCTGGCGGTGGTTGAGGGTTCGCCACCCGAGGCTTCGGGCGTGCTGCGCGGTTATGTTGATGAAAGCCAGCCGCACCGGGTTTACCTGCATCAGAGGCCGGTGGCCGGGGCACGCGAGGCGTTGACGCATTACCGGGTGCTCAGGCATGGCATGGGGCGCACCCTGGTGGAGCTGAGGCTGGAGACCGGGCGGCGGCATCAGATCCGCGTACAGCTGGCCGAGGCAGGCTGTCCTGTGGCCGGGGATGCGAGGTATGGGGCGAAGTCAAACCCGGCCCGGCGTGTGGCGCTGCATGCGGCCTCGCTGCGCATCAAGCACCCCGTGGACGGGCGCGAAATGACCTTTGAGTCGCCGCTGCCGCCGGAACTGGCCAGGCTGCTGCCCAGCGAAGTTTGATCCAATCTCAGGCGGGATCAGAGCAGGGTGCTGTCATCCTGCTTTTCAAGGCGGCCGATCTTCTTTTTGATGGTCTCGAGGTGCACGGTCATCTCATGCAGGGCCTTGAGGCTGTCCTTCAGGGTTTCCTCGTCCTTCAGGTGGGGAAGCGCGGGATGGATCTTCATCATCTGAAGGGCGATGGCCTTGGCGGATTCGCGGATCTGCTGGATGGCTTCGGGGCGTGTCATGGCGTGTATTTTGGGCAGAGGCGGCACGGTTCGCAACAGCGGGAGTTGTCAGCCCTCCGGGAGGCGTATAAACAGGTATCATGGACCTGAGGCATCTGCGATATTTCCAGGCGGTGGCGGAGGAGCTGAGCTTCTCCAAGGCCTCGCGTCGTCTGCGCATCGCCCAGCCGGCGCTTTCACGGGCCGTGCAGGAGCTTGAGCAGGACCTGGGAATGAGGCTGATCGAGCGCAACCGGCGCACCATGGCGCTGACCCCGGCGGGGGCCGTGCTGCTGGCGGAGTCGGCGGTGGTGCTGGAGCGGCTGGAGGAGTCCCTGCGCAAGGTGAAGCGTACGGCGGCGGGGGAGGAGGGGGAGCTGCGTCTGGGATACATCGGCCCGCCGACAAAGAGCTTCCTGGGCAGGCTGCTGGCGGAATACCGGAGGCGTTTCCCCAAGGTGTCCGTGCATCTGGAGGAGCGGACCCCGGAACGTGTGTGGGAGATGGTGGTGAAGGGTCGGCTGTCGGTGGCGCTGACACGGCCCGTGCCGGGGCAGGGGGAGCGTGCCTTGAACACCCTTTTGTTACGCCAGGAGCCCCTCGGCGTCGTGGTTCCCCAGGGACATCCCCTGGCGGGAAGGAAGTCCATTTCATGGAAGCAGCTCGCGAACGAGCCGCTGATCGTGCTGGCCAGGCGGGAGGGGGTGGGGCTTCATGATGAAATCCTGGCAGCCTGCCGGACGGCGGGCTTTGCGCCGCGCATCGTGCAGAGCCCGAGCCTCATGGGCACGGTGCTGACCTATGTGGAGGCCGGGACCGGACTGGGGGTTGCCACGGACAGTGTCGCAGCCACGTCCATGCCGGAAGGCCTGAGCTTTGTGCCGGTGACTCCGGTGCACAGTGTGCCGCTGGTGATGGTCTGGAACCCGGATGAGTTCAGCCCGCCGGTGAAGGCCTTTCACGGGCTTGTTGAAGAGTGGCTGAAGGCCGGCCGCCTGTGGGATTGACAGGCGGCAGATGGAGAAGACGGACGCAGGCCGGAAGTGAGGAGGTTCTTCAGACAATCATCACGCAGCGTCGTGACGAGAGGGAAAAATTCGCTGGAAGGCCGGTCGGCGTGTGACTGCCGGCCGGCCAGGTGCGTGCAAATTCTGTTAGGTCTGTAATCCAGGATTGCATGATCCAAGGGACGGGGCTGCTTCCGAGAGCCCTGGCATGAAGACCAGGAAAGCCTCCTTGAGCGATGGCTTTCATGTCCGGCCCAGCACTGGCGCTGAAGGCGCGTTACGCCAGCAGCTCCCGGATCACATGGCCGTGCACATCCGTGAGCCGCCGATCGATGCCGTTGTGCCTGACGGTGAGCTTTTCATGGTCGATGCCAAGGAGGTGGAGCAGCGTGGCGTGGATGTCGTAGCAGGTGGTCGGATTGGCGCGGTCGAGCGGTTTGTAGCCCCAGGCGTCGGATTCACCGGCCACGACACCGCCCTTGATGCCGCCGCCGCAGAGCCAGTTGGTGAAGACATAGGGGTTGTGGTCGCGGCCCCTGCCGCCCTGGGTGCTGGGCATGCGGCCGAACTCGGTGGTCCAGAGAATGATGGTCTCCTCCAGAAGGCCGCGCTGCTTCAGGTCCTGAATGAGAGCGGAGACCGCCTTCGCCATGCCCCAGGCCAGGGGGCCGTGGTCGCGCTCGACATCCTCGTGCGAGTCCCAGTTGCGGCGCGGGAAGCCGTTGTCATTGCCGCTCCAGATCTGCACAAAGCGGACGCCGCGTTCGAGCAGGCGTCGTGCGGCGAGGCACTTGCGGCCCATGTAGTCGGCCTCCTCCTCCGGGTTGATCTCGGTGGGCCAGACCTTGCGGTGCTCCTGGATGCCGTACATCGACTTGATGTGCTCCGGCTCCCTGGAGATGTCGAGCGCCTCGGGGGCGGCGAGCTGCATGCGTGCGGCGAGCTCGTAGCTCTGGATGCGTGAATCAAGGCGTGTGTCCTCGGGGCGCAAGGCGGCGTGACGGCGGTTCATCTGCTCGAGCAGGGAGAAGCCTTCGCGGTCCGACCTGGCGCTGATGTAGCGGCCGTTCCTGTGCGGAAAGAGGTCGGCGATGGGTGTCTCGGCGCCGGGTTGGATGAGGGTGCCGGCGTGCTGGGAAGGCAGGAAGGCCGAGTCCCAGTTCTTGGGGCCGTTGGAGGCGAAGCCGCGGTGGTCGGGCAGCACGACGAAGGTGGGCAGGTTGTCGCTGAGCGATCCAAGCGCGTAGCTGACCCAGCAGCCGACACCGGGGAAGCCGGGCAGGTTGAAGCCCGTGGCCTGGAGCAGTGTGCCCTGGGAATGCACGCCGGTCTTGCCGACCATGTTATGAACGAAGGCCAGGTCGTCGGCGCAGGCACCGAGGGGGGCGACGGCGTCGCTGAGCCGTTTGCCGCAGCGGCCGTAGGGTTTGAAATCCCAGACCGGCTTCTTCCAGGGGCCGAGCCCGTTTTGAAAGGCCTCCACCGCCTCGCCGAAGTCGGAGGGTTCGCCGTGATGCTTCACCAGCTGCGGCTTGTAGTCGAAGAGGTCGATGTGACTGGCCGCGCCCGCCATGAAGAGCTGGACCACGCGCTTTGCCCTGGGCACAACGACCTGGGAGCGGTGACGGGTTTCCGCAGCCTGCAGGGAGGTGAAGGCCAGGGCGCCGAATCCCTGTCCGGTGGTCTGGAGAAGCTGGCGGCGGCTGAACATGTCAAAGGCTGGCCCAGGGATACGCCGGACGCCAGCCGGGCCTTGTCACGCATTTGCGGCTCACTTCAGGACCAGCCAGGGCATCCAGAAGGCCTGGGCCGCGACGAGCAGTCCCATGAGCACGGCGAGGATGATGCTGTGCCAGAAGACGCTGCGGAGCACGGTTCCGGCGTCCGGGCTGCCGGGATGGCCGCCGGTGGCCGTGCTGGCGACGACGATGCTCTGGGCATCGATCATCTTGCCCATGACACCGCCGCTGCTGTTGGCGGCGGCCATGTGAACGGGGGAGAGGCCGAGCTGGGCGGCGGTGACCTGCTGGAGGTTGCCGAACAAAACGTTCGACGACGTGTCACTGCCGGTGAGGGCCACGCCGAGCCAGCCGATGATGGGCGAGAAGAAGGGGAAGAACACGCCGGTGGAGGCCATCATCAGGCCCATGGTCGTGTCCGTGCCGCTGTAGCGGGTGACATAGCCGAGGGCGAGCATGAGGGAGATGGTCAGAAGTGACACGCGCAGCCTCCAGGCCGTGACGGCGTACAGCCTGGCGATGCGCATGGGGCCGAGGCCGAGGCACAAGCCTGCCAGCAAGCCGGCGAGCAGGGCGGCGGTGCCGGTGGCGGAAGCCAGGTTCAGCTTTAAGACGGCCTTCTCCAGCTCGGCGTGGGGGACGACGGGAGGCATCTTTTCCACGGCCCTGTGCAGCAGGGGCACCTCGAGCTCCAGGTTGAACAATTCGTTCAGCCCGGACTTCACCTGCGGCATGCCCCAGAGGAAGACCAGGGAGGTGAGGAAGACCCAGGGAAGCCAGGCCCTCCATGCTCCGGGAGAGGATGCCCGGGCGCGTGGCTGCTGCTCGACGTCCCGGGGCTTCCACACCTTCATGAGCAGGATGAGCACCATCATGGAGGCGACAGCGCTGACAATGTCCACCAGCCAGGGGCCGTGGCAGTTGCTCATCACGAACTGCATCAGGCCGAAGCTGAGGCCGGTGGCCAGGCAGGCGGGCCAGACACCGACCATGCCGCGCCAGCCGGCCTGGGCGGCGACCAGCCAGAAGGGCACGATGAGCGAGAACAGCGGAAGCTGCCTGCCGACCATGGAGCTGAGCTTGAGGAGGTCGAGGCCCGTGATGTCGGCCAGGGTGGTCAGCGGAGTTCCGAGCGAGCCAAAGGCGACGGGGGCGGTGTTGCCGATGAGCGCGAGCTTGGCGGCTTCAAGCGGCTTGAAGCCGAGGCCGATCATGAGTG
>JBIJBP010000062.1:0-28760 GCA_044345155.1 Prosthecobacter sp. | reverse complement strand
AAACTTCGGGGCGTCATTCCAATGCCTGAACCTGGGTGTTCCCGTCCGGTGGGCTTGGCGGACATGGGAGTTTGGGCAGAAAGATTGGGGGCAGAAAAAGGGATGAGTCCGGCATTGGGACGGAGCAACGAATGGGTGTGTTTCCCCGGGAGAGCCGGATAAGCGATCCAAGTGTCTTGGCCCCTGGTAACAGGGGCTTGGGAAAATCTTTCTGCCCCAATTTTTCTGCCCTTCAGGTCTGAAACTTCGGGGCGTCATTCCAATGCCTGAACCTGGGTGTTCTCGTCCGGTGGGCTTGGCGGACATGGGAGTTTGGGCAGAAAGATTGGGGGCAGAAAAATGGGATGAGTCCGGCATTGGGAAGGAGCAACGAATGGGTGTGTTTCCCCGGGAGAGCCGGATAAGCGAACCAAGTGTCTTGGCCCCTGGTAACAGGGACTTGGGAAAATCTTTCTGCCCCAATTTTTCTGCCCTTCAGGTCTGAAACTTCGGGGCGTCATTCCAATGCCTGAACCTGGGTGTTCCCGTCCGGTGGGCTTGGCGGACATGGGAGTTTGGGCAGAAAGATTGGGGGCAGAAAAATGGGATGAGTCCGGCATTGGGACGGAGCACCGAATGGGTGTGTTTCCCCGGGGGAGCCGGATGCGCGATCCAAGTATCTTGGCCACTGGTAACAGGGGCTTGGGAAAATCTTTCTGCCCCCCATTTTTCTGCCCTTCAGGACGAACCCCTGGGGGCGTCATTCCAATGCCTGAACCTGGGTGTTCCCATCCGGTGGGCTTGGCGGACACGGGGGTGTGGGCAGAAAGATTGCGGGCAGAAAAATGGGATGGATTCAGGATGAGGACGGAGCAACGAACCTGCCCGTTTTCGGGTGGGTTCGGTGCGCTATCCGATCTGGTGAGGCTGGGCTTCAAGACTTCAGCCCATCGCCGGAGCAAATTCACCTTTGCGTTTTTTTCGCGAGGCAGGCTCGCCGACCTTTTCGACATCGGCGGCGATGACCTTGTACTCGGGGCAGAGGGTGTCGCTGTCGCAGCCACCGCCGGTGACGTTGTTCACCATGTGCTCGGGGAAGTGGAAGGTGGTGTACAGCACGCCGGGCTTCACTTCATCGGTCACGCGGGCCTCCAGTTCGACCTCGCCGCGTGCGCTGAAAAGACGGACGTGGTCGCCGGTGGCGATGTCCTTTTTCGCGGCGTCGGCGGGGTTGATGGCGAGTACGTCCTGGGTGACGATCTGGCTGTTACCGGTGCGGCGGGTCATGGTGCCGCAGTTGTAATGCTCAAGCACACGGCCGGTGGTGAGGATGAAGGGGAATTCCCGGCCGTGGGTGACGAGTTCGGTGGACTCCTTCCAGTCGAAGAAGTGGAAGTGGCCCTTGCCGCGCTTGAACTCGGTCTGGTGCAGGATCTGCGTGTCAACACCGCCTTCCGCGACGGGCCATTGCTTGCCGTTTTCGCCGAGGTTCTCCCAGGTGGCGCCCTTGAAGAAGGGGACGATGCGGGCGATCTCCGCCAGCACGCCATCCGGAGTGTAGTCGGCCTGGGGGAAGCCGAAGCGCTGGATGATCTCGCACATGATCTGGCCGTCGGGCTTGGTGCCTTCCAGGGGCTTCACGGTGGCGTTCACACGCTGCACGCGGCGTTCGGCGTTGGTGAAGGTGCCGCTCTTTTCCAGGAAGCTGGCGGCGGGCAGGATGACATGGGCGTATTTCGCCGTCTCGGTCATGAAGATCTCCTGAACGACGAGGAACTCGAGGCTCTCCATGGCATGCCTGACGTGGTTGGCGTCGGGGTCGGTCTGCACCACATCCTCGCCCATGAGCCAGAGCGCCTTGAGCCTGCCATCGACGGCGGCGTCGAACATCTGCGGGATTTTCCAGCCGGGTTCGCTGGGCGTCTTCACGCCGTAGAAGTCCTCATAAAGCTTGAGAACCTGCGGGTCGTTCATTTCGAAGTAGCCGGCACCCTGGTGGGGCTGGCAGCCCATGTCGGCCGCGCCCTGGACATTGTTCTGGCCGCGCAGCGGGTTCACTCCGACGCCGGGCCGTCCGATGTTGCCGGTCATCATGGCGAGGTTGGAGATGAGCATGACGGTCTTCGCGCCCTGTTCGTGTTCGGTGACGCCAAGGCCGTGGAAGCTCATGGCGGCCTCGGCGGAGGCGTATTCGACGGCGGCGGCGCGAACCAATTCCTTGTCCACGCCGGTGATCCTCTCCAGTTCATCCAGGTCGAGCGCCTTGAGGCCGGCTTCGAACTGCTCCCAGTTTTCACAGCGGCTGCGGATGAAATCGGTCTTCACCAGGCCGGCGTCGAGGATGCAGCGTGCGAACATGTTCAGCAGTGCCACGTTGGTGCCGGGGCGGAGCTGGAGGTGGTACTTGGCATAAGGCACCAGCTCGATCTTGCGCGGGTCGACCACGATGAGCGGGGTGCCCTTCATGACCTGCTGCTTCAGGCGTGCGCCGGTGACCGGGTGGCCCTCGGTCGGGTTGGCGCCGATGACGAGGATGCACTTGGTGAACTCGATGTCCTCGAAGCTGTTGGTGGCGGCGCCGGTGCCGAAGCTCTTCTGCATGCCCCAGGCGGTGGGGGAGTGGCAGACTCGGGCACAGCAGTCGATGTTGTTCGTGCCGATCACCTGGCGGATGAACTTCTGCATGAGGTAATTCTCCTCATTGGTGCAGCGTGCCGAGGAGATGCCGGCGATGGCGTTGCCGCCATGTTCGGCTTTGATGCGGCTGAGCTGGGTGAAGATGTGGTCGTAGGCCTCGTCCCAGGTGGATTCCTTGAAGCTGCCGTCGGCCTGGCGGATGAGCGGCTTCCGGAGACGGTCCTTGTGGTTGTAGAACTTGAAGGCAAAGCGGCCCTTGAGGCAGGTGTGGGCATGGTTGACCTCGGCATCGACAGGGGCCTGGATGCTGAGCACCTCGTTGCCCTTGGTGGCGACGTTGAGGTTGCAGCCGACGCCGCAGTAGGTGCAGACGGTGCGGGTCTTCTTGGTGGCCTCGATGGACTTGGAGAAGAAGACGTCGCTGATGGCCGAGGTAGGGCAGGCCTGGGCGCAGGCGCCGCAGGAGACGCATTCGGAGTCGGCGAAGGACTGGTCGAGGCCCTTGATGATCTTGGCGTTGAAGCCGCGGCCGTGCATGGAGAGCACATGCTGGCCCTGGATTTCATCGCAGGCGCGGACACAGCGGGCGCAGTTGATGCACTTGGCCAGCTCGCTGGTCATGTAGGGATGCGAGCGGTCCTTGGCGCGGTCGAGGTGGTTGGCCCCGGCGGGATAACGAACTCCACGGATGCCGACTTTGGCCGCCACGGTCTGCAGTTCGCAGTTGCCGCTGACCTCGCAGGTCAGGCAGTCCAGGGGGTGGTCCGTCAGCACCAGTTCGACGATGTTTTTGCGCAGACGGCGGACCTTGGGGGATTCGGTGAAGATGTGCATGCCCGGTGCGATGGGCGTGTGGCAGCTGGCCACCACGCGGCGCGGGCCGTCGGCCTGAAGGGCGACCTCGACGCTGCAGACGCGGCAGGCGCCGTAGGGTTCGAGCTGGGGGGCGTCGCAGAGCGTCGGTACGAAGCCACGGCCGCGATGGCGGTCGATGAACTTCAGGAGGGTTTCGCCGTTTTCAAAACGGTGCGGTTCGCCGTCGATGAACGCGGTGAGGGTGGAGAGATCCTGGACCATGACGAGGGAAGGCGGGGCTGGGATTAAGACTGGAAGTAAGGACGAAGCTCGGCTTCGAAATGCTGGAGGGCGTTCTTGATCGGCAGGGGCACGCCGCCGCCGAGGGCGCAGAGGCTGGTGGCCTCCATGGTGTCGAGCAGGTCGTTGATCAACTCGCGGTCGATCTTGTAGCTGCTGTCACCACGGGCCTTGGCGATCAGCTCCTTGCCGCGCGTGCTGCCGAGGCGGCAGGGGAAGCATTTGCCGCAGCTTTCATCGGCGGTGAACTGGAACAGGTGCTGGATGTATTCGATCATCGGCATCGATTCCGGGATGCTGACAACACCGGCATGGCCGAGGAGGAAGTCGGCCTTTTTGAAGCTCTCGAAATCGACCGTGAGCTGACTGACGTGGGAGAGGGGGACGATGCCGCCAAGGGGGCCGCCGACCTGGATGGCCTTGACGGGATTCTTGAAGCCTCCAGCGAGGTCGATGACGGCCTGCAGGGGAGTGCCCATGGCGACTTCGTAGATGCCGGGCTTCACGAAGTGGCTGTCGAGCGAGAGCAGCTTAGGGCCGGTGGACTGCGGTGTGCCGATCTGGGAGTAGGCCTTGCCGCCTAGCGAGAGAATGGCGTGCAGGTTGGCGAAGGTCTCGACGTTGTTGACGATGGTCGGCTTGCGGAAAAGGCCTTCGTTGACGGGGAAGGGCGGACGGGTGCGGACTTCGGGACGCTGGCCTTCGATGCTGGCGAGCAGGGCGGTTTCCTCGCCACAGATGTAGGCGCCGGCACCCTTGATGGTCTTCAGCATGAAGTTGAAGCCGGTGCCAAGGATGTTCTTTCCAAGAAGACCGGCGGCGCGCAGGTCCTGAATGGCTTTATCGACGATGCGGACGCTGTCGGGATATTCGGCGCGGATGTAAAGGACGCCGGTTTCAGCACCGGCATACCAGCCGGCGACCATCATGCCGAGCAGCACGCTGTGCGGGCGCTGCTCCATGAGGTATTTGTCGATGTAGGCGCCGGGATCGCCTTCGTCCGCGTTGCAGACGACGTATTTGACGCTGCCTTCCGCCGCCCGGCATCCGGCCCATTTGATGGAGAGGGGGAACCCGGCACCGCCTCGGCCGCGCAGTCCGCTGTCCTTCAGCTCGCTGGCGAGGGCGTCGCGGCTGCCTTCGGTGATGAGCTTCCGGAAAGGAGCGTAATAAGCGTCGATGCCCGGGAACTCGGCGGTGAGCAGGGCGGGCTGAAGGTGGGAGACGACGGCGTAACGGTCGGTGCCGTCACCCTGTCCGGTCTTGACCAGGGTCGTGAGGGCCGCGTCGGAGAGGCCGGAGTAGTTCTGGCCGTTGAACTGGAAGGCGGCGCCTTCATGGCAGCGGCCGAGGCAGCAGATGTGGCCGATCTCCTCCTTCTTGAAGTGGCCTTCGAGGGTGTGGTGCAGCTTGTCCTGGGTGCCGGCGCAGAGGCAGGCGCTGCCGTTGCAGAGGAAGATTTTCTTGCCGGCGTTCTCCTTCTTGAGGAAGTCGTAGAAGCTAACCGCGCCGAGCGTGAGGGCGTCACCGAAAAGATGGTCCTGGCCCATTTGATGGACGAGGTCGTTCCTTTCGGCGGTGCCGTGTTTTTCGGCGGCTTCGACCATGCGTTCGAAGACGTTTTTTTCGATGCCTTTGCGGAAGGAAAGGGCGCTGAGATTTTTGGACATGCGGGGGGCGGAAATTCTAGGCGGCAGGACCGGCGGCTGGCGAGAAGAAAAGCCTGGCTGCGGGGGTTACGAACGGGGCGTCAAAGAAACGCGATATTTTCACAAGGTGTACAGCCTTCTTCTGCTTATTGCTTGTAGGATAAGACGGCGCCCGCCCCGGCGGAGAAGGCGCCTCCCAGCCTGGGGATGACCTCGGGCTCGGGGAGGAGCCAGACATGGCCCGGGTCTGGCCGCCTGCGTTTTTTGAGCCGTTGTTTGAAGATCTGCCAGAGGATCACAAGTCCGCTGACCCCTGCCAATGGCAGGCTGGCGGGCAGAAGGTAGCGGTTGATGAAGCCGACGGTGGATTCCTGGACGCCTGTGACTTCCTGGAGGGAGGGTTTGGAGTTCACGACGGTTCGCATGGCGGGGTCGGGGAGCTTTTTCTGAAGCCAGTAGAGCCGGGTGCAGAGACGGATGGTATAGCGCTGAAGCTGTTCGGCGGGTTCATCGGCTTCCTGGGCGTCGCGGATGCAGTCGGCGGCCATGTCGGCGAGTTCTTCCGCCGCCGCTGCGTGATGCAGGGTTTTGGAGAGGAAAATCCGTGTGCGCCAAGGTTCGCCGAGAGGATAGACGGCGAGGCAGGACAGGTGCCGCGTCAGGGTGCCATAGGCGAACTGGAGGGGATCCGCCGAGGCAGGCAGCCTTTGATCGGCATCGAGGACCAGTACATGCAGGCGGATGCGGGCGTCGGAGGCATGAAATTCGAGAAGTCTGTCCAGGTCGCCACGAACGATCTCGGGGACGAGGTTTTGAGGATCGACCAGATATTCATTGGCCGGGATGTCGGCGAGCGCGGCGACATGGTCGGGCGGCAGGTCCTTGATCGCCAGGGCCGGTGTGGGAACCCGTGGTGCCTGGGCGGGGCGGGCGTTTTGCAGAAGGCTGCCATGGAGAAAGAGTGAGAGGTCGGTGGGGCCGATCTGGGAGGAGAGTCCGGTGGGCGCGTCATCCAGACGAGGACCGAGCCGCTGGACTTCCGAGCTGTCAGTAAGTGCGGGGATGAGGGTGCCGGGCAGGAGGTTGTTGAACGGTCCGCCAGGGTTCACGGAGTCCAGGCTGGGCGGGGATTCCTCCCATCGGGGAAGCGGCAGCTCTTCATCGATCGACTGGGCGTCGGCCGGGACGGGATAGGTCGGGACAAGCATCCACAGGCAGGCCAGCAGCAGGGCGGAGCGGGGGCGGTGCCGGGGAGGTTTCATATGAAGGGCTCAGGGTTTGTCGGCGAGCCTGCCGGTGCCCGGCTGAGTCAGGCTGCGGGGCTGGCTGGGGCGCAGGCTGTGAAGACCGAGGTCGGAGGCATCTCCGACGCTGGCCGGGAGAGAATCCGGCTGGCGGTGTTCGCGACGTCCAATGTTTCGGAGGAATTGATCCACACGATGGCAGGCAGATTCAATGGCCTCGGCCACCTGGCCACGACGCAAAGGTCGGCGCAGCTTTTTGAGGATCTCCTGCAGGACGGGCTCCGGCAGCGCCTGCTCCAGGGCATAGCCCAGGGTGATGGCGGCCTGCTGTCGCAGGGGGTCCACGAGCATGACGATGGCGAAGTCATTGCGCCGGGTGATCTGATGGGTCTGGAAGGCACCGTGGTTGATGAGCCAGAAACCCAGGTCGGGAAGGGTCAGGGTGTCCGGCAGCACGCCGATGTAAGCGGCCATGAAACACTGAGGAAAACGCCTTTCGAACTCGTCGAGCACCGTCTCAAGGTGGCGCGTTTCGCGAAGGTTCATACGCCCCGCCACATCCGTGATGCGTTCCAGCCTTACCCAGTCGGCGCCCAGGTAGGCGCGGATGGCGGTCGCTGAAAAACCGCAGGCCATGCAACTGGCCTGGCTGGCCGAGAGGAGGGCGGAGCAGTGGGGACACTTCATTTTATTTAATTTAACTTAAGCTTTTGAAAGAGGCAAGACCGCAGCGGACGAGGCTGTCAGGCTAGAGAGTTCGGAGACCGGAAGCTGTTCAGGGGCTCGGCAGGTCGGGCGAACCTAGGCAGCTTTTCTTCATGCTGGCGGTCATCCAGATCAGGCCTGAGATGGCGAGTGCAGCGCCCATGCCGACCATGGCCCAAGGCAGGTGAGTGGCATCCTCCAGGTGTTTTTTGGAATAGCCAAGCAGGCCACCGAGCGGCATCATCAGCTGGGAGCCGGTGAAGTTGACGACGAAGTGTCCGGCAAGGCCGGGAAGGAGCGAGCCGGTGCGCCAAGCCAGCCAGCCAAACAGCAGGCCAAGGGGCAGGGCCACGATGGCCTGCCAGGGGTTCAGATGGAAGACGGCGAACAGGAGGGCGGTGAACCCGATCGACTTCGCCGGGGAATAGCGTTTGAGCAGGCCGCGCAGCATCCAGCCACGGAAGAACAACTCCTCGCAGAGGGGTGCCAGAACCACCAGGGTCAGCAATGAAATCAGGACTTTGTCCTCGCTCACCAGGCTTCTGAATAGGTTCTCGAAATGCTCCGGGATCGGAACGGTGGACGCCAGCCGGTTGAGTACAAAGGTGAGGCCGAAGCAGCCGAGGAGCAGGCCGGGAAACAGCCGTGCCGGGCAGCTGCCGAGGGCATAGCTGTCCTTCCAGGATGACCTGCCGAACCAGAGGCCGGCGGCGAGGGCGGCAGGCCAGCCGGTGAACTGGGAAACCAGCACCAGCATCGTGTTGTCGATGGGCAGTTTTTTGACGGTCAGGTAGACTGCCAGAGGGATCGTGATTCCCAAGGAAACCAGGTAAAAGACCAAGCTCACCAGCAGGGCCGTGCGCCGCTTGAGGCCGGGGGGCGGGAGTGGTGGGGGGAGCGGGGGTGGTGCGAGGGCCTCAGGCACGACGGGTGCATCGCTGGCGGAGAAGGAAGCTGATGCATCCGCCATAGCAGGTGTCTCGGAGCCTCCGGGTGAGTTTTCCATGGGATGGGATGCTGGCAAACGGCGTTCGTTTTGGCAAGGCTGGATGATGGGAACGAGGTGGATGGCGCGGGTCCATTCGGGTGCGGATCATCGGCTTCCAATGAGGCGGAGCGACCGGGCGTGGCCAGGATGGGAAAGCCCAGAGAACCCATGGAGCCAGCCTGGCCCCAGGTCCAAGCGCGTGACACCATGAAAGGTCGCGGCAGACTTGGCGGTTTGAAGCCTGGGATTTCCCCGGGCATTGGCTTCTTTGGGCCTTGGTCATTCAATCCCCTGGTTGTATAGAAGTTACTGCCCGCTTTCTTCACGCCTGCCTTCGACGACTCCTGGGACGCACAGGACCGGTTGAGCGTGGTGGTGATGCCGGACGGAGGGCTTGCGCCCGAATGTTGGATTCCTGAGGGTTGTGAACGTTTGAGCCTGCCGGACGTCCAGCTCATCTCGACGGAGCGAGATGGCTACTTTGCTTCGCCTGATCGCCGCCGAAGATCGTAAAACAAAGTCTTCTTGGGTGGCTTGGCCACGACACTGGTGCCTGATTGCAATCGCCGGACGTCCAGCTCATCTCGACGGAGCGAGATGGCTTCTTTGCTTCGCCTGATCGTTGATGGCGGTAGCTAAGACGGGGTTCCTCTTCTGGTGCGGTCAGCGCGGGTCGGGTTTCCAGCCGGGGCCGCGAAGGAGGTGGCCGATTCGTCTCCAGAGGGGCAGGGGGCTGTTCCAGAAGTCGCGCAGCATGTCCTTCCATTCGTGGAAGACGATGTTCACAGGGCCGCGATCGGGAAGCTGTTTGGTCAGGCCGTAGCGGGGCGGGTCGGAGTCGTCCTCGGCCTGAAAGGTGCCGAAAAGCTTGTCCCAGAGGATCAGGCACATGCCCATGTTCTTGTCGAGGTAGCGCGGATTGGAGGCGTGGTGGACGCGGTGGTGCGAAGGGGTGACGAGGACATGCTCAAGCCAGCCGAGCCTGCGGATTCTTTCGGTGTGAATGAGGCTGCCGTAGATCTGGGTGGCGGCATACATGAATAGGATGTCGAGCGGTTCAAAGCCCAGCAACGCGATGGGGGCGAAGTAGGCGGTGCGATAGACCGGCTGAAACACGGAGGAACGGAAGCCGGTGGTGAGGTTGAACTCGGGCGATGAATGATGGGTGACATGCACGGCCCAGAAGAGGCGGCAGTGGTGGTCGACGAAGTGCAGGGTGTAGTAGGCGAAGTCTTCGAGGACAAACAATGCCAGCCAGTAGCCCCAGCCTTTTTCCCAGGAGATCAGGCGATGCTGCCAGCAGAACACCAGGATGGGCAGGACGACGGTGGCACGCAGCAGGAGGTCGAGGCTGCCGTTGAGGGAGGCTAGGTAGAAGTTGGTCAGCGTCTCCCGCCAGGTGTAGGCGCGGATGTGGCGGAAATGGGTCACCGCCATCTCGATCAGGATGGCGAGGAGGATCAGCGGCACGCTGAAGAGCATCAGGCTTTGTTCGCGAAAAGCTTCCATGAGATGAAACGAAAACGTCACAAAACCGTGAAGCGGCTGCATGTCCAGAAAGGAAACCGAATGCGCCAATTCGGGGCCTTACGAATGCAGCATCAGGACATGGCACGAAAGCCGCCCGTTCCCCGGGTGGGATGAATGAGCTTTCAAGGCACCGTGATCATTGGCAGCAGGGGCTTGGGAAAATCTTTCTACCCCTCATTTTTCTGCCCTTCAGAACTCAAACCTGGGGCGTCATTCCAGGCCCTGAACCTGGGTGTTCCCGTCCGGTGGGTTTGGCGGGTGCGGGTGTGTGGGCAGAAAGATTGGGGGCAGAAAAATTGGATGGATCCGGCATCAGAACGGAATGCTGAATTGGTTTGTGACCCCGGTGGCGTGGAGGTGCTTTCCGAGTGCCGTGAGAATGGTTTACTGTGGCCGCAAAAAGCCCGATCCCTGGTGAAGGGATCGGGCTGCGAGTGCTTGATGACCCGAAGGTTACAGGCCGGCCTCGATCAGCTTCTCGAGCTTCACGATGTCCTTGCCGAAGTTGCGGATGCCTTCGGCGGTTTTTTCGGTGGCCATGGCGTCTTCATTGAAGAGCCAGCGGAAGGTCTTCTCATCACCGCCGATGCGTTCGATCTTCATCGACTGGGCGGCGGACGCGTCGAGCTTCTTCACCAGCGGTTCCTCGCTGGACTGAAGTTCGGCGAGAAGGCCGGGGGAGATGGTGAGCAGGTCGCAGCCGGCGAGTTCGGTGATCTCGCCCTTGTTGCGGAAGCTGGCGCCCATGACCTCGGTCTTGTAGCCGAAGTGCTTGTAGTAGTTGTAGATGGCGGTCACGGACTGGACGCCGGGATCTTCGGCGGCGCCGTAGTCCTTGCCGGTGCTCTTCTTGAACCAGTCAAGGATGCGGCCGACGAAGGGGGAGATGAGCTTGATGCCGCCCTCGGCGCAGGCCACGGCCTGGGCGAGGCTGAAGAGGAGGGTGAGGTTGCAGTTGATGCCTTCTTTCTGAAGGATTTCAGCGGCCTTGATGCCCTCCCAGGTGGAGGCGATTTTGATAAGAACACGTTCGCGCGGGATGCCGGCCTTTTCGTACATGCCGATCAGGTGGCGTGCCTTGTCAACGTTGCCCTGGGTGTCAAAGGACAGACGGGCGTCCACTTCCGTGGAGACGCGTCCCGGGACAATCTTGAGGATTTCCAGGCCGAAAAGGATCAGGATGCGGTCCATGATGGCCTCGACCTTCGCGGTTCCAGAGAGGGAGCTGTTTTTGTACTCGGCGATGGCCTGGTCGACCAGGGTCTTGTACTCCGCCTTCTGGGAGGCCTGGAGGATGAGGGAGGGATTGGTGGTGGCGTCCTGGGGCTTGTAGGCCTTCATGGCCTCGAAGTCGCCGGTGTCGGCCACGACGGTGGTGAATTGCTTGAGCTGGTCGAGCTGTGTCATGTTCTTGGATTTCAGGGGGCGCGAGAGTAAGGGCCTGCCGCCGGGATGCAAGCGGTAGTCTGGTCCGCCTCTCCAGGAGGTCATGAGATTTTCTGATGATCGCCAAACAAGCATTTCATGAGATGACAGGCGGCGCGGGCTTGCTTCGTTGATCCCACCCCGTCAACCAACTGTTCATCATGACCGCCCTCAACCGCCGTTCCTTCCTGCGTGACGCCGCCCTGGCCACGACCGCCCTTTCCGCCTCCCGCGTGCTGGGGGCGAATGAAACCATCCGCATCGCCAGCATCGGCCTTGGAGGCCAGGGCATGGGCAACGCCGGGCGCATGGCCAAGGTGCCGGGCGTGGAGATCGCCTGCCTGTGCGACGCCGACACGGCGGCCCTCGACAAGGCGAAGCTGAAGTTCCCCAACGCCAGGACGACCCAGGACCTGCGCAAGGTCATGGAGGACCCAAGCATCGACGCCGTGGTGGTTTCCACCGGCAACCACTGGCATGTACTGGCCTCGATCTGGGCCATCCAGGCGGGCAAGGACGTGTATGTGGAAAAGCCGGTGTCCCACAACATCTGGGAGGGGCGTCAGCTCGTGAAGGCGGCGCGCAAGCACAACCGCATCGTCCAGGGCGGCACGCAGCAGCGCAGCGACCCCTTCCATCAGGAGCTCAAGGCCTATCTGGACTCGGGTGCGCTGGGCAAGATCATGTATGTCCGCTGCAACCACTTCGGCATGAGGGCCAGCATCGGCCGGCGCGACACGCCGATCACTCCGCCGACGACGGTGGACTACAATCTCTGGCTGGGGCCGGCACAGGACATCCCGATCCTGCGCGAAAAGTTCCACTATGACTGGCACTGGAACTGGAACACCGGCAATGGCGAGCTGGGCAACTGGGGGCCGCACATCCTCGACGACCTGCGCAACGTCGTCTTCCGCGACAAGATCCCGCTGCCGAAGCGTGTGCTGGCGGGCGGCGGCCGCTTTGGCTGGAATGACGCGGGCGAGACGCCGAACACACATTTTGTTTACTTCGACACCGGTGACGTGCCGGTGGTGATGGACGTCCACAACCTGCCGCGCAAGACAGGCATGAAGGCGTCCGATGTCTACCTTCGCCGTCGCACCAGCGCCTTTCTCGTCATCGAATGTGAAAACGGCTACTATGCCGGCGGACGCGGCGGCGGCTCCGTGCATGACCTGTCGGGCAAGGTGATCCAGAAATTCAAGGGCGACGGCGGCGCCAAGCACGCGGCGAACTTCATCGCAGCCATCCGCAGCCGGAAGCCGGAGGATCTGAACGGCGAGATCGAGAAGATCCATTATTCCAGCGCCTGGTGCCATCTGGGCAACATGTCCTGGCAGCTTGGCAAGGCGGGTGACTACGAGCAGGCGAAGGCCCAGCTCAAGGACTTCGAGCCCTGGCAGCAGGTGATCGACGACACGCCCGTGCATCTGGCGGCGAACGACATCACGCTGAAGCCGGGCGATCTGCGGATCGGCTCCCTGCTGGAGATCGATTCGGATAAGGAGACCCTGGTCGGACCAACGGCGACGCCCGAGGCGCTGGCGCTTCTTCGACGTGAATATCGCGCCGGGTTTGAAGTGCCGGAGATTGGCTGACCCGACCTTCGGCTCATCATCCTTCCAGCGAGGGCGTGGCGTCTCGCTGGAGGGACTTGTGATTGCGAGAGTTGCAGGGGTGCACGTGTCTGGCGGAAGCAATCGGCCGGCCAGATCACGCGCTGGCTGCCGCCTTGATCCGAGGCTTGAGAAGAGAACCGAGAATCATGCCCAGGGCTGCGGCGGCGAAGGCGGCAAGACCGGGGATGTCCTTGCCAAGGCTGGCGGCCCAGGCGGCGGTGGAGGGCAGCTTTTCGAGAGTGAGATGCGCCACCGGAACGGCTGCCCCGAGCAGGATGCCGCCGATGGCGCCCCAGTTGTTGGCCTTCTTCCAGTAGCAGCAGGCGACGAGCAGCACGGACATGCTGGAAAGATAGATGGAGCCCGTGAGCAGCAGGTAGGACCAGACGTTGCCTTCGATCTTGTAAAACAGGCCGAAGACCAGCAGGTAAAGGCCGATCAAGGCCACGATGCAGCGGTTCCAGAGGATGGCGCGCGCATCGGAGTGGGGACGTTTTCGAAACGGGGCGAGGATGTCATGATAAATCACGCTGCCCCAGCTGAGCATGTAGCTGGAGTTCGTGCTCATGTCGGCGGCCAGCATGGCGGCGATGAGCAGGCCCATCAGCCCGACTGGCAGGAAGCCGCCCAGGAATTCCGGCATGGCCAGAAGGGAGGCATCGGCAAGCCTGGCCTGGGTTTCGGAGGCGAGGCTGGCGGTCTCCTCGGGCGTGAGGGCGGCAAGCGGCGCACCGACGGTGGAGGCTGCGATTTTGAACTGGATGGCCTCCGGGATCGCGGCCCGCTCGGAGGTGGTGAGCTGTTTCAGCGGCTGCCAGCCGAGCGTGGCCAGGGCGGCGATGCCCCAGATGCCCGGCAGCAGGAAGCGGCAGACGAAGAAGAAACTGGTGCGGGTGTAGATGCGCTGGCTTGTCGTGCTGTCGCGCGCGGAGAGGATGCGGACGATGACGGCCTGCCAGGTCAGTGCGGCGGCGGCGTTGGCGACGAACTGGTTGAGCAGGAAGGGCCAGCCTGGTCCGGAGCCGGCCAGGGGATTGAAGCCGCCCTCGCCATGATGTTTCCGGACGGTGTCGACCAGCGTGTCCCAGCCGATGTTTTTTAAAAGCAGAATGCTGACCACGAGCAGGCCGGCGCTCATCACGATGAACTGGAGAAAGTCGGTGACCAGCACGCTGAGCATGCCGCCAAGCACGGTGTAAACCACGACCATGAGGAGCAGGACCGTCATGATGAGGGTGAGGTTGGAGAGGTCGAAGCCCGAGACGGTGCAGAGGAACTTGCCGCCGATCTGGAGGAAGACGCCCATGTTCAGCAGGCCGCCCATGACGATCACGACACCGGAGAGGGTGCGGACCTTTTTGCCGAAGCGATGCTCAAACATCTCCGGCAGGGTCATCGCGCCGGCCTGGCGCAGCGGCTTGATGCAAAAACCGGTCAGGCCGATCAGGGCCATGGCCAGGGCCTGGCAGATGCCGGGCATGGCGCCGCTGAACCCCTGGGTGTAACCGGCCTGGGCGGTGTACATGCAGGTGATGATGCCGAACTCGGTGGCGGCCAGGGAGGCGATGCCGAGATGAAGGTCCATCTCGCGTCCGGCGACCAGATAATCCTCCAGCCTGCCGACATAACGGCGCATGGCGATGCCTGCCGCCATCGTGACAAGCAGGTAGACGCCGACGATGGAGCCGTCATAAAGCCAGTGAAAGTGAGTCATGCCGAGGTGCGGGGACGAAGGGGGATTTCACCTGGAAAAGGGCGGTCAGGGCAAGAATCGAGTCGCACGGGCGGCAAACTTTCTTGCAGTTCCTTCCGGCGCTTCCTATCACGGACAGGTCGTTGCTGAACGCTTTCAATCCCTGCATGGCCCGCCGTCTTTTCCATCTGCTCAGACTCGCCTGTGCGGCCTTGCTGCTGGGCTGGGTGCTGCACCGGCTGCGCTGGGAGGAGGTGGTGAAGTTTGACTGGCGCAAGGTCGACATCAGATGGCTGGGCGTGTCGCTGCTGCTGGGCGGCCTTTCCCTGCTGGGCTGGGCGGGAAGGTGGTGGTGGTTTCTGCGGGTGTATGACCTGCGGGTGCCGTTTCGCGAACTGCTGCGGCTGACCTTGTTTGCCGACTTCTTCAATCTCTACTTCCTCGGGCCCCTGGGGGCTGACGGTGTCCGGTTGCTGCATCTGTCACGGCGGCTGCCGGGTCAGCGCGGCGCAGTCATCGGCTCGCTGGTGCTGGATCATGTCGGAGGATTGTTTGGCGGCATCGCGCTATATGCCCTGTTTTCACGGAACGGCGTTTTGCCGTCGGGGTGGGTTTCCATCATCGATCCGGTGCTGGTTCCAGCCGTTGTCTTCACTGTGCTTGGTCTGGGCGTGATCATGGAGCCGCCGATCCAGCGTCTGTTTGCCAGGCTGCCCGGGCTGCGATGGGTGGCCGGCTGGATGTCGCCGCTGTTTGCCGGCACGTTTCGTCATCCCTGGCTGTTCAGCGGCTTTGCCCTGTCCTGCCTGAGCACGGCCTGTGCGTTTGGCGCCTTCTGGGCGTCTGCCCTTGCTGTGGCCCTGCCGGTGGACCTGCCCCTGATGCTAGGCCTGATGCCAGCGGTGGATTTCGTGGCCTCGCTGCCAGTTTCGGTCAGCGGGCTGGGGGTGAGGGAGGGGCTGCTGCTCAGCCTGCTTGGCGCGCGCCCAGGCTGTGATCCCGTGGACGTGCTGGCTGCTTCGCTGCTGGGATTTGTGGCCATCGGGCTCTGGGGACTGGCGGGAGGGCTGTGGCTGGTTCTCGGGCGCGGGCGGGGCGGCGAGGCAACTCCCCCTTGACCACCGGGAGGGGATGAACCAATCTCAGCGCCCCAAATCAGACCCTAACCAAAACACATGCCCGCGAAAATCTACACTGAAAAGGACGCCAGCCTGGCTCCGCTGAAAGGCAAAACCTGCGCCGTCATTGGCTTCGGCTCCCAGGGCCACGCCCACGCCCTGAACCTCAAGGAGAGCGGCGTGAAGGTCATCATCGGCCTGTATCCCGGCTCCAAGAGCCGCAAGGTGGCTGAAGAAAAGGGCCTGAAGGTCCTCGACACGGCTGAAGCGGTGAAGGCTGCCGACGTCATCTTCGTCGCCGTGCCGGACACGAAGATCGGCGGCGTGTACAAGAACGACATCGCCCCCCACCTGACCAAGGGCAAGACCCTCCTGTTCTCCCACGGCTTCGCCATTCACTACAAGACCGTCGTCCCGCCGAAGGATGTGAACGTGATCATGGTGGCTCCGAAGGGCCCTGGCCACATCGTCCGCCGCCAGTACACCGAAGGCAAGGGCGTGCCCTCCCTCATCGCCATCTACCAGAACGCTGACAAGCAGGCCAAGAAGATCGCCCTCGCCTGGGCCCACGGCATCGGCGGCACCCGCGGCGGCGTGCTTGAAACCACCTTCAAGGAAGAAACCGAAACTGACCTCTTCGGCGAGCAGACCGTCCTTTGCGGCGGCACCAGCGCCCTCGTGCAGGCTGGTTTCGAAGTGCTTGTGGAAGCTGGCTACGCTCCTGAGATGGCCTACTTCGAGTGCCTGCATGAGCTGAAGCTCATCGTCGACCTCATGAACGAGTCCGGCATCGCCGGCATGCGCTTCTCCATCTCCGAAACCGCCAAGTGGGGCGATGTGAAGGTCGGTCCGGCGATCATCGACAAGTCGGTGAAGACCCGCATGAAGAAGGCCCTGAAGGACATCCAGACCGGCAAGTTTGCCAAGGAATGGATCAAGGAGACCGAAACCGGCTACAAGAACTTCAACAGGCTCCTCAAGGAAGGCGAGAAGCACCCGATCGAGAAGACCGGCGCCAAGCTCCGCGCTCTCATGCCCTGGATCAAGAAGCGTGACATCAAGGGCCAGCAGGCCAGCTACGCGTGATCCTGTCCGGAGTGATCCGGCCATGATTCCCGGGCGCGAACCTTCACGGGTTCGCGCCCTTTTCTTTTGCACCTAGCTTCAGGGCGTCGGCAGGAATGAAGGGAAGGCGTGAGTTGAATCACCAAGGTCCAGGGAGGCAATGACCAGGGAGGGGCCAGATGCCAGGATGCCGGGCGGGAGTGGTTCTCGCGTTGTCAGCTTGCGGCTCCCAGGCTGGGATTTGGCGCGGTGATTTTATGACCCTTGGGCCTGTCCAGAATGGCGGATTGCGACGCCGGGTTTTTGCAGGCACCCTGACGGCATGACACCTGATCCCAACATGCTTCGTGAGCAGGCCGAGGCCCTGCTGCCGCAAATGCTCGGCTGGCTGCGCCGGATGGTGGAGATCAACAGCTTCACGACCCATGGCGAAGGTGTGCGTCGAGTGGGTGAACTGACCGCGGAGTGCTTCGCCGAACTTGGTTTTGAAGCAGAGTTTGTTCGGCCCGCCGACCCGGCTCATGGCAGCCATTTGTTCCTTCGGCGCGGACCGCCGAACCTTCGGCCCGTCCTGCTGGTGACACACCTCGACACGGTGTTTCCTCCCGGGGAGGAGATCGTGAACGGCTTTCGCTGGCAGGAGGAGGGCGGGCGCATCTACGGTCCCGGGACGGTGGACAACAAGGGGGGCACGGCGCTGATCTGGCTGATGCTGCATCTGCTGAGATCCGGCTGGCCGGAGCTGTTTGAAGCCACGGCATGGATGGTTGCCGCCAGCTCGGCCGAGGAGGTGATCAGTGATGACTTTGCCCGTCAGGCCAGGCGGCTCTGTCCGGACGGGGCGAGGGTGGTGCTGGTGTTCGAGGGCGGCCCTCATGATGATGAAGGCTGGCACCTTGTCACGGCCCGCAAGGGCAGGTCCGAATTCCGCCTGGTGTGCCGGGGCCGGGCCGCCCATGCGGGCAGCGGCCATGCCTCGGGCATCAACGCGGTGGTCGAGCTGTCACGGGTGCTGCCCGCTGTGGCTGCGCTGACCGACCCCGCCCGGGAGCTGACGGTCAACGTCGCGACCGTGCAGGGCGGAGGCATTCTCAATCGCGTGCCTCATGAAGCCATGGCCGAGCTTGAGATGCGCGCCTATGAGCCCTGGGTGCTGGAGCGTGCCGAACAAGCTTTGCTAAAACTGGCCGGACCGACGCCCGGCGGCGCGGTGATCGAGGTGGAGCGGCTGGGGGCGACCGCCGCCTGGCCCGGGGGTGCGCAGACCGAAGCCTTGTATTGGATCTGGCGGCAGTGCGGCCTCCGGCTTGGCATGGACATGCTGGCGCGACGCCGCGGCGGGCTGAGCGACGCGAACTACCTGTGCTCGCTCGGTCCCACGTTGGACGCCCTGGGGCCTGCGGGAGGCAACGCCCATTGCTCGGAGCGCAGCGCCGACGGCTCCAAGGTTCCGGAGTATGTCGAGGCGGACAGCTTCGTGCCCAAGGCGCTGGTCAACGCCATGGCAGTCGCCCGGGCCTGCGCCTACTTCTGACACTTCGGGCAGAAAAAAGTGGAGCGGTTGCTCATCAGGATGCGCCGGACCTTCGTGCCGCATTTCCGACAGGGCTCGCCTTCGCGGTCATAGACCCGCAGCGTCTGCTGGAAGTAGCCGGGCTCGCCCTTTTCATTGACGAAGTCCCGCAGGGTGGTGCCGCCGAGTTCGATGCTGGCGGCCAGCACCTCCTTGATCGCCGACACCAGCGCTGCAAGACGGGGCAGGGGCACCTTGCCCGCCGGCTTGTCGGGCCGGATGCCGGCCATGAAGAGGGCTTCGCAGGCGTAGATGTTGCCGACGCCGACGACGTTGTGCGAGTCCATGATGACCGCCTTGACCGGCGCGCTGCGGCCCTGGCAGGCGGCCTTCAGGAGCTCGGGGGTGAAGGCCTTGTCCAGAGGTTCGACACCCAGGTCACACAGCAGGGGGTGCTCCGCCGGATCGCCCTCGATCCACAGGGCGGCACCGAAGCGGCGCGGGTCATGCAGGCGGACCTGCCGGCCCTGGGCCATGGTCAGCGCCAGATGATCGTGCTTTTTCCAGGGGGCGGACGGATCGGAGATGCGCAGGCTGCCGGACATGCCGAGATGCAGGAGCAGCGTGCCACGGGGGCTGCCGAACAAAAGATACTTTCCTCGCCTGGTGCCGCTGCTGATCCGGGCACCTTCAAGCTCGTGAATGCTGTCAGGCACGGGCCAGCGAAGGCGGCTGTCGCGGACGATCACCTCGCGCACGACCTTTCCCACCAGGTGGGGGGAGATGCCGCGCAGGGTGGTCTCGACCTCGGGAAGTTCAGGCATGGCCGCCGGACTGGGATTGCTGCAGGGCCTGCTCCACGGCGCGCCAGGCGAGGGTGGCGCACTTCACGCGCTGGGGGAACTTCTGCACTCCCTCCAGCAGGGTGAGTTCGCCCAGGGCGTCCTCGTCCTGCACCTGGCCCTCGCCTGTGACGACGGCGCGAAAGTCCTGCATCAGGGTCTTCAGCCTGTCGGCGTCGGCCCCCTTCATCTTGACGGTCATCATGCTGGCGCTGGCCTGGCTGATGGCGCAGCCCTGGCCTTCGAACTTGATGTCCTGGACCTGGCCCTGCGGGCCAATCTTCACCCAGACATCGATCTCATCGCCGCAGGTCGGATTGTCACCGTGAACATGAAGGCAGCCTTCGCCTTCCAGGCGGCCGTGATTGCGGGGGCTGCGGGAGTGGTCGAGGATGACCTGCTGGTACAGGTCGCGGAGGTCGTCGGAAAGGGCCATGATCAGGAGAAGAAGGAGATGGCCTGGCGGAGGATGTCGATCATCCGGTCCACTTCGGCCTGGGTGTTGTAGAAATAGAAGCTGGCGCGGCTGGTGCCGGGGGCCTTGAAGCGCTTCATGAGCGGCTGGGTGCAGTGATGGCCGCCGCGCAGGGCCAGGCCCTGGGTGTTGGCGAACTCGACGAGGTCGTGGGTGTGGGCGCAGGCGAGCGTGAAGGCGGCGAGGGAGGCGCGGTCGGCCGGAGGAGGCGGGCCGAGGAGACGAAGACCGGGAAGCTCAACCAATTTTGCGACCGCGTAGGCCGTCAGCTCGCGGCCATGGGCCTGGATGTTTTCCAGGCCGACGCCTTCCAGGTAGTCGATGGCTGCTCCGAGGCCGATGACGCCGGCGATGTCGGGCGTGCCGGCCTCAAAGCGTGCGGGAGCCGCCTTGTAGGTGCTCTGTTCCAGCGTGACGCTTTCGATCATCTCGCCGCCGCCATGCCAGGGGGGGAGCTGGTTGAGGAGATCCAGCCTGCCATAAAGCACGCCGATGCCGGTCGGGGCGCACATCTTGTGGCCGGAGAAGACGTAGAAGTCGGCGCCGATGTCCTGGACGTTGACCGGCACATGGCCGACTGCCTGGGCGCCGTCGACGAGGGTGGTGATGCCGAGGGCCCTGGCCCGTGCGCAGATGTCGCGGACTGGATTCACGGTGCCGAGGGAGTTGGAGATGTGGACGCAGGCCAGCAGTTTCACCGGGCCGTTGGTGAGCAGGTGCTCCAGCTCCTCCAGGTCGAGCGTGCCGTCATCGAGGACGGGGACGTGCTTCAAAATGGCGCCGCAGCGCTGGGTGGCGAGCTGCCAGGGCACCAGGTTGCTGTGATGCTCCATGCCGGTGACGATGACGATGTCGTCCTTTTGCAGGAACTGGCTGGTCCAGGCATGGGCCACGAGGTTGATGCCTTCGGTCGTGCCGCGGGTGAAGATGATCTCCTCGGCCCGGGCGGCCCCGATGAAGCGTGCGACCCTGGCCCGGACGTTTTCAAAGTTGGCCGTGGAGCGGTTGCTGAGCTCGTGAAGGCCGCGGTGGACGTTGGCGTTGTCCCTTTCGTAATAGTGGACGAGGGCGTCGATGACCTGCCGGGGTTTCTGGCTGCTGGCGGCGCTGTCGAAGTAGATGAGCGGGTGTTCCCCCACCTGCTGGTGCAGGATGGGGAAGTCAGCGCGCAGATGGGAAAGGTCGGGCATGGAGGGCGTGAGTATCATCGTGCATACGTCTGCGCAAGGACGGGCGGACGGGGTGGTGCAGCGGTCAGGGGTTCAGGCCGGCTGGCAGGCCCCAGGGAAGGGAATGTGAATAAGTTTTGATCGACCTGCCATCACGCATTTGACAACGGGGTGTGTCCGGGTAGTCTCGCCGCCCCTGTTTCCAGGGCGGTCATGTTTTGTGAGCATGACACCGTCCTTCAAGCTGGTGACCGCCATCCGACTCCCCCTACCTTTATGCCCAAAAGAACCTATCAAGCCTCCAAGCGCACCCGCAAGAAGCAGTTCGGCTTCCGCGCCCGCATGAAGACCGAAAATGGCCGTGACATCCTTCGTCGCCGCCGTCGTGCCGGCCGCAAACGTCTCGTGCCGAAGGGCGTTGAGGTTCACTTCAAGCGCCACGTCCAGCAGCACACCTAAGGCGTCGGGTCACGGCGTTTCTTCCGCCCATGCGCCTTCCTTCCCGCCTTCATTTGAAGGAATCCCGTGATTTTGCGGCGATCAAGGCGCAGGGGCAAAGCCAGTCGGGCCGGTACTTTGTACTGGCCCTTCTTCGTGATGAGGGGCTGGAGGATTTTCGTTTTGGGCTGGTGACTGGTAGAAAGCTCGGCGGCGCCGTGGTGCGAAACCGGCTGCGCCGCCAAATGCGGGAGATCATTCGTGCCAGCCGTGCGCAGATCGCCCCAGGCGTCCGTTTTGTCACCATCGCCCGCTGGCGGGCACCCCAGGCCAGGTATGCCGACCTGCAAAAGGACTGGCTGCATGTCGCCCGGCGGCTTGGACTGCTCTTGAAACCCGCCGCTTCCGCGCCATGAAGCAGGTCGTCCGTCTTTTCATCCGTGGTTATCAGCGCTTCATCTCCCCGGTTTTGCATTTCATCGGCGGCCCGGGGTCGGGCTGCCGGTTCACGCCGACCTGTTCCGAATACTTCCTGCAGGCGGTTGAAAAACATGGTGTTCTTCCAGGAGCCTGGCTTGGAACACGCCGCATTCTCCGCTGCCATCCCTGGGGCGGGCAAGGACACGACCCGGTGCCTGAACGCCCCTGTGGGCACCGGCATCCCCACTGATTTATAACCCCCCGAACCCCCGAATCATTTCTCATGGACCGCAAAGGCTGGATCGTCGTCATCTTGTGCAGCGTTGGCATTGCCTTCAACGCCTGGTATACCGCCAAGCACGCCCCCCCTCCTCCTCCGCCAGCGGTGGCTGCGGAAAAAAAGACCGGCACTGACGCCAAGGCCGTCAGTGCAGCTCCAGCCTCCAAGGCGACGCCTGCCACCGCCGGGCAGTCTGCTCCGGCCGCCACAGCCGCATTTCCTGAGGAAACGCACACTCTGACCCGGGGCAGTGTCACGTGGCATTTCACCACCCGGGGCGGCGGTATCAGCAAAGTGGTGCTGGCCGGCACGGACCAGCTGACGCTCAACGAGCACGGCAAGGAGCCCATCGGCGCCCTCCGTCGCGAGGCCGCAGGCAATGATCCGGTGGCTTACAAGATCGTTTCGAAGACGGACAAGGGCATCACCTTTGAAGGTGTTGGCGCCGAGGGCATCCAGGTGCGCAAGGTTTTCTCCCTGCATGAGGGCAGCCCGACCGACGAGCATCTGATCAAGCTTTCAGTGACCCTGACGAACCAGGGCGCGGCCCCGCACAAGTCCGAGGAATATTACCTTTATGCCGGTGCGGCGAACTCGATGAGCCCTGACGAGGCCCTGAAGCCCAGCTTCTTCTGGAATGACGCCGGCAACGCCGATCAGGTTCACACCTCTTCCTTTGAAGGCGGCTGGTTTTCGACCGAGCAGACCGAGATGCGCTCCAGCCACGCGAGGCTGCGCTATGGCGGCGTGATGAGCCGTTTCTACGTGCAGATCCTGAGCCATGAGAGCAAGACGGACAAGCCCGGGAAGATCTGGGCTTCCCGGGTTCACATCGACCACAGCCAGGACAAGTTCAAGGGCACCTCGGGTGCCGACAAGGATCATGCCATCCAGGCGGCTGTGGGGCTGCCGCCGGTGGAACTCGCACCTGCGGCGTCGGTGACGGAGGAATACAGCCTGTATGCCGGACCGAAGGAGTATGACCGTCTTGCGAAGCTGGAGGGTCAGCGTGAGTTCGTGATGTTCTACGGCATGTGGGGCTTCATCAGCCGCCCGCTGAACACCCTGATGCGCTGGATGCACGACCTCACCGGCAACTGGGGCTTCGCCATCATCCTGATGACGATCATCATCCGCACCATCCTCTGGCCGCTCCAGGCCAAGGCGCAGTATTCAATGAAGCGCATGGGCAAGCTGGCCCCGCTCATGAAGGAGCTGCAGGAGAAGCACAAGGACAACCCCACTCAGCAGCAGATGGAGGTGATGAAGCTTTACAAGGAGTATGGCGTCAACCCGGTTGGCGGCTGCCTGCCGATGCTGCTGCAGATCCCGATCTTCTTCGCCTTCTACGGAGTGCTTCAGAACGCCGCCGAGCTGCGCGGCCAGGGCTGGCTCTGGGTGAAGGACCTCTCCATCTCCGACACCATCGGCCAGTTCATGGGCATCGACATCAACCCGCTGCCGCTGATCATGGGCGTGACCATGATCGCCCAGATGAAGCTGACGCCGCAGCCGGCCACCATGGACAAGAGCCAGAAGATGATGATGAACATCATGCCCTTCTTCTTCCTGTGGATCTGCTACAACTTCGCCTCCGCGCTCGCCCTCTACTGGGCCGTCACCAACATCTATGCCATCGCGCAGAGCTGGATCATGAAGCTCTACATGCCCGAGCCTGAGTTGAAAAAGGTCGAGCATACGCCGCGCGGTCCTGCGCCGGTGAATCCGTTCTTCAACCCCGCTAATCCGCAGCACAAGGAGAAGAAGACCAAGCCGCGTTCGCCGAAGCTGGGGGGTTAGGTCGGCGTGCAGCGCGGATTTCCAAATCCGCAGCGAGGTGGTCCGCCCGCATGCCCACGAACCCCTTCAAGCCTGCTTCAACCCACCGGATAAGCGGGAGGGGCGAAAGGGATGAAAGCATGAGTTCCGGGTTTTTCCGCCGTTCGCCATGCTGCGGAATCGGAGTTGCGCGCTCCGTTGGGAAGAGCTGCGGGTGGGGGGTTTCACTGAGAGTTTCGATTGACGCGGCAGCGCCGGGGCGCGGATTTCCAAATCCGCAGCCAGGTGGTTCGCTGATGTGCGCAGAACCTGCCTGGCGCCTGCTTCAATTCTCAGGACGTGGTGTCAAGGCTTTCGCCGGAATGCCGACCTCTTGGTCATCGTGGAAGGAAGAGCGTGTCAGGCTGTCAGCTCATCTTGCGGAGCAAGATGGCGACTTTGCTTCGCCTGCGCGTCGCTGCATGGCTATTTTGACCGTGCCTGGGAAAGGCTGCGCCAGAGGAGGAACGGCAGGTTCAGCACGGTGTAAAAGATGACGCAGAGGCCGAGCAGGCTGGCGATGTACCAGGGCCAGGGGCCGAGGTGGTCCATGAGGCTGGCGACCTCCGGCTTGCGGCAGAGGAAGCCGTAGTTGACGCCGAGGGCGGCGTTGATGGCGCCGGCGGTCAGTCCGTAGACGGCGGTGATGAGCAGCATCCTTGAAACAGCGCCGGGGCGGGGCGGGCAGGCCATGGAGGTGACGGCGTGCACGGCGGCGATGACGACACCGGAGTGGATCATGAAGAAGGCGAAGAAGCGCGCGTCCGGATAGTCAAACTTCAGGTTAGGGGTCAGCAGGCCCTGCAGGGTGCCGGTCATGCCGAAGAAGTAGAGGATCTCACAGGCGAGGCGGTTCCGGGTCAGCATGGCGACGCCTCCGCTCATCGAGGCGATGTCGCAGAAGTGGCAGGGGAACATGTTGTCGTAGGACAGGGTGCCGCCCAGCCAGTGACCGTAGGTGGTGGCGGGCCAGGTCAGCAGCAGGGAGATGCCGAGAAGCCTCTCAGCGATGAGGGCGAGCCCCTTCCTCCTGCGCCTGAAGACGGCCATCATGAGGATGACCAGCAGGGTGGTCAGCAGCACGGACTGATGGCTCTGGCCGAAGACATGAAACGGGGCCGGGGATGACATGACGAAGGGCACCATGAACGGTGCCCTTCGCGAAGGAAAGAAAGATGTTCAGGACGGGGCTCAGAGCTTCTTCACCTTGAAGCTGCGGAACTCCACGGGGTCGCTGTGGCCGGCGAAGCCGATGAAGCCCTTGGTGCGGTCCAGGCCCTTGGGCGGATTCTTGATCTGGCTGCGGTCGAGCTGGTCGATGTCCACGTCGAGGATCTTGGTGCCGTTGAGGGTGACCTTGATTTTCTGGCCGCGCACCTCGATCTCCTGGAAGTTCCATTCGCCGACGGGGCGGAGGAAGCCGTGCTTGGCGCCGACGCAGTGGTAGAGGCTGCCATGATACTGGTAGGGCTCCAGGCCCTTCTTGCCGGCGGCGGCCTGCTTTTCATTGTAGCCGTCGCTGTCGATCACCTGGAGTTCCAGGCCGTCGGAGGCGGAGTGGCCGCCGAGAGGGGTGCGCAGGGCGATGCCGTTGTTGCCAGCCTTGGGCAGCTTGAACTCGACGCGGATGATGCCGTTTTCGAACTCGTCCCTGGTCAGCAGGTCACCGCCCTTGCCGGGCTTGCAGGTGATGGCGCCGTCCTTCACTTCATAGCTGTCGACGGCACCCTGCCAGTTGCTGAGGTCCTTGCCGTTGATGTATTCCACAAAGCCGTCGGCATCGCGGGCGGCCAGTTCCTTGCTGGCTTCCTCGGCGGAAATTTCACGGATGAAGACGTTGCGCCAGCGGATCTCGCTGCCGTGAGTCTGGAGCTGGATCGGGCCTTTGGCGAAGACGGGGTCGGGCATCCAGCCGTTCGGTTTCTTCTCGGCTGCGGCTGCCTTGGGATCCTGCTTGCCGAAGGCCTTGTAGCCGGCCTTGGCGTTGGCGAAGTAGTTTTCCAGGGGGGCGTTGTTGACCACGACCTCGCCGTTGAAGACGATCGTCACACGCTCGCCGATCATCTTGATGTGAAAGGTGTTCCATTCACCGAAGGGCTTGTCCATGCGCTTGAGGGGGAACTTGCCCTCCTCGTTCTTGTTGTTCCAAAGGCTGCCGGAGCCTTTGTCGGCGCCGAGCTTGAACTTGGCCTCCTCGGTGTAGTCCCAGATCTGCACCTGGGGCACGCCGCGCAGGTAGATGCCGCTGTCACCCAGCGGCAGCATCTTGTAGTCCACGTAAAGCTCGAAGTCGCCGTAGTCCTTGTCGGTGGTCAGGTAGAGGCCCTTGCCATCATTGACGAGTTCGCCGTTCTCGACCTTCCAGTGGGCGTTGACATGGTCGCCCTTGTCATTGCCCTTGGCGTCCTTGAGTCCGCCCTCGATGGACTTCTTCTTGTACTCGGCCCGTTCTTCAGGCGTCATTTTCGCGAGGTCGGTCGGGTCCTGGGTGCCCCAGCCATACCAGCCGGAAAGGTCTTTGCCGTTGAAGAGCGCGGTGAATCCGGGCGGGGGTGCGTTGTTTTCGGCGGAGGCCGTCAGGGCCGCACCGGTGAGCAGGGTGAACAGGAGGGAACGGTTGGGTTTCATGTCGGATCGATGAGTCGCTGGCATCCGACGGCTTCTTTCATGGCGGGAGTCCGCCATCTGGTATTCCTGTGCTTTCGGATTGCCTGGCGCTTCCGGCTTCGATAGAAGCCAGGGCTTCATGATGCTGAGCCGCCTGATCTTTTGTCTGCTCCTGGCCACCAGTGTCCAGGGCAGGGTGCCCTGGACATCGTCGCGACTCCAGGGATCGCCTGAACCGGCAAAGCCCTATGTGAGCGAGCAGATCTGGGCCGGGCACGAGATTCATGACGCCCTGGAGATCGCCGGTCTGCCGGGCCAGGTGCTGGTGGTGGAGAACGGCGGGCGGATCTGGAGCCTGCCATTGAATGGGAAGGGGGCTGAAAAGACCCTGGTGATCGATTTGAAGCTCAGGCATGAAAAGCTGGACCATGCCTATGGCCTGGCCCTGCATCCGAAGTGGCGTGAGAACCGGGAGGTGTATCTGACCTACACGCTCGGGGCCGGAGTCGAGGACGGGACGAAGCTTGCGCGCTTCAAGCTGAGTTCGCTGGAGCCGCTGGTGATTGATCCAGGGAGCGAGGAGGTGCTGCTGACCTGGCTGAGCGGCGGGCACAACGGAGCGCACCTGCAGTTTGGTCCCGACGGAATGCTCTATGTATCCACGGGCGACGCCGAGGTGCCCGCACCTCCGGATCCTCGCAACACCGGCCAGGACAACAGCGATCTGCTGAGCAGCATCCTGCGGCTGGATGTGGATGCTCGGGAGGCTGGCAAGGCTTACGCTATTCCACAGGGCAATCCGTTTCTCGGCAAGGAGGGCGTGAGGCCGGAGATCTGGGCCTTTGGTTTTCGCAATCCCTGGAAGATCAGCTTTGACGACAAGGGACGGCTCTGGTGCGGCGATGTCGGCTGGGAGCTGTGGGAGATGATTCACCTGGTCGGCCGGGGCACCAACCATGGCTGGAGCGCCATGGAGTCGACCCAGCCGGTGAAGCCTGAGCGGCTGAGCCCGCTGGCTCCCATTACACCTCCGGTGGTGGCGCATTCGCACACCGAGGCGGCGAGCATTACAGGCGGTTATGTTTATCAGGGGATGGCTCATCCTGAACTGAAGGGCGCCTATATCTACGGTGACTATGAAACCGGGAAAATCTGGGCGCTGTGGCATGACGGAACGAAAGTCACACGTCATGAGGAGATCGCCGACACGCCGCACAAGATTGTGAGCTTTGGCCTGCTGGATGATGGCGAAATCATTTACGTCCACTGGGCCAGGGACAGTACCTTTCACCGGTTGGTGCGCAATCCTGCGGCAGGCAGGGCGACCAGCTTTCCGCGCCGCTTGAGCGAGACGGGTTTGTTTGCCGATGTCTCTAAGCAGGCGCCGGCTGCAGGAGTGTACGAGTATGAAATCATGGAGCCGATGTGGCAGGACGGGCTGAAGGGGCGTCGCTTCATCGCGCTGCCGGGCGAAGGTGGAATTGAGGCGATCATCAACCGAAGGAAGGACGGCAGCGTCGCGAACACCCAGGTCAAGTGGCCCGCCGATGCCGTTTTGGTGAAGACCCTGACGGTGGCGTTCAAGGGGGTGGATTCCAAGGTGGAGACCCAGGTGCTGCATTATGACGGCGAGGCCTGGAACGGCTACAGCTATGCCTGGAACGAGGCGGGAACGGATGCGGAGCTGGTGGGGCTCAACGGCGGCGTCAAGACGATGCAGGGGCGCGAGATCAGGCTTCACTCACGGGCCGAGTGTTCACGCTGCCACACGCCCTGGGCGGGCTTTGCGCTGGGCTTCCAGCCACAGCAACTCAGCCGGATTGATGGAAGACAGGCCCAGCAGGCGGGGCTGGAACTGGGGCTGGTGAACCCGGCCTTCTTTGAGACAAGCCGAGCGAGGCTGGTGTCGAGCCATGATGACGGGGCCGGGGCGGAAGCTCGTGCACGTTCCTGGCTGCATGCCAATTGCGCCCATTGTCATCGACAGCATGGCGGTGGTTCGGTGGCTCTGAAGGTGAACATCGAGCTGTCTTCGGAGGAGATGGAGCTGATTGGAGCGAAGCCTTTGCGGGGAGACATGGGCATTCCTGACGCCAGGCTGGTTGCGCCGGGCAAGCCCTGGCAAAGCGCGGTGCTGGCGCGGATGGCAAGGACAGGCGCGGGAAGGATGCCCGCGCTGGGATCGCATGAAGTGGATCAGCACGGTTTTGAGGTTCTGTGGAACTGGATGGCTTCACTGAAGCCCGAGTCTGATGGCAAGGCGCTGGAGGAGGCGGCCAGGATGGACAGGCAGATTGAAGAATTTCAGAATCGGAATGATCCATGGAGTGATCCTGAAGCCTTGCGATCCTTGGTCGGGGCGCGGGTTCCGATGGCCTTGCGTGTGCTGCATTGGGCGCATCAACGTCCTGCGGAACTGCTGGACGCCGAGGAAGCCGTGCAGGGAGT
>JBIJBP010000176.1:0-8952 GCA_044345155.1 Prosthecobacter sp. | reverse complement strand
GCCGCGTGAACGACTTCTCCGAGCACGTCACCCAGATGGTCGCCGAAGGCAGGGAGGTCGAAGCCGCGAAAAAGGTGCTTTACGATGAGGTCGCCGCCAACTTCGACGCCTTCCTGGCCGGCCGTCAGAAGGACCAGCCCTTTTGCTTCTGGTACGGCCCCACCAACGTTCATCGCAAATGGGTGAAGGGCAGCGGCGCTGCCCTATGGAAGCTCGACCCGGAAAAGCTCAAAGGCAAACTGCCGGCCTTCCTTCCCGATGTCCCCGAGGTGCGCGAGGACCTGGCCAGCTACTTCGGTGAAATCATGGCCTTCGATGCCTGCGTCGGCGTGCTTTTGAAAAAGCTCGAGGCCATCGGCGAGCTCGACAACACCCTCGTCGTCGTCAGCGGCGACCACGGCGCGCCGGGCTTCCCGCACGGCAAGTGCAACCTCTACGACTTCGGCACGCACGTGACCCTCGCCGCCCGCGGCGCCGGCACCCGCGGCGGCCGTGTGGTGGATGATTTCGTCAATCTCATGGACCTGGCCCCAACCTTCCTCGAAGCCGGTGGCGTCAAGCCCCCGGACGTCATGACTGGCCGCAGCATCCTGCCTGTCCTGCGCAGCGAGAAGAGCGGCCAGGTCGATCCCGAACGCACCTGGGTCATCACCGGCCGTGAACGCCACGTCGAGTCCGCCCGTGAAGGTTTTCTTCCCTACCCTCAGCGTGCCCTGCGCACCCCCGACTACCTTTTCATCCTCAACTTCAAGCCCGACCGCACCCCGATGGGCGACCCCGGCCAGCTGGATGCCGACGCCACCACCCTGACCGAAAACACCCACGTTAGCTTTGCCGACATGGACAGCAGCCCGACCAAGGCCTGGCTCATCGGCGAGCACAACAACCCGCAATGGAAGCAGCACTTCGACTGGGCCTTCGCCAAGCGTCCGCGCGAAGAGCTGTATGTCATCAGCAAGGATCCGCACGAGGTGAAGAATGTCGCCGACGACCCCGACTACGCCACCATCCGCGACCAGATGCGTGAGCGGCTCATGGCCGAGCTCGCGCGCACGAAGGATCCGCGGCTGGAGAACGACGGCGCCTTCTTTGAAACCGCCCCGATGGCCGGGCCGCTGCCTGACGATGTCGCGAAGCCGAACCGCGCCAAAAAAGCGGCGGGCAAAAAGAAGAAGTAAGCACCGCCCTCCGCTGCGTCAGACGGAGGCCTTGCATTCCTCGGCCGCGACAACCGCCTGGCTCGGCGCATAGCGGGGACGGCTCTTTTCCTTCTTCAGCCCTCCGACCAGGACCACGCGCACGGTGTCCAGCAGGATCAGCAGGTCGAAGATGATGCCTGCGTGCTTGAGGTAATAAAGGTCGTATTCCAGCTTGCAGCGGGCGTCGTCCGTCGAGGCTCCGTAAGGGTAGCAGACCTGCGCCCAGCCGGTGAGGCCGGGATGAATCATGTGACGCTCCTCATAGAAGGGCAGCGCCTCCGCCAGCGCATCGACAAAGGACGGTTGCTCGGGCCTCGGGCCCACAAAGGACATCTCACCGCGCAGGATGTTGATGAGCTGCGGGATTTCGTCGATGCGGTAGCGTCTGAGAAGGGCACCCCCCGGGAAAACGCGGCGATCCTTGACGCCGGTGGACCACTGCGGCCCGTCCTTTTCCGCGTCGGTGCGCATGCTGCGCAGCTTCAGGATCCAGAATTTCTTGCCGAACCGGCCCACGCGCTCCTGGCGGAAAAACACCGAGCCCTCTGGCGAGAAGAACTTCACCAGCAGCACGCCGAACAAAAGAAACGGTGAAAGCAGGAGCAAAAGCGTCAGGGAGGTGGCCACGTCAAAGGTCCGCTTCAGCTTGCGGAAGTAGAACGCACGCGGCGAGGATTCCGAATGCAGCAGCCATTGGTTGGAGACCAGGTGCAGCGGCACATACTGGAGGTATTCCTCACAGAGGTTGATCAGCGGCGTGCAGTGCATGCCGGAATAGCGGAGCTGGCGCAGCCAGGGGCGCGCGCTCTCATCATCCATCCGTGAATCGCAGAAGACGACCCGGTCCAGCCGGTGACGCGTGACCAGCTTGGTGGCATGCTTCAGCCTTCCCAGCAGGTCGCCCGAGGGCGGGGCGCCGCTGACATCAATCCTGCCGACCACCTCGATGCCATGAGGCTTCAGGTCGCGGAAGCGCTGGTATTCCATCATCTCCTCCGGCGATTCGGCGACGAAGGCCACGCGCACCGGGGCGAAGTGATGCTTGTGAAACAGCAGCATGTGATGCAGCATCAGCATTGGCAGGGCGATGCCAGTGCCGATGGCCATGAAGCCGCGGCCGATGCGCGAACCAAAGTCAACATAGCCAACCAGGGTCGTCAGCACAAAGGCCACTGCAAAGGCCGCAAGCAGCAGAAACGCGTGGGCGACGAAACGCGACCGCCCTCTCGACTCCACCGAATAGAGTCCCAGGATGTAGGCGGTAATCACCAACCCCACCGTGCCCACGATGGAAGGAACGGCAAAGTCATCCGTCTTCCAAAAACCTTCAAAGCGCAGGTAATTGGCCAGGGCAAAGGCCCCTAGGAAGATAAACGCATCCCTGCCGGCACGGCGGGCGACGGAAAACCAATGAGCTTGGCTGAGGGAATTCACGGGCAGAACTTCGGGAGAGGGTTCACCAATCGTGTCACAGGAGACGGAATCTGGCGCAAAAGGGATTGATGCTCAATCATTTAATCTCACTGTCTTCATTCCAGCCTGGCGGCATCGTCACATAATTTCCAATAGGAGCCAGCGCAGACCTGCCACTCAAACCTTTGTCCGTAGAGGCTGATAGCAGCTTCATCGCCAGGGTGCTGAAGGGCATGGCATAATACTTCCGCGTAAGCCGCCGGTTCCCGCCCGTAGACCAGGGTGGACTCCCCCAGGGGCGACGGTCGCAGGATTTCTCCAATGCCCCCGACATCCGTCGTCACCAGCGGCCTTCCCGAGGCCAGGGCCTCCAGCAGCACGTTCGGCACACCTTCATTATGGCTCGAAAGACACACCACATCACAGGCCCTCATGTAGTCGGACACCTCCTGCGGATTGCGCCGGCCTGCCCAGATCAGCCCGTCCTCCTTCAAACCGGACTGCCGGGCAAGATCGCCCAGTTCCTGCTGAAGCGGCCCGCTGCCGATCATCACCAGCCGTAGCCGCTCCTGGAGCCTGCCCGCAGCAAGCGCCGCTGCCTTCACCAGCAGATCCAGCCCTTTGACCGGCAGAAAATTACCCACAAACAGCAGCAGCCTGCCCTCTGTAGGCAGCTTCAGAAGCTGACGTGCCGCCTGCTTGTCCCCCGGCTTGAAAGCCTGGGTGTCCACCCCGTTGTAAACCGTGTGGACAAAGCCGCCGTCGGCTCCTGCGCGAATCAGCCTTCCACGCAGATCTTCACTGCGGGTGATGATGTTCGCACGGCGCGCCAGCCGCAGGATCGCCTTCCGCCGCATCGGCATGTCGAGATAACGATGCACGTCCGACCCCTGGGCCACGGAGACCATGGGAACCCCGTTCAATGCTCCCACCCGTGCCACTCCCGACGCATCTGGAAACAGCCAGGGCACCAGCAGCCTGTCCGGCTTCCAACCCTTCGGCAGCCGCCTCAGCGCCCGGTCAACCGCCAGGGCAAAAAGACGGTCGTTCATGCCCCCGAACTTCGGCAGATACGGCGCCCAGCCATACAGGGGCGCAAAGACCTCATCGCCCGGCCTGGGCTTCAACCCGCAGGCACGGTTCATCCAGCCGCCATGCCCTGGACGCAGGCAGATCACCCGGATATCCACCTCGGGCCTCTGCGCACGCATCGCATGCAGCAGCGTCACATTGTCCAGACCCCGCCAGGGCTGGGTGGTGTCGGGAAAAAGGTTGGAAATGAAGAGCAGTCGCATTCGAAAGAAATCAATCAGGTTCTGGCAGCATGGCCGGCCGCCATGCGTCCCGCCGCCTCCCCCGTGGCCATGCAGGTACCCATGACCCGCAGTGAGGCGAGGGCTTCATGATCGGCGGAAAGACAGCGCCCGGCAAAGTACAATCCCGGCAGGCTGGCATTTCGAAGACATCCCGCCGGTATGCCGGCCGGCCTGGGCGCATCAAAAAAGCGGAATTTCGGCCCCCGGGCATTTTCGCGCTTTTCCATCGGCCAGCCTGCCAGGGCGGCTTCGTCTTCAAACCGGGTGCAGGCGGCCAGCTCATCGCCCGTCACAAAGGCATCGCCACGATAACGGGCCGTTTCACGAATCCCCGCCTGGGAGGGGAACACCGGCGGCGGGCTGCCGGCAAAATCCGCATGATGCTTCCGCAGATACCGCCATAGGCCAAGGGCCGCTCGCCTGCCCTCGGCTTCTGCCTCGGCACGCTTCTGCGGGTCAAAGGGATCCCAGCCAGCACCTCCGGCCTCAAGGTCGATCGTCAGGAACATTTCTCCAGCGAACGGCGAATCCCGAAACTGCGCCGCCATGGCCGTTTCCGGCAGGTCCCCGGCCTTGATGCCCTTGACGATCATCGCCCCGGTCTGCAGCCGCCAGCCATCCTCATGACTGCCTGTGATTCCATTCAACTGACACACATAGGCCGGACGATAAAGCCGCCCAGGCTCGGCCTGAATCCAGAATTCTGTCCCCAGCCACCTCGCACCCGTGGCATCTCCCGAACAGTCCACCACGGCCCTGGCACGACAGGTTTTCAGCACTCCCCTGGAGACAAAATCGACCTGCCAGCCGCCCTCCACCTGCCTCAGGCCGCTCCATTCCGTCCCGCTCAGCCGGGTCAGGCTTTTCTCCGCCGCACAGGCCTCGTCAGCCACCAGGGCAAAAATCCCCGGATGCTGCCGCAGGACATACACCCGCCCCATCAGGTCCGGCTGAATCTGGCCGGTGCGTTCCATCATCGTCTGCCCAAGCTCCCTTGGAATTCCAGGATTCAGCCACTCCCAGGGGCGGCTGACATCCGGGTGAAATAAACCGCAAAAGGTGTGAACCAGGGCGTTCACCCCCATGCCGCCCAGCTTTGTCTCACGTTCCAGCAGCAGTGTCCGTGCTCCCAGACGGGCAGCCGACAGGGCGGCCGACAGCCCTGCGCTCCCACCACCTGCGATGATCACATCCCACGACTGCATTGAATAAACGGCTTTCTAAAGATGCCTGCGATACGTCCAAGCCAGGCAAGAGGCAAGCCTGCTCTCAGTAACAGAAGGGGCTTCTTGCCAACACTTCGACTGTGCTCAACACGATAACTGCTGGCTCTAACATATTGGCAAAAACATTAATTTTAACAATTTTAATTTACTTATGCTAATATTTATAGAAATTTAGAATACCGTGCTATGAACTCTTGCTTTCGACTCATCAGCTTTGGCTTCCTCGGCCTAGCTTTCCTCCTTCTGCTGGCAGGCACCAGCCAGAGTCGTGCTGCCACCTCCCCCGTGGCCCCTGTGCTGCTGCCCTTCACCCCGGACACCAACGGTGTGGTCAGCGGTGAGATCAGCTATCAGCTTGAATACACCGGCACCGTCACCCGCTTCAGCCAGGGCGGCCTGCCTCGCGGCTTGAACCTGGACACCAAAACCGGGGCCATCACCGGAAGACCCGAAGTCTCAGGCACCTACACCATTCACTTCACCGCCTACAATGGCACCGCCAAGAGCAACACCCTCAGCCTCGAATGGACCGTTGAGCCCTTGCCCGAGGGCACCGTCGGAACCTACCATGCCCTGCTGGACCGCCATTCATGGTACAACGGCGGCTACGGCGGCAGCCTGAAGCTGACGGTCGCCTCGACCGGCCGGTACACAGGCGTCATCACCCGCGGAGTCCACCGCAACACCATCACCGGCAGGCTCGACACCGTGCCCGGAGGCCTGGTAAACCCGACCGGCGGCTTTGAAATTCCAAGGCGCTCCCCTTACGATCCCCTGGAGGTCGCCTTCACCCTGCCCATCGGCTCCGCCAGCATCATCGGCACACTTCAGGAGCCCGGCGGCGATGTCATCCAGCTCGCCGGCTATCGCGCCAGCACATCCACTCCGACCTTCGCAGGCGCCCAGTGGAACAGCTCGCTGGAAATTCCGAACTCTCTCCTGGGTGATGATGCCTACCCGCAAGGCGCCGGCTGGGCCGTGCAGAAGTTCACCAAAACAGGCACCGGCTACTGGACCCTGCGTCTCGCCGACGGCACCAGCAGCACCTTCAGCACCGCCCTTGGCAGTTCCGGCCAGGTGGGCGTGCATCTCATGCTCTACAACAATGCCGGCTCCCTCCAGGGCTACCAGGTCTTTGACCCAAACAGCGGCCTCACCGCAGGCAGCCTCGGCTGGATCAAATCCGCCTTTGCCTCCCGCAGCTATGCCGCCGGATTCCCACTGCACTACCTCACGGCCACCGGCGCGCGTTATACGCCCCCAACAACAGGCAGCATGATCTTTGGCATCACGCCCGGCACCAGCAACGTGCGCCTCGTCTTTTCCGAAGCCGGCCTCGGCTCGCCTTACACCCAGCTTTTCAGCCTGGGCACTGGCAACCGCGTCACCATCCCCACCGGGACCTCGGCCAACCCTTACGGCATCCGGTTCTCCATCAACCTCTCCTCCGGCCTCATCACCGGCACCGGCACGGCCATGGATTATGTGGAGAACCAGCCGCAGAACTCCCGCTCCGGCAGCTTCAGCGCCCTGCTCATCCCCGGACGTGAACAGGCCGTGGGACACTTCCTCCTGCCCACCAGCCGCAGCAGCACCTCCGCCATCCTCTCAGGCAGCGTGATCGGCGAAGAGGTGAACAACTGACCGGCCAAAAGGCACTCGTCCGAATGGAACGGGTCGTTTTTTCGGCAAAAAATCGCCGTGCTTCAGCCTTCGCGGGAAGATATGGGTGACGCACCCACCACCCGCATGAAGTCCTCCCGCCCCGGCCTGCGCCCGATCCTAGTACGCCTCTGGCGGCTGGGATTGCTGGCCGCTGCGGTCCTGATCATCCGCGACGCCGTGCAAACCCGTGAAAACCTGGCCGCCGCCAGGGCCCTCGCCCCGGAGAGACTGCGAGATTTTTTTCCCGCCATCCATTCCCTGGGCCCCGCCAGCCCGGCCAATGGCTGGCGTACCGCCCTGGACGCCTCGGATCAGACACTGGGTTATGCCACCACCACACGCCCCGGCTCGGAGAAGATCATCGGCTACTCGGGCCCCAGCCACAGCCTGCTCGTCTTCGACCTCAGAGGTGCCCTCAAGGGCTTGCGGCTGCTGAAAAGCCACGACACCACCGAGCACGTCGCCGAGGTGGTGGCGGACCGGAAGTTCTTCACCCAGTTCCAGAACCTGAAGCCCGGCGAAGGCCTGAAACAGCCGCTGCACATCGTCACCGGCGCCACCCTCACCAGCACCGCCATCGCCCAGGGCGTGCTCGAAAAGCTCGGCCAGGCAGCCTCTTCCTCGCTGCGTTTCCCCGATGAAATCACCCTCGCCGAAGTCGAGCGCCTGGAGCCCGACGCCGACAAGCTGACGCCTTCCAGCCTGCATCGCGGCGGCCTGGACGTGCTCGACGCCGCCGGCCGCAGGATCGGCATCGCCGTCCGGACCTCGCCGGTCAGCGACTCCATCGTGGGCTACAAGGGACCGACCGACACGCTCATGCTGCTCAGCGCCGACGGCACCACGCTGAAAAAAATCGCCCTGCGCAAAAGCTACGACACAAAACGCTACGTGGCCTATGTGACAGGCGACAGCTACTTCCTCAACCTCTTCAACAACAGCACCCTGGAGAAAATGGCCGGGATCGACTTCAAGGAGGCCGGAGTGGAGGGCGTCTCCGGTGCCACCGAAACCAGCTGGTCCGTCGCCGAAGGACTGAAGCAGCGAGCCCGGAGCCTGCTTGACGACCAGCCCACCGGATGGTTGCGGCAGATCCGCTGGCGCTGGCAGGATGCCGGGCATCTGCTCGTTCTCGCCTCCGCCTTCCTCATGGCCTTCACACGCCTGCGTGGCCGTCCCTGGCTGCGCCATGCCCACCATGCCTTCCTTGTCATCTACGGCGGCTTTGTCGTCGGTGAACTGCTCTCCCAGGGCCTGCTCGTCGGCTGGGCCGCCCATGGCATCCCGTGGAAAAGCGCACCCGGCCTGCTGCTGCTCGGCGTCGTGGCACTGCTCGCCCCCGTCTTCACCAGCCGTCAGCTTTACTGCCACCACCTCTGCCCGCACGGTGCCCTTCAGCAGCTCCTCGCGCGCCGCCTGCCAGGCCGCTGGAACCTGCCGCCCCGTGTTGAAGCCTGGCTGCAGCGCATGCCCTTCGCCCTGCTCACCCTGGTCCTGGCCACCGCTGTGCTGGAACTCAGCGTGGACCTCAACGCCCTCGAAGCCTTCGACGCCTACCAGTTCCGCATCGCCGGCCCGGCCAGCCTCGCCATCGCCCTCATCGGCCTCGTGGCCTCCCTCTTCCAGCCGCTTGCCTACTGCAAATATGGCTGCCCAACCGGAGCCCTGTTCAAGCTGCTGCGCTTCACCGGCGACGCCGACCGCCTCGGCTCCAGGGACTGGCTCGCCGCCGCCCTGCTCGCCGCAGCAGCCCTGGCCTAGGCCTTTTCTCATGGACTGCTGGTGGCCTGATCCCATTTCTCAGAATGCCGATTGAGGCTGCTCGAGGATTTGTCGCTGGGGCAGGCTCTTAGCATGGACTGCGGCAGCCTGCTGCCGCTTTCCTGAGCCAGCCCTGCTGGCGTGCACCACCCTGGAGTTTCGAGGCCATGGCAGGTCTGCGCCCCGGTGGTTCGCAGGCTGGGGGGGGACGGAGTCTTGCGCCACCGCAGCAGGGCTGCGGGATAAAAGCGGCAGCAGGCTCTGAGCTTTACCCACAAGAGGGAGGGTGACGGAGTCTGCGCCAGACCTCGGTGATGATGTCGAGCTTGGCGAGGCCCTGCCAGAGCACTTGGGCCCCTGGATGACCGTCGC
>JBIJBP010000175.1:0-8954 GCA_044345155.1 Prosthecobacter sp. | reverse complement strand
GGCGATCCTGCAGCCCCAACCGTTCCCGAATTTCGAAAAGCCTTCCGGCCGGCGCAAGCCTCTCGCTCATCTCGGCGGAGCGAGATGGCTACTTTGCTGGCGCCACCCTCGCTGCCCCTCGATGATGTACAGTTCCATCGCAGGGCCCCGCCGCGTCGGCACCGAAGCGAACCTGCCAGATGCTTGGAATACGATTCTGTGTTTGCTCCGGCGTGAGCGTGCTTTTAGCGTGCCACCACGCATGAGCCAGCCCTCCCCGACCTCCCGCACGCCTGAGACCTCCTTCGCACCGTTTCGTGAAAAGATGCAGGCCGCAGGGCTCAGCGACGCCGCCATCCGGGCGTTTCGCGGCAGCTATGCCGCCCTGCTCGCCGGGGAGACGGGCATGATTCCCGAGGATTCCATCGAGTCAGCCAAGGACCTTCCGAAGGCGGATACGCTCACAACACCGGAGAAGGCACGGGCTTCGGAGCTGCTCCGGCAGTCGGTGCTCATCAAGCTCAACGGCGGGCTTGGCACCGGCATGGGCCTGGAAAAGGCGAAATCCCTGCTGCCCGTGCGCGGCGACGACACCTTCCTGGACCTGATCGCCCGCCAGATCCTGCGGCTGCGGGCGCAAACCGGCGGCGAGGTACCGGTCTTCATGCTGATGAACAGCTTCAGCACCACGGCCGACACCGCAGCCCACCTGCAGTCACGCTTCCCTCAGCTCGGCGGCCCGGAGGTCTGGGAGCTGATGCAGAACAAGGTGCCCAAGGTGCTCGCGGACACGCTGGCCCCGGCAGCCTGGCCATCGAATCCCGAGCAGGAATGGTGCCCGCCCGGCCATGGCGACATCTACGCCTGCCTCGCCGGCTCCGGCTGGCTGGAGCGGCTGCTTGGAAGCGGAATTCGTTATGCCTTTGTGTCGAACTCCGACAACCTCGGCGCCACGCTTGACCCGGCCATCCTGGCCTGGTTTGCGGACAGCGGCATGCCCTTCGCCATGGAGGTCACCCGGCGGACGGAGTCCGACAAGAAGGGTGGCCACCTGGCCGTGCGCCTGAGCGACGGACGCTTTCTGCTGCGCGAATCAGCGCAGTGTCCAAAGGAGGATGAAAAGCATTTCCAGGACATTGAGCGCCACCGCTACTTCAACACCAACAACCTCTGGATCGACCTCCAGGCGCTGAGGGACGAACTCGCCGCCAATGACGGACTCATCCCGCTGCCGCCCATCATGAACAGGAAGACCATCGATCCCCGCGACTCCTCCTCACCGGCCGTCATCCAGCTGGAATCGGCCATGGGCGCAGCCATCGAGTGCTTTGCGGGAGCGGGGGCCATCGAGGTCTCGCGCCTGCGCTTCGCCCCGGTGAAAACCACCAGCGATCTTCTCGCGGTGCGTTCCGATGCCTACGAGCTCACGGAGGACTTCTGCCTGCGCCTCCATCCCAGCCGCAACGGCCAGCCGCCGCATCTCCATCTCGACCAGAAGCTCTGCAAGCTCGTGGACGGCCTGGAGCAGAACTTCCCCCATACCCCCAGCCTGCTCCACTGCCGCAGCCTGCTCGTCCATGGCCCCGTCGAATGCGGTGAAGGCGTGGCATTCAAAGGTGATGCGGTCATCCACAATCACACCTCATCGCCCGTGAAACTGAAGGCCGGCACCCACGAGGGCGCGCTGAGCGTGGGCGGGTGAAAAGTGGGCTGGCTGGTGGTAAATCAGGATGGACGCCAGAGAGGCGGTTGCCATAAGGTCCTTTCATGATTTCCCTCAAGAGGTGGATTTTCGCCATCTTGCTGACTGGATTGCTTGCTTTGACCCTCTTTGCCGCAGTTGGCGCAGTTGGCGCACATCAGAGTCGTGCCGAACTTCAGCAGGCCAGGAAGGTCACTCTTGGGACGCTGGTCTGCCGCAAGACAAGCGAGAACACCTGGGCAGGAACAACCCGGTTGCACCCGCCGTATGTCTTCGCCCATGGGATTCGCTTGATTCAGCCGGAGAGCACTGCTGAACCTTGGAAAGGCGCAAAGGTCAGAGCCACCTTGCTGATCGAGGGCGCGAATGATCCCGTTGTCTTCCAGCAGTCGGGAGACTTTTGGGCCAAGGAAGGCCGAGAATGAGTTCTTCCTGTCCCATCCGACAATGGAACAAGGTGGCACGTTGGGCGTCGAGCTTTCCAATCTGAAGACCAAAGGAACAGAGAAGGAACTCCAGTTCGAAGTGGCAAACTGGCTTTGCGGCTGCGAATGTGTGGTCGGCGACTTTTTATCTACGGTGGCCTGGGGGGCTGGCTTCATTTCCTTGGTGCTCGCCGTTCTTGCCGCGGAGGCATTTACCCGAAGGCGGACTGAATCTCAGTGGTAGCCCAGCTACACCTCATTTTCGCCAATTTTCGCGTCCAAAACCGGGCTTCTGAAACCTTATATAGGTGAAATGAACCGGTCCCGACTTTTCTCATCGTTTGTTTGGCTCACAGGCTTCGCCTTGCTTCCCGCACTCGCCCCAGGGGCTGACGACGACGCGCAGCGTGCTGCGATGACCTTCTTCGAGAAGGAGGTGCGGCCGATCCTGGTGAACCGCTGCTTTGAATGCCACAGCAACACCAAGCAGAAGGGCGGCCTGCGCGTGGATCACATCGGCTACCTCAAAACCGGGGGTGACACCGGACCCGCCGTGGTGCCTGGGGAGCCGTCGAAGTCGCCCCTGCTGGAGGCGGTCCGCTGGACAAATGAGGACTTCCAGATGCCGCCGAAGAACAATGGCGGAAAGATCCCGGACGCGGAGATCGCGATCCTGGAGAAGTGGATTCAAATCGGTGCGCCCTGGCCGGAGGACGGCTCCAAAAAGGTCGTGGTCACCGAGGGCGGCTTCACGGAGGAGCAGCGGAATTACTGGTTCTTCCAGCCGGTGAAAAAGGTGTCGCCACCCGATGCGGGCGGCAAATGGGTGCGCAATGACATCGACCGCTTCATCGCGGCGAAGCAGGCGGAGATGAAGCTGAAGCCCGCGCTCGAGGCCGACCGGCATGAGCTGGTCCGCCGGGTGTACTTCGACCTGCACGGCCTGCCGCCGACCAAGGAGCAGATCGACGCGTTCGTTCAAAACAAGGATCCGAAAGCCTATGAGAAGCTCGTCGATGAACTGCTGGCCTCGCCCCGCTATGGCGAACGCTGGGCGCAGCACTGGCTGGACCTCGTGCGCTATGCGGAGAGTGACGGCTACAACGCCGACGCCTACCGTCCCTCGGTCTGGCCCTATCGCGATTACGTCATCAAGTCGCTGAACGACGACAAGCCCTACGACCGGTTCGTGAAGGAGCAGCTCGCGGGCGACGAGATCGCCCCGGAGGACCCCAACGTGCTCATCGCCACCGCCTTCCTGCGTCATCCCGTGTATGAATGGAACCAGCGCGACGCCCGTGGCCAGTGGGACATCATCCTCACCGACATGACGGACACCACGGGCGAGCTCTTCCTCGGCCTGAGCATGGGCTGCGCACACTGCCATAACCATAAGTTCGACCCCATCCTTCAGAAGGACTACTACCGGCTGCGCTCCTTCCTGGCCCCGGTGCAGTGGCGTGATGACCTGACGCTGGCGACACCGGCGGAGAAGAAGGCCTTCCACGAGCAGCAGGCGAAATGGGAGGCCGCCACGGCGGAGACCCGCGCGAAGATGGATGCTCTGACAAAGCCGATCCTGGAGCCGCGCGTGGAACGCGCCCTGACCCGCTTCACCGATGACCTTCAGGTCATGACGCGGAAACCGGCCGACCAACGTGACGCGCTGGAGAAGCAGCTCGCCGGCCTGGTCGAGCGCCAGATGGAGCATGAGCGCAGGACCTTTGACCCGATGAAGAGCCTCAAGACCGACGAGGCGAAGGCGGAATACAGGGCGCTGGAGGCCGAGCTGAAGAAGTTCGACGCCCTGAAGCCCAAGCCCCTGATGGAGGCCTTCGTGGCGACTGACGCCGGACCGGCGGCACCCGCCGTGGCGATCAAGACGCGCAAGGGCGAGCAGCAGATCGAGCCCGGCTTCCTGTCGATCATCGACACCAGCCTGCCGAAGATCAAGGCCACGAAGACCTCCACCGGCCGCCGCACCGCCCTGGCGGAATGGATCACACATCCGGACAACCAGCTTTCCACCCGGGTCATCGTCAACCGCATCTGGCAGTATCACTTCGGCCGTGGCATCGTGGCCACGGCGAGCGACTTCGGCAAGCTGGGCGAGCCTCCAACGCATCCCGAACTGCTCGACTATCTCACGACAAAGTTTGTGAAGGGCGGCTGGCACCTGAAGCCGCTGCACCGCGAGATCATGCTCTCCGCCGCCTACCGTCAGACCGCCCGTCAGGAACCAGACGCCGTCGCGGCGAAGGTCGATCCGTCCAACCGCTACCTGTGGCGCTTCAACCCCCGTCGTCTGGATGCCGAGCAGGTGCGTGATGCGCTGCTGGCTGTCAGCGGCGAGCTTGATCCCGAGGCAGGCGGCCCCGCCGGCGACGGCAACAGCACGCGCCGCTCGGTTTACACGATGAAGAAGCGCAACAACCCGAACGAGCTGCTGCGCGCCCTCGACATGCCCGCCGGCTTCTCCAGCACCGCCGAGCGCCAGAGCACCACGACACCGACGCAGGCGCTGCAGCTGCTCAACGGTGACTGGCTGCTCGCCCGCGCCCGCAAGCTCGCCTCGCGCGTGGAAGGCATCGACGATGCCTGGCTGGCCGTCCTGGGTCGCCCGCCGACTGACAAGGAGCGCGCCACGGCCGAGGGTTTCCTGAAGAAGCGCGCCGGAACCACCCGGCCCGCTTCCGACAGGGCGGCCGACAGCGGCGAGGATGCCGAAGCCTTCAAGGAAAACAGCCCGCATGAGCGCCTGCTGGTCAACACGAACGAGAAGGAGGGTGATGAGTTCACCGTGGAAGCCGTCGCCAGCCTGAACAGCATCGACGTCAACGCCTCCGTACGAACGCTGGTCTCACGCTGGAACGGCGGCAAGGACAGCCTGGAATCCTTCGGCTGGAGCCTGGGGGTCACCGGTGAAAAGTCACGCTACAAGCCGCGCAACGTCATCGTGCAGGTCGTCGGCGAGGATGAAAACTCCAACATCGGCTACCAGGTCGTGGCGTCGAACATCCACATCGAGCTGGGTCGTCGATACCACTTCGTGGCGCGGGTTTCCTGCACCGGCAAAAACATCACCTTCACCGTGCGCGACCTCGACACGCCCGGGGCCGCCGTTCAGTCCGCCGTGGTGCCGATGGACATCCGCTCGAAGCTCAGCCAGGGCTCCTCACAGATCGTCGTCGGCGGGCTCAGCAAGCGCGCCCCAACCCATCAATGGGACGGACGCATCGAGGCCGCTCGCATCGTGACGGGTTATGTCACCGACAAGGCGCTGAACGCCGACGCCGAAAAATGGGACGCCGGTTTGGTCATCTGGCGCGCCTCGGATCCCCTGAACTCCATGTTCGCCTGGAACGGCTCCGACACGAAGAGCGTCGAGGAGGCCGACCCCTTCCGCCAGGCCATGAACGACCTCTGCCAGGTGCTGCTGAACACGAACGAGTTTTTCTACCTTCACTAAGACCATGAGCTGCAACCGTTTCGACCACCCCACGTCGCGTCGCGATTTCCTGCAAACCGCCGGCTGTGGCTTTGGCGCTGTCGCCCTGGCCGCCCTCATGGGCGAGCAGCAGGCGGCCGCCGCCCCGCTGCGTGTCGCGCACCGGCCCGCGAAGGCGAAGAGCGTCATCTTCCTCTTCATGGAGGGCGGCCCCAGTCACCTCGACACCTTTGATTACAAGCCCCTGCTGAACAAGCTGGCCGGCCAGTCGCTGCCCGCCAGCTTCAAGGCCCCGATCACGGCGATGGGTGAAACCAAGTCGCCGCTGCTCGAATGCAAGCGCACCTGGAAGCAGCACGGCCAGGGCGGGCTGTGGATCTCCGACTGGTTCACCCACGTCGCCCAGCATGCCGACGATCTCGCCGTCATCCATTCCTGCGCCTCCAGCGGCATCAACCACGCCGGCGGCGTCTGCTCGATGAACACCGGCTCCGTCTTCGGTGGACGGCCTTCGCTCGGTGCCTGGGCTCAGTACGGCCTCGGCACCGCCAACCAGAACCTGCCCGGGTTTGTCGTCATCAAGGACAGCGAAGCCACTGTGGTGAACGGCGTGCGCAACTGGGGCAACGGCTTCATGCCCGCCGTGTATCAGGGCGTCGAGTTCAGCTCCGAAGGCACGCCGATCAAGTATCTCGACAACCCCAAGGGCGTGGACCGCCTGCGCCAGCGTGACAAGCTGGACCTGCTCGCCGCCCTGAACCGCGACTACAACGCCAGCCGCGCCAGCAACACCGAGCTGGACGCCCGCATCAAGGGTTACGAGCTCGCCTTCCAGATGCAGGCCGAGGCGCCGGAAGCCGTTGACCTCAGCCAGGAGAGCGAGGCCACGAAGAAGCTCTACGGCATGGACAACGAGGCCACGGCCGTCTTCGGCCGCAACTGCCTGCTCGCCCGCCGCCTCGTCGAAAACGGCGTGCGCTTCGTGCAGCTCTACAGCGGCGCGGGCAGCAAGTGGGACAGCCACAAAGGCATCGAGGTCAATCACTCCCGCCTCTGCAACGCCGTCGACAAGCCCATCGCCGGCCTGCTTGCCGATCTGAAGGCCCGCGGCATGCTCGACGAAACCCTGGTGATCTGGGGCGGCGAGTTCGGCCGCACCCCCATGTCTGAACAGGGCGATGGCCGCGACCACAACCCGACCGGTTTCACCATGTGGATGGCGGGCGGCGGGGTGCAGGGAGGCCGCACCTACGGGGCCACCGACGACCTCGGCCTCTATGCCGTCGAGGACCGGCTGCATGTCCACGACATCCATTCGACGATCCTTTACCTGCTCGGCATCGACCATACCAAGCTCACCTACAACCACAAGGGCCTGCCCGAGCGCATCGACCAGAACGAAGGGCATCCGTTCACGCAGTTGTTAGGCTGATGCTCAAAGGACCGGCCTGAAGTTGCACGCCCTCGTCAAATCGGCGCAAGTCAGCCCGTATGGACTGGCATGCACGTCCACCTGCCCCGCCTTGTCCTGCTGCTTGCCGTCCTGCTGCTGGGTGCTGCCGCCCAGGCGGCGAACATTGTCATCATGGCCGTCGAGGAGCCGGACAACTATGACGCCGTGAACTCCATGAAGGGCTTCGCCGAGAAGGAGCTGCGGCCGCTTGGCCACCAGGTCACCGTCGTGGTCGGCGACCGGCCGGTGAAGCATCACTTTGAGGGGCTCGTGGAGGCGCTCAAGAAGGCGGATCTGCTGATCCTGTTTTCGCGCCGCCGGTTTCTGCCGAAGGTGCAGATGGACGCCGTGCGCGCTCACCTCGATGCGGGCAGACCACTCCTCGGCATCCGCACCGCCAACCATGCCTTCATCCCGCGCCCGAAGGACGTGGTCGATCCCGGCCTGACGATCTGGCCGGAATTTACTCACGACGTGCTTGGCGGTGAAAACGCCGGTTATGAAACCAAGGGCCTGCCTTACACGCTCAGCGTTCCTGAAGGCGTCAAAACACCGCTGCTCGAAGGCGTGAATCCCGCGAACATCCGCGGATATCAGTCGCTCTACAAAGTGCTGCCGCTCGCCGCCGACGCCACGCCCATCCTTATCGGCACCGCCGGGGCCGGAGCGGTCACGCCTCCGCAGCCGGTGGCCTGGACCCGGGCTTGCGGGCCTAACAAGGCTCGCGTTTTCTACACCAGCCTCGGTGCTCCCGAGGACATGCAGATCCAGGATGTGCGGCGCCTGCTGGTGAACGCCGTGAAATGGACCCTTGCTCCTTGAGATCATGTTTAAACAGCTCTGCTTTTTTGTCGTCGTGGCCACGCAGGCCTTGGCTCAAACACCCGACCTCGGCGGGGTGAAGGTGCAGCTCGAACGCCCGAACGGCCCCGCCACGGTCAGCGCCACGAGCCTGGAAAAATTCAAGCTGCGCGTGCAGGTGAACCGCCAGGGCGACATGAGGGCGCTGAACGTGCGCGTTGAGCTGCCGAAATCAGGGCGCAACGTCTGGCCTGCGAGTGATGTCGAGGTGCGTGACGAGGCCGGCAAGGCGATGCTTGTACGCCGTTCAGGCATCGAGTGGGAGAACCTCATCGTGCCCATCGCCGAAAAGGATGGCGTCTTCATCGTGCAGGCCGCTGCCCCGCAGGTCCAGGCAGCGCAGACCACCTCGGAAAGGGATCGTGTGATCCAGGACGCCACGAGCGGCACCCAGGTGCGCATCGCAAACTGGCCGCAGGGCCGCACCGCCGCGCTGAGCATTCGTTTTGATGACTCGCATCCCACCCACCTGAGCAAGGCCATCCCCATCCTGCGCGAATACGGCTTCAAGGGCACCTTCATGGTGAATCCCGGTCCGAAGGAGCCCGGCAGCCGGCAGAACTACGCTTTCGAGTCGCAGCACGCGGAATGGGAGGCCGTGATGAAACAGGGGGACATGGAGCTGGCGAACCACTCCGCGCATCACCGCGGCGCGAAGGGCGATGACGACATGGATCGCGAGATCGGCGGCGCGGCGCAGGCGATCTGGAGGCTCACGCCTGGAAAAAGCAAGCTCATGGCCCTCAATCTCGGCGGAGGCACGACATGGGAGACCACTCGAACGCTGCGCCACTACCTCGACAAACATCACCAGTTCGACGCCTCCAGCGGATCGCTCGGCATGGACGACAGCTATGGCGGGCGCGTGGAGGCCTTCCGCAGGACGCTGCAAACCCACCTCGAGCGCGGGCTGTGGTGCCGCATTCATTATCATTACATCGGTGAAGGGCTCAGCAGCTGCGAGGGCAACTTCCGGGCCGCCCTCGACATCGCCCGACAGCACCAGGACAAGCTCTGGATCGCCGGCATGGCGGACATCCACAAGTATCAGACCGAACGCAGCAGCGCGAAGCTCACACGCGTGAA